>JADBKN010000002.1 GCA_014896375.1 Bacillota bacterium | reverse complement strand
CGCGGCCGGGCCTTCGCGCCGAGACCCAGTCAGCGGGTCGCAGAATGAGCGCCTCGACTCGAAAGGAAGCAAACTGTCCGCGGAGGCGGATCCGAGCCATGACCGCTCGCTCGATCGTCGTTACCGGGTTGGCGGTGATCCTGTTAACCGCGAACGCGTGTTCGCTGGCGAAGGGCCGCGCCAACTCATCGAAGAACGTCGCCCCGTCGTCCGTCGCCGCTGGCAAGCAGCTCTTCGAAAGCCATTGCGCGTCCTGCCACGGAATGAACGCGGCCGGGGGCATGAAGATCGGGATCGCGACCTCTGCCGATCTCCGCCAGCGCCACCTGGAGCCCCTGTACCACAACGACACGTCGCTCCTGGAACGCGCCATCCTCGACGGCAAGGACGAGGAGGGCAAGAGCCTGAACCCGGCGATGCCGCGCTGGCGCGGCCAGTTGAGCAAGGAGCAGGTCGACAGCATCATCGCGTACCTCAAGACCTTGAAGTGAGGCGCTACAGGCCTGCTGAGTCCTGACGTGCGCCGTGCCTCTCCTGCCGCTGATCGTCTGCCCCCACCAAACGAATTGCTTGAAGTATGAATGACTTGGGACTCCAGTCCTAGGTCATCTTTCCTTACATTTGCTTCCACGACTCGATTCGACAAACGGATTTCATTACCTTGTCCCATGCTGATCTTACATCTCGCCTAAGGAGGGCGATCGACATGCGGTGTCGTGTGCGGGCAGGTTGGCACCGTGGGCTCGGCGTGATCGCCGTGTTCACGGCGTTGTTGTTGGCCGGCGTGCCGCGGACCTACGCGGGCGGCACGCTTTCCCCGGCCGCGGGCGCGGCGGCCGGCGCGGCGCACGCTCCGGTCAAAGCGGCTCCGGCCGCGAAGCCGGACGCGGTTCGCATCATTGACGCGGACCACAACAAGCTCTTCGACGACTTGGAGCAGCGCATGGCGGCGGCGGGCGACGCGCAGGCGCTCCCCGTGATCGTGATGTACACGCGGGCGCTCGCCCCGGCGGACGAGGCTCAGCTGAAGGCGGCGGTGGGCGCGTTCCACGCGCGCTTCACGTACGACGCGGCCTTCCCCGGCTTCGCCGCGGACCTCACCAAGGGACAGATCCGGGCGCTGGCCCGCCTCCCCTTCGTGCGCTCCGTCGAATACGACGAGCCCGTCTACGCGCTCGACGACACAGCATCGCAGTACTTCGGCGCCACGAAAGCGCGCGCCGATTTCGGCGTCACCGGCGACCGCGACGGCGCTCCCAAAGGCTATAGCACCACGGACATCGTCATCGCCGTGATCGACACCGGCATCGACAGCACGCACGTCGACCTCGACGGCGGAAAGGTGATCGGCTGGGACGACCTCGTCAACGGGCGGACCACGCCGTACGACGACAACGGCCACGGGACGCACGTCGCGTCCATCGCGGCCGGTGAGGGCGACGGCAACGCCAAGTACGTCGGTGTGGCGCCCGGCGCCGCGCTCGTGGGCGTGAAGGTGTTGAACGCCGCCGGCAGCGGCAGCATGAGCACCGTGGCCGCGGGCGTCAACTGGGTGATCAACAACAAGAGCCGCTACAACATCCGCGTCATCAACATGAGCCTCGGCACGTCGGCCTGCTCCGACGGCACGGACAGCACGTCGACGGCCGTGAACAACGCGGTCGCGGCCGGCATCGTGGCCGTGGTGGCGGCGGGCAACAGCGGGCCGGGCACGTGCACCGTCGGTTCCCCCGCCGCGGCGGCGAACGCGATCACGGTCGGCGCCATGGCCGATCCAGGCGAGGGCGGCTTCTACCTCGCCGACTTCTCCTCCCGCGGTCCGACGCTCGACGGCCGCCTGAAGCCGGACGTCGCCGCCCCCGGCGTCAACATCACCGCGGCCAAGGCGAACAGCGGCAACGGTTACGTCACGTACAGCGGCACGAGCATGGCGACCCCGTTCGTGGCGGGCACGGTGGCCCTGATGCTCGACGCGAACCCGTCGCTCACCCCGGCGCAGGTGAAGTCGGACATCACGTCGACGGCGCAGGGTTGGGGGCCGGCCGGCCAGGACGTGGACTACGGCTTCGGCCGGCTGCAAGCGTACGACGCGGTGAAGCTGGCCGGCGGGTTCACCGGTACGGGGCCGGCCGTGCCGGCGCACGCATACTTCAGCGGCAGCCTGGGCTTCTCGGGCGACAGCGACCTGTGGAGCCTCAGCGTGACGTCCACCGCTTATCCCGTGGCCGTGACGATGATCATGCCGAACTGGTCCGGCGGCAGCCCGGACTTCGACCTCTACGTGTACGATCCGAGCGGCGCGCTGGTGGGCTACTCCGAAGCGGGCGACGGTCCCGCCGCCGTGCCCCGTCCCTTGGCGCGCGGCGCCAGCGCGGGCCGCAGCTTGACCCACGCGTGCCAGACGAACCACGCCGCCAGCAGGATGGCCAGAAAGCCGTGCCACTCGAAACTGTTCCGCCGCCAGACCGCAGGGAACACCTGGATGAGCCAGAGCATGACGCCCGTGGCCGTCAGGCCCGCGCCCGTGACGAGCACCACGAGCCAGTCGAAGCCGGCGAGTCGCCGCCCGGCCGCCGGCGCCGCCAAGGGGAGAACGAGCAGCGCGGCGTAGCCCAGCCCGAGCACGACGTGGCCCCAGTAGATGAACGGCAGGTAGGGGATGAGCGGAGCGTGCCACGCGGGAAGGTACAGCGCCAGGCCGCTGAGGAGCAGCGCCGGCACGGCCGCGATGGCCGCGCTGTGGGCATGGCGGTGGGCCGGCGGCCAGCGCCGGCCCAGAGCGGCCAGCCGCACGCGGAAACCGCCTCGGCCGCGAGTACGGTGGGGCTGGTCCATGGCGGCGCCCTCCCAGGATCTGTGTCCACCATGGTATACCATTTAAAGTTACGCGCCACCCGGTAGGAAAATGGTGGGTATCCCGGCGAATTGCGCCATCCGGGAGGCGGCTTCGACATTGGTGCGCTGGGAGATGCGCTTTGCGCTGGTCAGCCTCGTCATCGTGGCGCTCCTTGGGTGGGTGGTGCAGTCGGCGCTCGCGCGCTTTGTCACGGACCGTGTGCTGGACTGGCAGGCCCGAGAGACGGCCGATGACCTTCGCAACGTGCGGCAGGCCGTCGCGCTCGTGGACTGGACGCACCCCCTGAGCCCCGCGGAATTGGCCGCCGTCGACGGCGTCGTGCGCCAGAACCTGCCCCATCAGGTGCTCCTCGTGAAAATCTGGTCGCCGCAGGGGCAAGTGCTCTACTCCACAGAGCCGCAGATCATCGGGCGCTCGTTCGAGGTGGAGGCGGGTCTCGCGGCTGCGCTCGCCGGTCGCGTGTCCGCCGACGTCTCGGACCTCACCCGCTCCGAGAACGCGGAGGAGCGCGCTCTCGGCCTCACGAAGGCGCTGGAGGTGTATCTGCCCGTCAAGGATGCCGGCGGGCGGGTCGTCGGCGCATTCGAGTCCTACCGCGACGCCGCCCCGCTCTTCAAGGAGCTCGCAGCCCTGCGCCGCTTCCTCGTGATGGTGTTCATCGGCGCGCTGAGCGCGCTCTGGTTGGCGCTCCTCCTCCTCGCCCACGGCATGAGTGAGCGGCTGCGCCGCCAGCACGCGGAACTGGGGCTGCTGAACGAGGCCCTGCAGCGGGCCGTCCACCGCGTGGAGGACACGCTGCACGGGGCCCTGCGCGCCCTTGCGGACGCGGTCGAGGCCAAGGACGAATACGTGGGCGGCCATGTGGAGCGCGTGGCCGCCTATGCGGAGCTGATGGCGGAGGAGATGGGCCTCTCCCCCGCGGAGAGGGAGGACGTCGTCCGCGGCGCCATCCTGCACGACATCGGCAAGGTGGCGATCCCGGACCACATCCTGGGCAAGCCCGGCCCGTTGACGGATGAGGAGCGGGCCGTGATGCAGACCCACGCGGCGCGCGGCGAGGCCATCGTGAGCCGCGTGCCGGGGCTGGAGGGCGCGGCGGCGATCGTGCGGCACCACCATGAGCGCTGGGACGGCCGGGGTTACCCGGACGGCCTCGCGGGGGAACGGATCCCTGTGGGAGCGCGCATCGTGGCCGTGGCGGACGCCTTTGACGCGATGACGACCGACCGCGTGTACCGCCGCGCGCTGCCGTACACGGCGGCGCTGCGGGAGTTGGGGGTGCAGGCGGGACGGCAGTTCGCCCCGGACGCCGTCGACGCCCTGCGCCGCGCGCTGCAGCGCATGGCGGGCGGAGCCGCCCCGGCGGCGATCCCCGCGGCGGCGCTGGAGGCGGCGGCGGCCGCGGGCGAGGCGGCCGGCCGGGCGCCGGCCGCGGGCCAGGGCGCGTAGCGGCGGCTGCGCATCGCGCACCGGCGCGCAGCCTAGAATGGTCCGTGGGAGGAACGCCCATGTCGAGCCGCGCGCCGAACCGCCTCGCCCGGGAAGCGTCACCCTACCTTCGCCAGCACGCGCACAACCCCGTCGACTGGTACCCGTGGGGGGAGGAGGCGCTGCGCCGCGCCCTCGCGGAAGACAAGCCCATTCTTCTCAGCATCGGCTACGCCGCCTGCCACTGGTGCCACGTGATGGCGCACGAGTCCTTCGAGGACCCGGAGATCGCCGCGTTCATGAACGAGCATTTCATCAACGTCAAGGTGGACCGCGAAGAGCGGCCCGACCTCGACGCCGTCTACCAGACCGTCTGCCAGATGGTGACGGGCCAGGGCGGTTGGCCGCTGACCGTCTTTTTGACCCCGCAGCGGAAGCCCTTCTTCGTCGGCACGTACTTCCCACCGCGCCGGCGCTACGGGCGTCCCGGCTTTGCGGACGTGCTGCGCACGCTCGCCGCCGCCTGGCGCGAGGAGCGAGCGGAGATCGAAGCGGTGGCCGAACGCTGGACGCGCGCACTGGAGGAGGTAGACCGCCCGCGCGCCGGCGTGCTGCCGGAAGAGGCCGGGCCGCGCGGAGGGCAGGCCGGCGGACCCACGGGGGATGAGGCCGGGGCGGGCGCCGGCCTCGCCCGCCTGCGCCGCATGGCCGAGGCGCTCCTCCGCTCGTTCGACCCAGTCCACGGCGGTTTCGGCGGTGCGCCGAAGTTCCCCAACCCGGCGAATCTGCACCTTCTCTTCCTCGCAGCGGCGCTCGCCGGCGAGCGCCGCGCGCTGGACGCCGCCCTCCTCACGCTCCGCAAGATGGCGGCGGGCGGCATCCACGACCACCTGGGGGGCGGCTTCCACCGCTACAGCGTGGACCGCGCCTGGCGCGTGCCGCACTTTGAAAAGATGCTCTACGACAACGCGCTCCTCGTACCGGTGTACCTGGACGCCTACCGTATCACCGGCGACGGGGCGCTGGCCGCCGTCGCGCGCGGCACCCTGGAGTTTCTTCTGCGAGAGATGGCTTCGCCGGAGGGGGCCTTCTACAGTTCCCTGGACGCCGACAGCGAGGGCGGCGAGGGCCGCTTCTACGTCTGGACGCCGGAAGAGGTGCGCGCTGCGGCGTCTGAGGAGGCGGAGCTCCTCTGCGCCCGCTACGGCGTGACCGCGGAGGGCAACTTCGAGGGCGGCACGACGGTGCTGCATGTGGAGGCGTCCTCAGACCAGCTCGCTGAGCGTTTCCACCTGCCCGAGGAGGAGGTGCGCGCCCGGCTGGAGAGGGGGCGTCGGCGCCTCCAGGCGGCCCGGGAGCGCCGCCCGCGCCCGCTGCGCCATGAGCAGATCCTGGCCGGCTGGAACGGGCTGGCGCTGTCCGCGCTCAGCCACGGCTGGCAGGTGCTGCAGGAGCGGCCGTACCTGGAGGCGGGGCGGCGCCTGGGCGCGCTCCTCAGGGACGACCTGCGTCCGCGGCCGGGAGAGATCCATCGCCGCTGGCACGACGGCCGCGCTTCGGTGGAGGGCACGCTGGAAGACTACGCCTACGTGGTGCAAGGCTTCCTCGACCTCTACGAGTCCGACTTCGACCCCTCCTGGCTCCAAGCCGCGGCGGAGCTGGCCCGCGGCATGGTCGAGCGCTTCTGGGACGCCCGCGAGCGAGCGTTCTTCCTGGCCGGCGCCGGAACGGCCGATCTCGTCCACCGGCCCACGGCCGCCCTGGACAGCGGTCCGCCGGCGCCGCAGAGCGTGGCCGTCGACGTCCTCCTGCGCCTGCATCCGCTCACGGGCCAGGACGGCCTCCGCGCCGTAGCGGACGCCGCCCTTGAGGCGCACGCGGCCGCGATGGAGCGGCTGGCGTGGGGCATGGCGTCCCTGGGCGCCGCCTGGGCGCGCGCGGCCTCCGGGGGCACGGAGGTGACGATCGCGGCGCCGCGCGACGATCCGCAGGCGTGGGCCTGGTGGCGGCGCGTGTGGGCGGTCTTCCTGCCCGCGCGCCTGCTCACATGGGTGCCGGAGGATGCGGCCGCGTGGGCCGCGCGCCTTGCCCAGCCCGGTTCGACTAGAGCGGCGGGCGCGGCCGCGGGTGCGGGGGCCGCGCTGCCGCCCGCGTGGGAGGGGCGGGCGCCTGTGGGCGGCCGGCCCACGGCCTACGTGTGCCGCGGCTTCGCCTGCTCACCGCCCGTCACGGGCGATGCGGAACTAGAGGAGGAATTGCGGCGCGCCGCCTTCCGGGCCGAGCGCGCGTGAGCCGGGGCAAGGCGCCGCGCCGGCGCCCGTCCAGCGGCCGGCCTCATAGAGGCGGATCTCCTCGTCGCCGAGGATCGTCGCCGGCGGGACGACGAAGAAGCGCCCTTCGGCCAGCGCCAGCACTTCGCCGCCGGGGCCGCGCAGCTCGGCCGCCGTGCGCACGATCTTCCGCCGCACCTCGAGGACGCGTCCCTCCGCGCTGACCTCGCCCTCCACCGGCACGGGGGCCTTATAGCGCACGGAGAGGTCGGCCGTGACGGTGAAGAGGTCGCGGCTGAAGCCGGCGTACCACATGACTTCGTCGCAGAGGGCGGCGATGATGCCGCCGTGCAGCATGCCCTGAAAACCCCGCACGTGGGCGGGCGGCCTCACGACGGTGCGCGCTTGGCCGTCGAGCACCTCGAAGCGGGCGCGCAGGCCGCGCTCGTTCTCCTGCCCGCACACGAAGCAGTGCTTGGAATACCCGATGCGTGGAGCCGGGGACACGTGCATCGCCTCCACGCGGCAGTTCGCTTCCCGGCCGCGGGAGCCCTGCGCGCCGGACGCGGCAGGGAAGGGCCTTCCCGGAAACGAAGCGAAGGCGGAGATGGAGGGCCGGTGACGGATGACGGAAACCCCCGTGCGCGAGATCCCCGAAGCGTACACTTGGCGGCTTGAGGACATCTTTGAGAGCGACGAGGCCTGGGAGGAGGCGTTTGTGGCGCTGCGGCGCGACATCCCGCAGGTGGCGCGCTTCAAGGGCCGCCTCGCGGAGGGCCCGGCCGCGCTCCTCGACTGCCTGAGTACGCGCGACGAGCTCTGGGAACGCGCCCTGCGCGTGCTGGCGTACGCGAGCCTGGCGCGCGACCTGAACACGCGGGAGCCGCGCTACCAGGCGATGCACGACCGCGCCGTGGGCCTCTACGTGCAGCTGCGCAGCGAGACGGCGTACATCGACCCCGAGATCCTGCAGATCGCGCCGGAAGATCTGCGTTCCTGGGTGGACCGCACGCCCGGGCTGGAGACCTACCGGCACGCGTTGGAAGAGCTGCTGAGGGAGAGGCCGCACGTGCTCTCGTCCTCGGAGGAGCAGATCCTCGCCATGGCGGGAGAGATCGCGCATGCGCCGGAGGAGATCTTCGGCATGCTCAACGACGCCGACCTCAAATTCCCCACCGTGCGCAACGAGAAGGGCGAGCCCGTCGAACTCACCCATGCGCGCTTCCTGCGGCTCATGGAGAGCCCGGACCGCGAAGTCCGCCGCGAAGCCTTCCGCGCCTTCTACGGCACCTACGCCACGGTGCGCCACACGATGGCGGCGACGCTCTCGGCCAACGTGAAGAAGGACGTCTTCTTTGCGAGGGTGCGGCGCTTCGGCTCATCCTTGGAGGCCGCCCTCTTTCCCGACAACGTCCCGGTGGCCGTCTACGACAACCTCATCGCCACGCTGCGCCGCCACCTGCCGCTGCTCCACCGCTACATGGAGCTGCGCAAGCGCGTCCTCGGCGTGTCGGAACTCCACATGTACGACGTCTACGTGCCGCTCGTCGGCGAGCTCGACCGCCGTTTTCCGTACGACGAGGCGAAGGCGCTGGTCGTCGAGGCCTGCCGGCCGCTGGGGGAGACGTACGTGCGGGAGCTGGCGCGGGGCCTCGCGGAGCGCTGGGTGGACGTCTACGAGCGCCCGGGCAAGCGCGCCGGGGCCTACATGAACGGCGTCTACGGCGTGCATCCCTTCGTGCTGACGAACTGGCAGGAGAACCTCGACAGCGTGTTCACGCTCGCCCACGAAATGGGCCACGCCATGCACTCCTTCTTCACCCAGCGGGCGCAGGCGTTCGTCAACGCGCACTATTCCACGTTTGTCGCTGAAGTGGCCTCGACCACCAATGAGGCGCTCCTCCTGAACCATCTTCTGGAGAAGGCGCAGGGCGAGCGCGAACGCCTCTACCTCCTGAACCACCACCTGGAGGGCTTCCGCACCACCGTCTTCCGCCAGGCGATGTTCGCCGAGTTCGAGCGGCGCATCCACGAGATCGTGGAGCAGGGAGAGGCGCTCACGGCCGACCGCCTCGACGAGCTCTACCGGGAGCTCAACGCCGCCTACTACGGGCCGGCCGTGGTGACGGACGAGGAGATCGCGCGGGAGTGGATGCGCATCCCGCACTTCTACTACAACTTCTACGTGTACAAGTACGCGACCGGCTTCTGCGCTGCGACCGCCCTGGCGCGCGGCATCCTGGAGGGCGGTGCCGAGGAGCGGGAGCGTTACCTCCGCTTCCTCTCCCTGGGCGGCTCCATGCATCCCATCGACCAGCTGCGCGTGGCGGGCGTGGACATGGCCGCGCCGCAGCCCATCGAGGAGGCGATGGCCGTCTTCGCGGCCGCGCTTGAAGAAGCGGAGCGGCTCTTCGGCGCGTAGCCCGCCGTGGGCGCGCTCCGCCCGTCCCTCCGATCCAGGCCACCACGAAAGGCGCGCCGCCAAAAAATGGGAGCGGGCCGTATGTGCGGGCGCGGCCGGCCGTATACTATCGTGACGCGGCGATGCCTGGGGGTGAGTGGCATGGAGACGATCGCCATCGGCGTTTCCGAGGGCGTGGAGGATGTCCGCGAGCGGCTCGCCCAGGCCGTCGCCGGCCCCTCGGCGCGGTACGGCCTGACGGTGGCCGTGGACGTCGTGGAGCGGGGACGCTGGCGCTTTCTGGGCTGCCGCTTCGAGCTGCGCCGCGACGACCCGCGCGCGGCGGAGGCGGCGGCGGCCCTGCGGCAATCCATCGCCGGCGCCCTGACGGACGTCATCTGCCGCCAGTGGGAGCCGCGGCTCCTTAGGCGGCTGATCCGCGCCCACTATGACTATTTCGGCCCGGACGAGCAGGAGCGCATTCTGGGCTATGCGCAGGCCCACCTCCGGCGGGAGGGCGGCGGGCGCACGGGCATGCCGCGCGCCACGAAGGTCCTCGCGCGGCTGCAGGAATATCTCGACCGGCACAATAGCGTCATCATGGACGGCTTCGTGACCTTCCGCCTCAAGGACTACGTTGAGGAGCTGGAGGACGCCGTCGACCGCGCGGTGGACGACTACATCCTGGAACGGGAGTACGAGGAGTTCGTGCGCCTGCTGCGTCACTTTGTGGAAGCTCAGGAGCCGCGCGTGGACACCGTGCACGTGGTGGCCCGGGAGCGGGGCGCCTTCGGGCTTCTGGACGAGCGCGGCGGCGCTCTCGGGCACGGGCTGCCGCCGGAGCTGGCGCCCGGCGATGGAGAGGACGTGGAATACGAGGACGTGCTCATCAGCGCCCTCATCACCATGGCGCCCCGGCGCGTGGTGCTCCACGGGGAGGTGGACGCGGGCGACCGCCGCCACGCGGTGGAGACCATCGAGCGCGTCTTTGAGACGCGCGTGCGCCGCTGCGGCGGCTGCGAGCGCTGCGGCGCGGTGGGTGCGGTGGGCGCGGCGACGCCGGCCAGCCGAGCCGCGGACGCGGCGGCGGGTGTGGCCGCCGGCGCGGCCGCGGACTCGGGGGCGGGGCCGGCGGCCGGGGAGACGCGCCGTTGACGTACGTGTGGATGGCGGTCTTCGGCGGGCTGATCGGCTGGTTCACGAACTGGCTGGCGGTGCGCATGCTCTTCCGCCCCAGGCGGCCGATCCGCGTGGGGCCGTGGCGCATCCAGGGCGTGATCCCCGCGCGGCGCGCCGCGCTGGCCCGCGCCATGGGGCAGGCGGTGGCGGAGCGGTTGCTCTCGGCCGAGGAACTTTTGCAGGAGCTGGCGCACCCCGCCCTCCGGGAGCAGGTGGCGGCCCAGGTGGTGGCGGCGGCCGCGGCGCGGCTCGGCGAGCGGCTGGGATGGCTGCCGCCGCCGCTTTCGCAGCTCGCGGGCGGCTGGCTCGGCGGCATCGTGCGGCGGGAGGTCCACGCTTTCTTCGCCGAGTCCTTGGACAAGCTCCTTGAGGAGGCGCGCGCCGGCCTCGACATCGCGGCGATGGTGGAGGAGCGCGTGGAAGCCTTCTCGGCCGAGGAACTGGAACGGCTCTTCCTCGATATCATGCGGCGGGAGCTGCGCTTCGTGGAGTGGGTGGGCGGCGCCATCGGTGCCCTCGTGGGTCTCGGCGAGGCGGCGCTCTCCGGCTGGCTCCGCTGACGCCAATCTGCGGAGGCCGCGGGGCGGACGGCGCAGGATGCGATGGCGCGGCGTCGAAAGGCTCCGGTCGGGGAGGATGCCGATGACGTCGCCACTGACACTGTCCACGCTGCTCGGCTCCCTGCCGCGCTCCGGAATCCGCGCCATCGCCGCCTTCGCGGGCAACCGCCCGGGGCTCGCGCACCTGGAGTACGGCGAGCCCAGCATGATGACCCCGGAACCGATCCGCCGCGCCGCGGCGCGCGCCGTTCTGGAAGAGCGCATGGTCTACACGCCCACGCCCGGCCCGGCCCGCCTGCGGGAGCTCATCAGCGAGAAACTGCGCCGCGTCAACGGGTACGAAGCCGCGCCGGAGCAGGTCTTCGTCACCGCCGGAGGAGTGGGAGCGCTGTTCCTGGCGCTCGCGGCCGTCCTGGACCCTGGGGACGCCGTGCTGCTGCCGGATCCCGGCTGGCCCAACGCCGTGGGGCAGGCGCGCATTCTCCAGGCGGAGCCGCTGTTCTACCCTCTCGATGCGAAGAACGGCTTCCTACCGGATCCCGACAGCTGGAGGATCCCGCCGCACTGCAAGGCCGTCGTCATCAACAGCCCCGCCAATCCCACGGGCGCCGTCTTCCCGCGAGAGGTGGTCGAGCGCATCGCGCAAGTGGCCGACCGCCACGGCCTCTGGGTGATCTCGGACGAGGTGTACGACGAGATCTACTTCGACCGCGCGCCCACCTCGATCTTCCAGGTGCGGGCGGAGCGCTCCATGGCCGTTTACAGCTTCTCCAAGACCTACGCCATGACGGGCTGGCGGCTGGGGTACCTGGTCGCGCCGGCGGAGGTGGTGGAGCCTCTCCAGAAGGTGGCGGAAGCCGTCTTCAGCTCGACCTCCATGGTGGCGCAGCGCGCCGCCGAGGCGGCGCTGGCGGAAGCCGGCCCGCACGTGCCGGAGATGGTGGCCACGTACCGGCGCCGCCGCGACCTGGCCGTCTCGCTCTGCCGCGACTGGGGGCTCTACCGCTACACGCCGGAAGGAGCCTTCTATCTGATGGTCGACGTCTCGAAGGCCGGCCCGGCCGAGGATGTGGCGCGGCGCCTCGTCGTGGAGAAGGGCGTCGTGGCCGTGCCCGGCACGGCCTTCGGCCGCCAGGCGCAGCACGAGCTGCGCATCTCCCTAGCCGCCTCAGAAGACGATATCCGCCGCGGCCTCCAGGCGATCCGCGAGATCGTCGAGGGCTGACGGGACGGCGCATGCCCGGCGGGAGGATTCCGCCGGGCACTGATCGTATATGAATTCGCATATGAGTGAACCGACCCGCACCGACATCCCGCCGGCGGCCGTGGAGGGCGCGGAGGGGCCGCGCACCGCCCCGCAGCCCAGCAAGCAGGAGCTGGCGTACAGCATCCTGCGGCAGCGCATCCTCGACGGCACGTACGGTCCCGGCTACCGGCTGATCATCGACGCGCTGGCGAAGGAGCTCGGCACGAGCCCCATCCCCGTGAGGGAAGCCGTGCGCCGTCTGGAGGCGGAGGGCCTCGTGGAGTACCAGCCCTTCAGCGGGGCGCGCGTGGCCTTGCCTGATGAGACTGCGTACCGCGACGCCTTCAGCACCCTCGCGGTGCTGGAAGGCTACGCGACGGCAATGGCGGCGCCGCACGTGACGGAGGCGGACCGCGAGGAGCTGCGGGGTCTGAACCGGGAGATGCGCGCGGCCATCGCGGCGCTCGACGTCCTCACCTACAGTCGCCTCAACCGCGCGTTCCACGCGCTCATTCGCGCGCGCTGCCCCAATGCCTACCTCAGGGAGGCGATCGACCACCTCATGCGGCAGCTCGACGCGATGCGGCGCACCGTTTTCGCCTTCGTGCCCAACCGCTCGGCGGAGTCCCTGGAGGAGCACGAGGAGCTTCTGGAGCTCCTCGCCGGCGGGGCGCCTCCGGAGGCGGTGGAGGCCTTCGCCCGCGAGCATAAGATGCGCACGCTGCGGGCCTTCGAGGCCTGGGAGCGGGAGACGAGGTTGCGCGAGAGGAGTTGATGCGGCGTGGATCGCGCGGAGGCGCAGCGGCGGCTGCGGGGCTCCATCGTGCCGCTCGTGACGCCCTTCACCCCGGAGGACGAGATCGACGCGGCCGCCCTCCGCCGCCTGGTGGACTGGCAACTGCGGAGCGGCACGCACGGCATCTCCGTGACGGGCACCACAGGCGAGCCCAGCGCCCTCTCCCTTGAGGAACGGGAGCGCATGGTGGCACTTGCGGTGGAGGCCGTGAACGGGCGGGCGCCCGTGGTGGCCGGCACGGGCACGAACAATCTCAAGGAGACGCTGCGCCTGACGCGTCGCGCGCAGGAGCTGGGGGCGGACGCCGCGCTCGTCATCGTGCCGTACTACAACCGCCCCTCGCAGCGCGGCCTCTACGAGTATTTCCGCGCGGTCTGCGAGAGCGTCGACCTGCCCGTGATCATCTACAACATCCCCGGCCGCACGGCCGTCAACCTCGAGGTGGAGACGCTTGCGCGCCTCTACGAGGACTGCCCGAACGTGGTGGGCGTGAAGGAGGCGAACACGAACCTGCAGCAGGTGAGCGACGAGATCGCCGCCTGCCCGGGCATCCTCGTCTACTCGGGGATCGAGGCGCTCTGCTTCCCCATGCTGGCGCTCGGCGGGGCGGGCCACGTGTCCGCTACGGCGAACGTCATGCCCCGCGAGGTCGCGGAGCTCTATGACCTCTGCGCCGCCGGCCGCTGGGAGGAGGCACGCGCCCTGCACTACCGCCTCCTGCCGCTGAACGAGGCGCTGTTCCTGGAGACGAACCCGGGGCCGGTGAAGACGGCGCTGGGCTGGATGGGCCTCATCCACCCGGCCCTGCGCCCGCCGCTCGTCCCGCCCGCGGAAGGCAACCGGGCGAAGCTGCGGCGCGTCATGCAGGACCTCGGCCTCCTCGCCGCAGCGCCGGGGGAGGCCGTATGAAGCGCGCGCGTTTCCTCTCGGACGGCCGCCTCCACCACGGGGAGTGGCGGGAGGACGAGGGCGTGCTCCTGGATGAGGCCGGCCGCCCCCACGCGCCGGAGGCCGTCGTCTGGCTGCCGCCGGTGGAGCCGCGCCAGGTGATCGGCCTCGCGCTGAACTATTCGGAGCACGCGAAGGAACTGGGGCTCGAGGCGCCCCCGGAGCCGGTGCTCTTCTTCAAGCCGGTCACGTCCCTCGTGGGTCACCGGGCGCCCGTCGTCTACCCGCGCGGCGTGGAGCACATGCACTACGAGGTCGAGCTCGCCGTCGTCATCGGCCGCGCCGGCCGGCGCGTACCGGCGGCGCGCGCCATGGACCACGTGGCCGGCTACACCATCGCGAACGATGTCACCGTGCGCGACTTCATCCGCAACATGTACCGCCCACCCGTGCGCGCCAAGGGCTGGGACACCTTCGGCCCGCTCGGCCCGTGGCTCGTGGACCGCGACGACGTCGCCGACGTGCACGACCTGGAACTGCGCGCCTACGTGAACGGGGAGCTGCGGCAGCGCGGCCGCACCTCGCAGCTCATCCACGACGTGCCGGCGATCATCGAGTTCGTCAGCTCCTTCATGACGCTCCACCCTGGTGACGTGCTCCTCACGGGCACCCCGGAGGGCATCTCCCGCGTGCGTCCCGGGGACGTGATGCGGCTCGAGATCGACGGCTTGGGCGCGTTGGAGAACCCGGTGGTGGAGGAGCCATGAAGCCCGTGCTGCACTTCATCGACGGACGGTTCGTAGAAGGGGCGGCGGGCCGCTGGTTCACGACGCTCAACCCCGCCACCAACGAGCCGCTCGCCCAGGTGGCGGAGGGCCTCGCGGAGGATGTGGACCGCGCCGTGCGCTCCGCGCGGCGCGCTTTCGAGGAGTCCTGGTGGCGCCACAAGCCGGCGGAGCGGGCGGCCGCGCTGCGGCGGCTGGCGGAGGCACTGGAGGCGCGGGAGGAGGAGTTCGCGCGCCTCGAGGTGCTGGACACGGGCCTGCCCATCCGCCAGGCGCGCGGCCAGGCGGCGCGCGCGGCGCAGAACTTCCGCTTCTTCGCGGAGATGGCGACGCGCATGACGGGCGAGAGCTACCTCGTGGAGGGCGCCTTCATCAACTACACCGTGCGCAAGCCGGTCGGCGTGGCGGGGCTGATCACTCCCTGGAACACGCCGCTGATGCTGGAGACGTGGAAGCTCGCGCCCTGCCTCGCGGCGGGCAACACCTGCGTCCTCAAGCCGGCGGAGTGGTCGCCGCTCACGGCCGGCCTCTTGGCGGAGGCCGTGGCGGAGGCCGGCGTGCCGCCAGGCGTCGTCAACGTGGTGCACGGCTTCGGGGAGACGGCGGGCGCGCCGCTCGTCGCCCATCCCGGCGTGCAGCTGATCTCCTTCACGGGGGAGACGACGACCGGCAAGGAGATCCTGCGCAACGGCGCCGCCACGCTCAAACGCTTCTCCATGGAGCTCGGCGGCAAGTCGCCCGTGCTCGTCTTCGGCGACGCCGACCTCGACCGGGCCCTGGACGCGGCCGTCTTCGGCGTCTTCTCCCTCAACGGCGAGCGCTGCACGGCCGGCTCGCGCCTCTTTGTGGAGGCGCCCGTGTACGACGAGTTCATCGCGCGGCTGGAAGAGCGCGTGCGCCGCATCCGCGTGGGCGACCCGCTCGACGAGCGGACGGAGGTCGGGCCCCTCATCCACCCCGACCACTGGCGACGCGTGCACGCGTACATTGAGCTGGCCCGTGAGGAGGGCGCCCGCGTGGCCGTGGGCGGCGGGCGGCCGGCGGGCCTGCCCAGGGGCAATTACCTGGAGCCCACGCTTCTCACCGGCGTGCGCAACGAGATGCGCGTGGCCCAGGAGGAGATCTTCGGCCCCGTCCTGGCCGTGCTGCGCTTCGAGGGGGAGGGGGAGGCGGTGCGGCTCGCGAACGACGTGAAATACGGCCTCGCCGCGTACGTCTGGACGCGGGACGTGCAGCGCGCGCACCGCGTGGCGCAGTCCCTGGAGGCGGGCATGGTGTGGGTGAACTCCCAGAACGTGCGGGACCTGCGCACGCCGTTCGGCGGGGCCAAGGAGAGCGGCATCGGACGCGAGGGCGGCCACTACAGCTTCGAGTTCTACACCGAGCTCTCCACGATCCACGTGGCCCTCGGCGAGCACCCGATTCCCCGTTTCGGCGTGGAGTGAAAAGCGAGGAGGGACGGATCGTGGGAGCGAGGACCGGCCGCGACTATCTTGAGCGGCTCGACGCAGAACCGCGGGAGGTGTGGATCCAGGGGGAGCGCGTGGTGACCGGCATCACCCGGCACCCGGCCTTCCGCAACGTCACGCGCAGCATCGCGCGTCTGTACGACATGCAGCATGAGCCGGATCTGAGGGAGGAGATGACCTACGTTTCGCCCACGACGGGCGAGCGTGTGGGCATGAGCTTCCTGCAGCCGCGCACGCACGAGGACGTGGCGCGGCGCCGGCGCATGATGAAGCGCTGGGCCGACGCCTCCGGCGGCATGCTGGGGCGCACGCCGGACTACCTGAACTCAAGCCTCATGGCCATGGCCGCCGCCGCCGGGTACTTCGCCGAAGCCGACCCGCGCTTCGGCGCGAACATCCGCGATTACTACGAGTACGTGAGGGAGAACGACCTCTGCCTCACGCACACGCTCATCAACCCCCAGGCGAACCGCGCCGCGGGTCCGGCGCGGCAGCGTGACCCGTACCTGACGGCGCGGGTGGTGAAGGAGACGGAGCGCGGCGTCGTCATCCGCGGGGCGCGCATGCTGGCCACGCTGGGCCCCATCTCGGACGAGATCATGGTCTTCCCCTCCACGGTGCTGAAGGGCGCCCCGGAGGACGCGCCCTACGCCTTCGCCTTCGCGATCCCCTCGAGCACCCCCGGCTTGAAGTACATCTGCCGTGAGACGTTCGACTACGGCCGCAGCCGCTTCGACCATCCCCTCGGCTCGCGCTTCGAGGAGATGGACGCGGTCGTCGTCTTCGAGGACGTGCTCGTGCCCTGGGAGCGCGTCTTCCTCTACCAGGACACTCAGAAGTGCAACGAGGTCTTCGCCGCCACGGGGGCGGTGGTCCACATGGCGCATCAGGTCGTCGTCAAGAATGTGGCGAAGACGGAGTTCATCCTCGGCATCGTCTGCTCCATCATCGACGCCATCGGCATCGAGGGCTTCCAACACGTTCAGGAGAAGGCGGCCGAGGTGATCCTCGCGCTGGAGTCGATGCGCGCTTTCCTACGGGCGGCCGAGGCCGACGCCGCCCCCGACGCCTGGGGTGTCATGACGCCGGCCTGGGCGCCGCTCAACGCCGCGCGCAACCTCTACCCTCGCCTGTACCCGCGGCTTGTGGAGATCATCCAGCAGCTGAGCGCCAGCGGGCTCATGGCCCTGCCCACGGAGGCCGACTTCCAAAGCCCCGTGGGGCCGGTCGTCGAGCGGTACCTGGAGGCCCGCAGCCTCAACGCCTGGGAACGTGTGCGCCTCTTCCGCCTCGCGTGGGACGTGGCGGCGAGCGCGTTCGGGTCGCGCCAGGTCCTGTACGAGCGTTTCTTCTTCGGCGACCCGGTGCGCATGGCGGGCGCCCTCTTCCAGAGCTACGACAAGCGGCCGTACGTGGAGCGCGTGCGGGCGTTCCTTGAGGAGGCCGGCCCCGCGCCGGAGGAGGCGGCCGCGCCACGCGCGAGCGGCGAGGCGTAGGCCGTGGGGGCGGACGCGCAGCGCTTCCGGCGGGTGATGGGGCTCTTCGCCACGGGCGTGACGGTGATCACGGCGCAGTACGGCGGGGAGACGCGCGGCATGACGGCCAACGCGTTCTGCTCCGTGTCGCTGGAGCCCCTTCTGCTCCTCGTCTGCATCCATCGAGAGGCGCGCATGCTGGAACACATTCGCGGCGCGGGGGCATTCGCGGTGAACGTCCTCAGCGCGGACCAGGAGGCCGTGTCGCGCCACTTCTCCGGCGCGGGCGACGGGGCCGCGCCCGAGTTCCGCTTCGTTCCGTGGGAAGGGGGCCCGCTGCTTGTCGGCTGTCTCGGCGCCGCCGGCTGCACGGTTGAGCGGGTCGTGGACGCCGGAGACCACGCGATCGTCGTAGGGCGCGTCCGGGCGCTGCACGAAGGCGAGCCGGGCCGTGCGCCGCTCGTCTTCTGGGGCGGCCGTTACAGGCGCCTCCAGGAGTCGAGGCCGGTTCCCGTCGAGGCGGCGGGCACGTTCGATCGCGCGTCCGCGCGCATCTACTACGAGGCTTGAGGCACGCTGGCGCGAGGATCAACAGGTTCGGGAGGTATGGCGATGGATGCTGCGACGGAACGCCTCGACCTCGCCGGGTACAACCCCGACCCGCCGTTCCGGATCGTGCGGACTGCACACGTGGAACTGCGCGTGCGCGACCTGGACCGTGCGCGCCGGTTTTACGTCGACCTGCTCGGGTTCGTCGAAACGGAGACCCACGGTGGCGCGCTCTACCTTCGGGGTCTCGAGGAGCGCGTGCACCACAGCCTCGTGCTGCGCCAGGACGGCGAGCCGGGTGTGGGCCACATCGCATTCCGCGTCGAGTCGGAGGCAGACCTGGACCGCGCGGAGGCATTCTTCGCCCGTGTTGGTTGCCCGCGCCGCTGGGTCCCGCCTGATGCGGAACGGGGGCAGGGACGGGCACTGCGCGTCCAGGACCCCTTGGGTTTCCCGGTCGAGCTGGTCTGCGAGATGGAGCCCGCGGAGCGCCTGCTGCAGCGTTTCGACCTGTACCGCGGCGCGTTTCCTATGCGCATCGACCACGTCAACCTGTTCGTTCCGGATGTGCAGGCCGCGCACGACTGGTACACGCGCCAGCTGGGTTTCCGCTGCGCCGAGTACACGGAGACCGAAACCGACCCGCCCCGCGTCTGGGCCTCGTGGGTCCACCGCAAGCAGAACGTCCACGATGTCGCGCTCATGAACGGAGCCGGACCCCGGCTGCACCACGTGGGCTTCTGGGTGCTGGACACGCTGAGCGTGCTGCGTGCGTGCGACGTGCTCGCGGGTGCCGGGTGGCACGCCGCCATCGAGCGCGGCCCCGGACGGCACGGCATCTCCAACGCTTTTTTCCTGTACCTGCGCGATCCAGACGGTCACCGCATCGAGCTGTATACGGGGGACTACCTGACGGCCGACCCCGACCTGCGGCCGATCCGCTGGAGCATCCACGATCCGCGCCGCCAGACGTTCTGGGGCCACGCGGCACCGGCGACATGGTTCGAGGAGGCTTCATTCGTCGCGTCGATCGAGGACGGCCACCTGCTGGCGGCGCGCGACCCGGTCCTTCACGATCGGCCGCAGACGGCGACGTGATGTGCGCGCAGAGCCCGGCCCGAACGGCCAGCATCCGGCCGTGTGCCGCATTCCCGGATGGCCGGCCCCGCTCTTGGGCATGGTTACCCCAAGGGCGGGGGATCTGCATTGCTCCGCGAGAAGATCGGACCGGTGCAAGCCGGGCTTTTGGCGTTTAATCAGGTGTTCGGCACCGCCGTCCTCTTCCTGCCGGACTTCGTGGTCGCGAGCGCCCGCCAGGACGCCTGGATCGCCGGGCTCCTGGCAACGCTCGTGGGCGCGGGTCTCGCATGGTTCTACTGCACTCTGGCCCTGCGGTTTCCGGGGCGCAACCTCATCGAGATCCTGCGCCTGACGTTCGGCCGCTGGCTCGGCGACATGCTCGGCTGGCTCTTTTTCGCCTGGTGGACCGTGAGCCTCGCGCTGATCATCCGCGAGTTCGTGGAGTTCCAGCTCAGCGCCGCCCTGCGCTTCACGCCCATTGTGGTGATCGACGCGAGCTTCCTCGTCGTCGCCTGGTACGCCGTCCGTGCCGGATTGGAAGTCATCGCGCGCCTGGAGACACTGATCTTTCCGTTTTCTGCGGTCGCCACGCTCGGGATCGTGATCTTCATCTCGCAGCAGCTCGATCTGCGCTACGTCCTGCCCATCCTCGAAAACGGTGTGAGGCCGGTCATCCATGGAGCGTTGTACCACCTGGCGTGGATGGGCGAGGCCATCATCGCGATGGTCCTTTGGATGCCGTACAGCAGTCACCCGGTGCGGGCACGCAGGTGGATCGTCGGCGGCACCATCGTCGCGGGACTGGCGACGACCGTCTTGACCGCGTTGCCCGTCGCCCTGTTCGGCCCGCAGTTTACGAAGCAGCTGCTCCTTCCGGTGTACTCCGTGGTGCAGGCGATCAACGTCAGCGACTTCATCACGAACGCGGACCCCGTGTTCGTCGTGTTCTGGACCCTGGAAAACTTTGTCCGCGTGGCCCAGGGATACCTGTCCGCCACCCTGATGCTCGCGGGCCTCCTGGGTCTGCGCTCCTACCGTCCGGTGGCGTCCGCGATGGGCGCCTTCCTGTGCGCCTTCAGCATCTGGGCGTGGAGCAACGTGAGTGAGCTCTTGACCTTTCTCGGCAATGTTTGGGCCCCTGCCGCCCTGTCGTACAATGATCTGGGCCTGCCGCTCCTCACCTGGGCGGTCGCCGCCCTCCGGGGTCTCCGCCCCGGGTCAATGTGGGAGGAGACGGTGACGGAGGCCGCGGAGGGCTACCCGTTGTACCGCGGCTGAGCCGGGCGGTCATGGCCCGAACCATTGCATGATCGGCGGCAGGATCTTCTGCACGTTCAGGATGGTCAGCGCGTAGGCGAGAATCACGAGTACTGCGAACGTCCAGCGTTCCCCCGCATTGCCGGGACCTGTCAGTTCCGGTGCCTGGACGATCGCCAACACCGCGAACACCAGCGTCACCAGCAGGAGGATCACGTCATCGCCCTTCTCTCAACGTGGCGTTCGCGGTGATCCCGGTGCGGCGCACGTCGATCCTTGCTGTGAGGTCCACGGGCACCTCGCGCATACGCGCCGGCCAATCCGCTTGCCACGTCCGCCAGTCCTCCGGATCATCCCGATGGATGGCCTGACCGAAGCCGAAGGGGTCCACGCCCGCACGCTGTGCCTCTCGGATCGCCTCTTCGGCTCGAGCGATGACCTCCTCTGCCGCCACGCGGCTGATCTGCGCGTAGGTCGTGGGATCCTTGAGGTCCACGCTGGCGCGGTTGTCGACGATGTCGTCCTCGGCCCAGAACTCGGCACGGATCCGCGGGCCGCCTGGGGTGCGCTCCGCGTGCAGGCGCGTCGCCGCATTGAGCAGCTCCAGGTCCATCTCGCCCTGCGGCAGGCGCACGGTCACCGTGCTCTGTGTGATCATGTCGCGCAGCCACAGCAGTCCCCGCGTCACGTGGTCTGAAAGGGTCGCCGCCAAACGCCCACGCTGGTCGAAGAGAGCCGCGCCGTCGAGGCGGACATCGCTGGGAATCGTGCGCGAAGCAACAGGCGCGGCCTGGACGACCTTCACGAGCGGAGCCACCGGGTCGATGCCGGGCTCGTAAGCGTCGCGGAAGAACTCGTACAGCGGCACGCGCATGAAGGGCCGCTGGCGCGTCAGCCTGCGCAAGAAGTCACCGACGCCGGTTTCCAGGGGAGGCGTGGCGGCCAGCACGTCCTCCGCCCTGCCGTCGGCCACCAGCACGGGCACGTGCGGGTGGATCTGGCGGAATCGGGACAGGAAGTCCAGAAGCGGCAGCACGCTGGTTCGGCGCGCAACCTCCACGCTGAAGACGATCGCGCGCAAGTGGGACCACTCGAGTCGGCGCGACGCGCGCTCCTGCAGCAGGGCCAGGACCTGCCCCCAGGAAGCGCCGCGGGCCGTGAGAAGGATGGCCCCGGGCGACTGCGTCGTGGACATGCCGCCGGAACTGCCGCCAAGTCCCCCTCCGCCGCCGGCGTTCAGGGCGGCGGGCTGCGCAAGCTCGACGGTGATCTCATATCCCGACCCTTCCTCAGGGACGTCCACCGCGGCGGCCAGCACGATGGCCAGGTCGTTGACCTCGACGCGGTCCCAGCATCCCGAGGCGACCAGGGAAGTCGCGACGACGGTGGCCCACACCAGCCTCCGGCGCCGGCTCAAGGTGATCATGGAGCCACCCGAGGCGGCTGCGGCTGCTGTCCGGGGGCCTCGCGGACGGGATTCGTCTCGGCGGAGGGCGTCCGGTATGGCTGGGCGAACCAAGGCAGCCGCCCCATGAAATCGCCCACATTGCGCCACCGTAGAGGGGCGGCGGGCTGGAGGAACGGGGTGCCGAACGATCTCAAGCCAGCCGCGTGCACGAGGATGACCAACAGGCCGAGGATGAGGCCGTAAAAGCCGAGGATTCCCGCCAGGACCACCAATGGAAAGCGCAGAACGCGCACTGCCAGCGCCTGGTTGAAGTGCGGCAGGGCAAAGTTGGCGATGCCCGTCATGGCGACGACGATGACCATCGGCGCCGACGCGATCGATGCCTGGATGGCGGCGGAGCCGATGACCAGCGCGCCGACGATGCTGACGGCCTGCGTGAGGTACTGTGGCACGCGAATGGCGGCTTCCCGCAGGATCTCGAACGACAGCTCGATGATCAGCGCCTCGATCATCGCCGGGAAAGGCACGCGTTCCCGCGCGTTGGCCAGCGTGAGGAGCAGCGTTGGCGGCAGCATGCTCTGGTGGAACGTCGTCACGGCCACGTATGTCGCAGGCAGGAGGAGCGCAGCGAATAGAAAGAAGAAGCGCAGGTACCGCAACGCGCTCGCGGCGAACCAGCTTTCGTAGTAGTCCTCCGCGGACTGGATGATCTGCCAGAACGTGGATGGAACAACCAGTGCGGTGGGCGTGTTGTCCACGAGGATCGCCACCCTCCCCTCGAGCAGCCCTCCCACCGCCGTGTCCGGGCGCTCGGTCCAGACGGATTGCCGGAAGATGGACCAGGGGTTGTCCTCGACGAACTCCTCGATCTGGGCGCTGTCCAGAACCCCGTCGATGCGGATGCGCCGGATGCGGCGAACGATCTCCTCCACGAGGCTCGCCCGCGCAATGCCCTCAATGTAGGCGACGCGGACCTCCGTCCTCGAGAAGTCGCCCACCTTAAGGGCGACGAACTTCAAGTGCGGGCTGCGGATTCTGCGGCGGACCAGGCTGATGTTCGTGTCCAGGTCCTCCGTGAAGCCGTCCTTCGGGCCGCGGATCACGCGCTCGTTTCCGGCGCGGTTCACGGACCGCTTGCTGAAGCGCGCCACCTTCACGGCGAGCGCCCGAGGCTCGTCCTCGACCCAGAAGACGGCCTTGCCGGCCGCGATCCGTTCCACCACGTCGCCCATGGTAAGCAGGGTTTCGGTCGGCTGGGCGCGGTGAAGGCGGGCGAACAGCGCCTGGACGTCGCCGCCGGACTTGAGAGGCTGGATCACGGAGCGGTCGAGAACCTTTTCGTTCACGGTCCCGCTGAGAAAGGCGAGCACCGCCCGCCGGCCGTCGCGGCAGGACACGGAACGGGTCGTGAAGTCGTCCGTGTTCTCGTAGGCCATCGAAACCAGGGCCAGGGTCTCGTCCAGGTTGCCACCCAGGGGCTTGCGGCGCAGCCACCGCGGATCGAGCAACCCGGCGCGCAGTGCGGCGACGAGGTCGACGACCGCCGTAAGCTTGTCGAGAAGGTCGTGCGCGGCCAGCTGGAGTTGCACAAGAGTTTGTCGATCACGGCTCACGAATTGCACGCCCTCGGTCGTTAGGGTACCGTGCGCGCGGCGCGTCCATGCGTGCGAGCGAGTGCGCAGGCCGCAATGGAGGGCGCCGCGGCCGCGGCAGGGGCCCGGACGTGCGCGCCGAAGACCCGTGGCGGAGGGACGTTGGATTGCGCTTGCGACTGGAAGACCTGTACGCGGTCCGCAACGTCGGTCGGCCGGCGGTGTCCCCGGACGGACGCTGGGTGGCGTTCACCGTGGAAGGGTTTCGCAAAAAGGACGACGACCGGTACACGCACCTGTGGGTTGCGCCGGCGGACGGTTCGGCGCCCGCCCACCGTCTGACGCGCGCTCACACGAGCGATGTCGCGCCCGCCTGGTCGCCCGAGGGCCGCTACCTCGCCTTCCTGTCGACGCGGCCACACGAGATCGAGGTCGCCGAGCGGCTCGCGGCCGAGCGCGGGAGCGTGGAGGGTACGGGCCGACCCGCACAGGAGTCGACGGACAAGCCGAAGCCGCAGATCTGGGTCCTGGACATGCGGATGGGCGGCGAGCCGCGGCAGATCACGTGGCACGAGGAGGGTGTGAACGAGTTCTCCTGGTCGCCCGACGGCCGGTTCATCGTCTTCGCCGCCCGCACGCCCACGGAGAAGCAGCGCCGCTACCTGAAGTCCCTTCGAGAGGAGAAGGGACCGCTCGTCATCGACCGCGTCCAGCACAAGTATGACGGACGCGGCTTCCTCGACGACGTCCGCACCCACCTGCATGTCGTCGATATCGAGCGGCGCGAGGTGCGTCAGCTGACGGACGGGCCGTGCGACGAGACGGCGCCGCGCTGGTCGCCCGACGGCCGGTGGATCGCCTTCCTTTCGAACCGCACGGGAGACGCCGACAACAACCGGCGCACGGATGTGTGGCTCGTGTCGCCGGACGGCGAGAGGGCGGCGCGCCTCACCTTCGGCGATGTCGGCGCCGCGGCCCCTCGCTGGTCGCCGGACGGCCGCCACGTGGCGTTCGTCTCATCGAAGGAACCGGAGAACGCATACACCCTGGACCACCTCTACGTCGTACCGGTGGAGGCGGCGGAGCCGGTGGAGGACCTCGCCCGCTGTGTGGGTGTGGGCTGGAGCCGCATCGGCGGCATCGTGCCGGACGAGGTGGGCGGCGATCCCGTCACGCACGCGCGTGTCTACCCGGTGCCGGAGCGGCGAACGCCGGCCCTCTGCCTCACCGAGGGGCTCGACCGGCCGGTGGTGGGGGATCCCGTCTGGCTCGACGAGCGCACGCTCCTCGTGCTCACCGGCGACCGCGGCCAGACGCGCGTGCTGCGCGTGGAGCTCGGCGGGAGCGCGGCCATCGTCTTCCCGCAGGACCGCGGCTGCACGCTCACGGGCCTCGACGCCGCCGGCGGGACCGTCGCCTTCGGGCTCGACCGGCCGGAGACAGGGGCGGAGCTGTACGCCCTGCCGGCCGGCTCCCTGGCAGATGCCGGCGCGGAGCCGCGCCGGCTCACGGACGTCCACGCCTGGCTGCGGGAGCGGGAGCTCGCGCGGTATGAGCGCATCGCCTTCCGCAACTCCGACGGCGTCGAGATCGAGGGCCTCGTCGCCGTGCCGCCCGGCTGGGAGCCGGGGCGCGGGCCGGCGCCGCTCCTCGTGACGATTCACGGCGGGCCCATGGCCTACGACAGCCCCGGCTTCCGCTTCGACCGCCAGTACTGGGCGGGCCTCGGCTACCTCGTCCTCATGGTGAACTACCGCGGGTCGATCTCCTACGGCGAGGACTTCTGCCGCGTCATCCAGGGGGACTGGGGCCCGCGGGAACACGACGATGTGATGTCCGGCGTGCAATACCTCGTCGACAGGGGCTGGGCCGACCCGGACCGGCTCTTCTGCACCGGCTTCTCCCAGGGAGGCATCATGACGAACTGGGCCGTGGGTCACACCGACCGCTTCCGCGCCGCCGCGAGCGAGCACGGCATGTGGGATTACGCGGCCGCTTACGGGACGGACGACTGCCATCTCTGGTGGCAGGACGACCTCGGCGTGCCCTGGCAGAACCCGGACGCGTACGCGCGCATCTCCCCGAAGTCCGGGCTCACGAACATCCGCACGCCGCTCCTCATCACAGCCGGCGAGCACGACTGGCGCTGCCCCCTCGACCAGGCGGAGATGCTCTACGTGGCGCTGAAGAAGCGCGGCGTGCCGACGCAGCTCATCATCTACCGGGATGAGCACCACGCCATCACGCGGCCCAAGCGGGCGATCGACCGCATCCGGCGCCTCAGCGAGTGGTTCGCGCGGTACGGCGGCATCCCCGTGCCGCCGGAGGATGCAGCGGCCGGCGCCGGCGAGGGGGACGGCGCCGGCGACACGCGGGCCCCCGGATCGGTCTCCGGCTAGGGCGCCGCCCCCACCGCCGCCGGTTGAGGGCGGACGCCTGGCGCGGATACCATGAATTTCGTGGGAGGGATCGCGATGGCCGAGACGCTTCAAGGAAAGCGTGTGGCTGTGCTGGCGGAGAACCTCTACGAGAACCTCGAGCTCTGGTACCCGGTGCTCCGCCTTCGTGAGGCCGGCGCGGAGGTCGTGATCGTGGGGCCGCAGGCCGGCCAGACGTACACCAGCAAGGAGGGCTACCCGGCGAAGGCGGACGCCGCCGCCGCGGACGTGTCCGCGGCGCAGTTCGACGCCGTCGTGGTGCCGGGCGGCTACGCGCCCGACCGAATGCGCCGTAACGATGCGATGGTGCGCCTCGTGCGGGAGGCGCACGAGCAGGGCAAGGTGGTCGCGGCCATCTGCCACGCCGGCTGGATGCTGGCGGAAGCCGGCATCCTGCACGGACGCACGGTGACGTGCGTGACCGCCATCCGCACGGACGTCGTCAACGCGGGCGCCACGTACGTGGACCGGGAGGTCGTCGTCGACGGCCGCCTCGTCACCTCGCGCACGCCGGCCGACCTGCCGGCCTTCTGCCGCGAGATCATCCGGTTGCTGGCAGGCTGAGGGCCCACCCGTGCAGTGGCTTGCCCGCACACTGCGGCGTGGGTACAATACGGAAAAGCAGTCCAGCGAGACCTCACGGCGATGACGCAGGACACGCCCCGCGGGAGGTCGGCGCCAGAGAGAGGCGGCCGCCGGCTGCAAGCCGCCTCCCGGAACGCCCGCGCGGGCACGGCCTGCCAGCCGCCGCGGCGAATCGCCCGGCGCCCCGTGGCGCCGCCGGCGTACTAGCCCGGCCGGTACCGGCCCGATACCGCCGGAGAGAGTGGGCCCGCCCGCGCCGCGCGCGCGGCGCCGTCCGGCGAGGTGCTTGGCGCCGGAGCCGGCGGGGTGGGCCAACGAGGGTGGAACCGCGGACCGGCCGTCCGTCCCTTGCGGGACGGGCGGCCTTCGTTTTTGAGGAAAGGGGAAGGGATCATGTCCGAACGAGAGATCCGCCTACGGCTGCCCGACGGCAGCGAGCGACGCGTCCCCGCCGGCACGACGGCGAGGGAGGTGGCGCAATCGATCGGCGCCCGCCTCGCGAAGGCGGCTCTGGCGGCGAAGGTGAACGGCGAGGTCGTCGATCTCGACCGGCCGCTGCAGGAGGACGCCGAGATCCGCATCCTCACCTTCGAAGACGAGGAGGGCCGGGCCGTCTTCCGCCACTCCTCCACGCATGTGCTGGCCCAGGCCGTCAAGCGCCTTTGGCCCGAGGCCAAGCTCGGGACGGGGCCCGCCTTGGAGGACGGCTTCTACTATGACATCGACCTCCCTCACGCGCCGTCGGAGGAGGACCTCGCGCGCATCGAGGAGGAGATGCGGCGCATCGTGGAGGCCGACTACCCCATCGTGCGCGAGGAATGGCCGCGCGAGAAGGCCCGCGCCTTCTTCCTGGAGCGGAACGAGCCCTACAAGGTGGAGATCGTCGACGACCTGCCGCCGGACGCGACGATCTCCGTCTACCGGCAGGGCGAGTTCGTCGACCTCTGCCGCGGCCCGCATGTGCCCTCGACCGGCCGCATCCGCCACTTCAAGCTTCTCAGCGTGTCCGGCGCGTATTGGCGTGCCAAAGAGGGCAACCCGGTGCTGCAGCGCATCTACGGCACCTCCTTTGAGCGCAAAGAGGATCTGGAGCACTTCCTCTGGGCGCGCGAGGAGGCGAAGAAGCGCGATCACCGCCGGCTCGGTCCGGAGCTCGACCTCTTCACCTTCCACGAGGAGGCGCCCGGCTTCGCCTTCTGGCACCCCAAGGGCTGGATCTTCTACCGGGAGCTGGAGAGGCTCTCCCGGGAGGTGCAGGAGCGGCACGGGTACCAGGAGGTGCGCACCCCCTACATCTACCGCGCGGAGCTTTGGAAGACGTCCGGCCACTGGGAGCACTACCGGGACAACATGTTCCTCACCGAGCGCGAGGACGAGGTCTTCGGCTTCAAGCCGATGAACTGCCCCGGCCACTGCATCCTCTACAAGGAGAAGATCCGCTCGTACCGGGACCTGCCGCTGCGCATCAGCGAGTACGGGCCGCTCGCCCGTTGCGAGCGCTCGGGGGCGCTGCACGGGCTCCTGCGCGTGCGCGGCTTCCACCAGGACGATGCGCACCTCTTCGTCCGGGAGGACCAGATCGAGGACGAGATCCGCGATGTGATCGAGATCGTCGACGAGATCTATAGCACCTTCGGGATGCGCTACCGCATCGTGCTCTCCACGCGGCCGGAGGACTACATGGGTGAGCTGGCGCTCTGGGAGAAGGCCGAGGCGCAGCTCGCGCAGGCGCTGCAAAGCCTGGGCCGCGACTTCCGCCTCAACCCGGGCGACGGCGCCTTCTACGGGCCGAAGCTCGACTTCTATGTCACCGACGCCCTCGGGCGCGAGTGGCAGACGGCCACCGTGCAGCTCGACTTCCAACTGCCGGTCCGGTTCGACCTTCACTATGTCGACCGCGACGGGCAGGAACGCCGCCCGGTGATGATCCACCGCGCGATCTTGGGCTCCATCGAGCGATTTGCGGGGATTCTCGTGGAGCACTTCGCCGGGGACTTCCCGCTGTGGCTCGCTCCCGTGCAGGCCCGCGTGCTGACGGTCACGGACGAGGTGAAGGGCTACGGCGCCGGGGTGCGCGACCGGCTCAAGGCGGCCGGGCTGCGCGTGGAGCTCGACGACCGCAGCGAGAAGATCGGCTACAAGATCCGCCAGGCGGAGTTGGAGAAGGTGCCGTACATGCTCGTCGTCGGGCGGCGTGAGGCGGAGGCGGGCCTTTTAGCCGTGCGCTCTCGGCGCGGGGGCGATGAGGGCGCCATGCCGGTCGAGGCCTTCGCCGCCACGGCCCTCGAGCGCGTGCGAAGCCGGGCGCTGTGATCAATCCTGTTTCGGGATGAGCTTCACCGGGGGCGAGACGCCCGGTGGGACTCCTTGCCGCCCGATGCCGCGGAGCTTAGCGGCCAGGAGCAGGAGGAGCGGTTTAAGGATGAGCATCACCAGCGTCCCCGGGGCGATGATCGCCTTGGCGACCCACTCGGTGGTGTTCTGATCGGGGATGACGAGGCTCAAGGCATACGGCGCGAGTGTCAACAAGGGGACAACGCGACGGAAGTCTTCGGCGGACTTCCCGAAGATCTGCGCCGTGGCCATAGCCGCCGTGAGGGTGGTGTTGACGAGGAATAGCGCCACCCAGCCCACCCAGGCGAGGATGACGAGAAAGCCGATGCGTTCCACATAGAAGCCGCGCACCTCGATCGACTTGGCGAGGAAGGCGCCGGGCCAGGTGATCCACGTCAGCGCGTCGAGGCCGAAGTTGCCGAGCGTCGTGACGAGGACGAGCAGCAGCACTCCGGCGTTCAGGAGAAGCGCCAGCATGACGTGGCGTCCGATCGGCCACTGGTCCGAGTAGGCGGAGTAGATGAACAGGTTCTGCAACCCGGCCAGGACGAAGATGCCCCTGTACGCCCCCGCGACGATCGACCCGAGGCCGGTCCAGTGGGGCATGAGGAAGGTCGGCCTCACGCCCCAGATGGCGAAGGAAAAGATCGACACGCCCAACGCGACCATGAGGGGCGTCATGATCTGAAGCATGCGGGTCACGGCGCGGATCCCCGTGGAGGAGGCGTACCACACGAAGAGGGCCATGGCGCCGGTGATGGCCCACTGCGGCGTCAGCTGCAGCGTCGTCTCGTGGAAGAGGCTGCCGAAGCTGGCGTAGGCGTAGGTCAGCGTGACGAGCATGATACCGGCCATGATCATTTCGAAAGCCTGGCCAGCGCGCCCCATGGTGCGCATGGCGGCCTCGATCGGCGTCATGCCGCGGAAGCGTTCCTGCTGGCGCAGGATCAGCCAGGCTGAGAAGGCCGCCACCCCGAGCTGCAGCGCGAGTGCGAAGGGCCAGCCGAAGCCCGCCGAGGCGATCATGTCCCTCGGAAACGTGAAGAGGCCCAGGGCCGTGAAGCTCGTCGACGTCCACCAGACGACATCCCGCCCGGTGATCGGGGTGCGGGCCGCCGGGCGGGTCATGTGCGCCACCCCCGATAGCGGAGGTTCGTCTCCACATGGAACTCAATGCGGACGCGACGGAACGTCCGGTCCCATGGCGCTAGGCGCCGGAACGCCGCCGGGTCGTGGTAGTAGAGCCACGTCCCGAATCCCACGGCATCGGTCCCCGCCTGTTGAAGCTTGGCGACACTCGATTCCATATACCTCTTCAGCGTGTCCGAGGTGAGTTCGGCCATGCGCCTTACGTCGGCCTCCGTCAGGCGCGGCTGAGTTCCCGGCGCGTCCCGGATTTCGCCTTCGACGGCCGTGGTCACGGTGAACACCGGCAGCCCGTTCTCCCATCTGGACAGGCGGAAGACGGTCTTCACCGACACATTGCCCAGGCCGACCATTCCTGCGGGGGTGGGGATGCCCAATGCGGTCTCGCGGAGCTGGTTCTTGAGGGCTAAGTAACCGACGGCGTCCGTACCGAGAAGCTTCGTCGAGAGGCGGTTGCGGTGGAACGCGCCGAGGCCGACCGGCCGCAGCACCGCGCCGCCCGGTTGCGTTTCAAGACGGAAAATCGGCATCACCGGTGCCCACCCCGGGGTGTGCTCGGCCACGAAGAAGGACCAGGTCGAGACCGGATAGACCGTGTTGTGGCCGAGCGACTGAAGCTGGTTCAGCACGAAGATCGAACTGATGTTGCTGTCGAGCGGCGGCGCCTGCATGGCCGGCAGAAGCGGCCCGTCGATCATCACGATGTCCACGCTGCTGAGTAGAAACGGATTGCGGACGAGCTGGTCGACGATCGATCCCACGCCCCGTCTCGCGAGGGCGCCGCCGATGAAGAAAATCCGCACCTGCCCCCAGAACAGGTTCTTCCCCACGGCCAGGTCCATGTCCTGAAGCGCCAGCGGAAGGTCCATGCCCTTTCCCTGTGCCAGCACGAACTGCGGCCCGCCGGACGGGCCGCCCCGGGCTCCGGGGCCCGTGGACGTCTGGGCAAGGAACGATGCCGTGGCGATCTGCGCCACGGCCATGAGCTGCCGGCCGTCCGGAGCCAGGTCGAAGCCGAGACCGATCGCGATGTCCTGCGACTTGGGGTCGCGAGAGTCCCAGCAGCCCGCGAGCAGCGTGCAGGCCAGCATGAGGGCGCCCGCGCGCGCGGCGCGGCGCGTCATGAGCGCGCCTCCTCAAGGTCGGGGTACGGCATGGGCGTACGGTAGTCATCCCGCTTGCGCACATCGGTGGGCTGGTATTGGTAAGGCCGTCGCCGCAGCGACCAGAGGGGCGCGCGCGTGAGCGTGTCGACGGCGAAACCGCGCGAGGCCGGCGCGGCCGGCGCGAGGTAGGGAACGTCAAAGGACGTCAGCGAAGCCAGGTGGACGATCACCGCCATGGCCGCGAGGAGTATGCCGTAGACACCCAGCGCGGAGCCGACGGCGAGGCTGATGAGGGAGAGCATGCGCGCCATGACCGTCATCTGGTAGTGCGGCGTGGTGAAGAGCGCGAGCGCGACCAGCGCCACGACGACGATCAGCGGGGCGCTGACGACGCCTGCCTGGACGACGGCCTGGCCGAGCACGATACCGCCGACGACGCCGATCGTCGCGCCCATCGTCTTCGGGATGCGGATCGACACCTCGCGCATCACCTCGAACATGATGATGAGGAAGAAGTACTCCAGCGGCGCGGGGAACGGCACGCCCTGCCGGCTGCCGGCCACCGAAAGGGCGAGATCGAAGGGGACGAGGTCCAGGTGGATCATCACGAACGCCGTGTACAGGCCCGGCAGGAACGTGCTCAGGAAAAACGCCAGAAAGCGGACGAGACGTCCGAGCGTCGCGCCCAACGCCCCTTGGTTGTAGTCGTCCGCCGCCTGGAAGAAGTCCCAGAACGTCGCCGGCACAAGAACGGCGAACGGGTCGTTCTCTACAAGGATGCCGACGCGGCCGTCGAGCACCTCCATCGCCACGACGTCCGGGCGCTCCGTGAGCTCCGCCACGGGGAACGGCGACCAGTTGTGATCCTTGACGTACGCCGCCAGCGCGTTGGCGGACGCGACCGTTTCAGCGTCGATCGCGTGCAGGCGGGACAGCACGGCCGTTACGAGCGCCGGATTGGCCACGTCGGCCAGGTAGATCACGGTCACGCGCGTGCGGCTCTTGCGGCCGACCGTCATCTCCACAAGCTGCAGGTTCCGGTCCTTGATGCGCCGCCGGATCATGCTCGTGTTGGCGCGCAGGTCCTCGACAAAACCCTCCTTTGACCCGAGGATGTCCTGCTCCGTGGTGGGGGCCTCCGGGTTGCGCGTCTTGAAACCCTTGGCGTCGATGAACCAGGCGCGCGGGTGACCGTCGAGGAGCAGCGCCACCTTGCCGCCGAGGACGGCGTCCACGGTCTTCGAGAGCTTCGACGTCGACGTGACCTGGCCCGCGGCGAGGGGGGACGGCAGGGCGAGGGGGCCGCTCTGGGAGAGGCCGCCGCTGGGCCGCTCCACGCCCGTCTGCACGAAGCCCGGCTCAGCGCCGGCCTTCTGCAGGCTGTTCAGAATGTCCTCGTGCACCACGCGGGCATCCACCATACCGTCGAGGTAGATGACGGCCGCCTTGCGCTCGCCGGGCCCGCCCAGCCGGAACGGGCGCACGACGAGATCGCCCGCGAGGCCGAATGCGGCTTTGAGGCGCTTCAGCGTGCGGCTCAGGCTGGCGTCGAGGCGGTCGGTCGGCGGCGCGCTGACTTCGGCCAGGAGGTTACCGACGAGCCGTCGCGCGACCTCGGCATCCTTCCGCAGCCGGCGCCATTGACGTGCAGTTGGTGGCATGTCGAGCGATCCGTCCCCCGGTAAGGGTTGCCCAAGGCCGGGAGCGGCTATGAACCGCGGCGGCCGTCAGACCTCCCACGGCCGCAGCGCGCCGACAAGGTAGAGCGAGCCGGCGACGAGCACGAGGTCCTGGGGGCCGAGTCCCTCCATGGCGGCGGCGAAGGCGGCGCGCGCGTCGTCGAAGACGGCGAAGGACGGGTGCGCTGCGGCGCGCAGCGCGGCGGCCAGCCGCTCCGGGGCGGCGGCGCGCGCACCGGGCGGCGGCGCGAGGAAGGCGCGGTCGGCGTGGCGCGCGAGGAGAGGCAGCGCCCCCTCCACGTCCTTGTCCGCCAGCATGCCCAACACGGCGTGCAGGCGCCGCCAGCGGAAGGACTCCGGCAGCGTGGCGGCGAGCTCCGCGGCCGCGTGTGCGTTGTGCGCGCCGTCAAAGAGCAGGCGCGGCCCGCCGGCCGGCGTGAAGAGTTCCAGGCGCCCGGGCCAGCGGACTTCCACCAGACCCCGGCGCACGGCCGGTTCGGGGATACGGAGGCCGCCCTCCCTCGCGGCGGTCTCCAGCGCCAGGAGCGCAAGGGCCGCATTGCGCAGCTGGTGCCGGCCGGGCAGCGCCAGCCGCACCTCATGCAGCTGCCAGCCCTCGCCCTCGTAATCCAGGCGCCACTCGGCCGCGCCGTCCGCTCCCCACACCGGACGTCCCTCATAGCGGGCGCGTTCGTCGAGCCGCAGGAGCGGCGACCCGCAGGCGGCGCAGCGCTCCCGCAGGACCTGGAGCGCCTCTCCCTGGAAGGCGGTGACCACGGGCCGGCCCGGCTTGACGATGCCCGCCTTCTCCCGAGCGATGGCTTCGATGGTGGAGCCCAGCCGGTCGGTGTGGTCGAGGCCGATGTTCGTCAGCACGCAGAGGAGCGGCTCTTCCACGAGGTTGGTGGAGTCGAGCCGCCCGCCGAGCCCCACTTCCTGGACGAGGATCTCCGCGCCGGATTCCCTGGCCCAGAGGTAGGCGATCGCCGTGAGCATCTCGAATTCCGTGGGCGGGTCCAGGCCGGCCGCCTGCGCCCGTTCCACAAGCGGCCAGCAATCGTCCAGAAGGGCCGCGAACGTGTGCGGGTCCAGCTCGCGCCCGTCGAGGCGGAAGCGTTCCGTGACGCGGTGCAGGTGCGGCGAGGTGTAGAGCGCCGTGCGGTACCCGGCGGCGGTCAGCACGGCCGCGATCATGGCCGAGACGGAGCCCTTGCCGTTCGTCCCGCCCACATGGATGACGGCGCAGCTGCGCTCCGGGTGGCCCAGGGCGTCGAGGAGGAAGGCCATGCGCTCAAGGCCAAGGCGGATGCCGAAGCGCGAGAGGGTCGCGAGGCGCTCCGAGGCGGTCGCGAGCGCCTCTTCGTCCGGGGATGCGGTCGGCTGGGTCATGCTGGGCGACACCCCTCCGGTACCGTCGGAGCCGTGCGCTCAAGTCAGAATCATACCGCAGCCGTCAAGGGGGAATCGGGCGTGGATGGGCGTGTGGATGCCGTGCTGCGCTGGCCGGTGATCGCGGCCCTGCGGGAGGACCGCGATCTGCGTGAGCTGGAGCGGCACCGCGCGGTGGCGACAGCCTTCATCCTGTGGGGCGACCTGCTCCAGCTTCCGCGCATCGTGGGCCAGTGCAAGGCGCTCGGCAAGGCCGCCTTCCTGCACCTCGACCTCGTCCGCGGGCTGGCCGCCGAGGCGGAGGCCGTGGAGTACATCGCGCGCGTGGTGCGCCCGGACGGGCTCATCACGACGAAGGCGCGCCTCATCCCGGTGGCGAGGGAGTTCGGCCTCCTGGCCATCCAGCGGGTCTTCGCGCTGGACTCGAAGGGCTTCCACACGGCGGTGCAGATGGCGGAGGCCGTGCAGCCGGACGCGGTGGAGGTCTTGCCGGGCGTGGTCCCGCGCGCCATCGCGCGCCTTCGGGAGGCGCTGACCTGTCCCATTGTCGCCGGGGGTCTCATCGAGACCGGCGCCGATGTCGAGGCCGCGCTCGCCGCGGGAGCGCGCGCCGTGTCCGTGAGCCGCCACGAGGTGTGGCGCTACCGCCCGACGTCCGCGCCGCCGGGAACCGCCGGCGGCGGCAGGAACCGTCCCGCCGAGGGCGAATAGAGAAGGCGCCAACGGAATCCACGCATGGGCTGAGAGCTGGAGAGCCCGGAACCAAGGGGAGCCGCTTCCCCTTGTTCCGGGCTTTTCTCATGCGGGAAGGGGGGATGGGCGGCCGGCGTTTCGGGCATCCAGGCAAGACGGCGGTGGAAGAATGTCAACGGCAAGGGGGAGGGGTTGACGTGTCGCCATACCTGGCTGAAGTCATCGGTACGATGCTCCTCATCATCCTGGGCGACGGCGTCGTCGCCAACGTGGTCCTGAACCGGTCGAAGGGGCAGAACTCCGGCTGGATCGTCATCACCACCGGGTGGGGCCTGGCGGTGGCCGTGGCCGTCTACGCCGTGGGGTGGATCAGCGGAGCGCACCTCAACCCGGCGGTCACCGTCGGGCTGGCGGCCATCGGCAAGTTCCCGTGGAGCGAGGTTCCGGGGTACATCCTGGCGCAGCTCGCCGGCGCCTTCCTCGGCGCGGTCGTGGTGTGGCTGGCCTACCTGCCGCACTGGGAGGCGACAGAGGACAAGGCGGCCAAGCTGGCCGTGTTCTGCACCGCGCCGGCCATCCGCCGGCCGGGCGCGAACTTCCTCACGGAGGTCATCGGCACGGCCTTCCTCGTCTCCGGTGTGCTCTACATCCTGAATACGCACAACAACCTCGGCGCCGGCATCGGACCGCTGCTCGTGGGCTTCCTCGTCTGGGCCATCGGCCTGTCGCTGGGCGGGCCCACCGGCTACGCCATCAACCCGGCGCGCGACCTGGGCCCGCGCCTTGCGCATGCGGTGCTGCCGATCGCGGGCAAGGGCGGCTCGGACTGGGAGTACGCCTGGATCCCGGTTCTCGCGCCGCTTGTGGGCGGCGTGCTGGGCGCCCTCTTCTACGCTGGGCTGTGGTCCTAGCCGCCGCGACCGTGCGGGCGCGGCGGGCCGCCCCCTGAAGGCGCGGGCGGCGCACTGAAGGAGGGATGAGCCGTGGCAGGCAACTACGTGCTGGCGTTGGACCAGGGCACCACGAGCTCCCGTGCCATCGTCTTCGACCGCGCGGGGAGCGTCGTGGCCGTCGGGCAGAAGGAGTTCCGCCAGATCTACCCGAAGCCGGGGTGGGTGGAGCACGATGCGGCCGAGATCTGGGAGACGCAGCTGGCCGTCGCGAAGGAGGCGATCGCCAAGGCGGGCATCTCCGCCCGGGACATCGCGGCCGTCGGCATCACGAACCAGCGGGAGACGACCGTCGTCTGGGACCGCAAGACAGGCAAGCCGGTCCACAACGCCATCGTCTGGCAGGACCGCCGCACGGCCGGCATCTGCGACGACCTCAAGGCGCACGGCTGGACGGAGCCGGTGCGCGCGAAGACCGGGCTCGTGATCGACGCGTACTTCTCCGGCACGAAGATCCGGTGGATCCTCGACAACGTCGAGGGCGCGCGCGCGAAGGCCGAGCGCGGAGAGCTGGCCTTCGGCACCGTCGACACGTGGCTCATCTGGAACCTCACCGGCGGACGCGTGCACGCGACGGACTACAGCAACGCCTCGCGCACGATGATCTACAACATCCACACCCTGAAGTGGGATGAGGAGCTGCTGGCGGAACTGCGCATCCCCGCGGCCGTGCTGCCCGAGGTGCGCCCGTCGAGCGGCGTGTTCGGCGAGACGGACCCGGCGCTCTTCGGGGCGGCCATCCCGATCGCCGGCGACGCCGGCGACCAGCAGGCGGCGCTCTTCGGGCAGGCCTGCTTCAACCCCGGGGATTCCAAGAACACCTACGGCACCGGCTGCTTCATGCTGATGAACACCGGCCGGACGCCCGTGACGAGCCGCAGCGGGCTCCTCACCACGATCGCCTGGGGCATCGACGGCCGCGTGGAATACGCGCTCGAGGGCAGCATCTTCATCACGGGCGCGGCCGTCCAGTGGCTGCGCGACGAGCTGCGCATCATCGACAGCGCCGCCGACACGGAGGCGCTGGCGCGCAGCGTGGAGGACACCGGCGGGGTCTACGTCGTGCCGGCCTTCACCGGGCTCGGCGCGCCGTACTGGGACGCCTACGCCCGGGGCATCATCGTGGGCATCACGCGCGGCACGAACCGCGCGCACATCGCGCGCGCCACGCTGGAGTCCATCGCCTACCAGACGCGGGACGTGCTCGACGCCATGAACGCCGACGCGGACGTGCAGACGAGGAAGCTGCGCGTCGACGGCGGGGCCGTGCGCAACGACTTCCTCATGCAGTTCCAGGCGGACATCCTCGGCGTGCCCGTGCACCGCCCGAAGGTGAACGAGACGACGGCGCTCGGCGCCGCGTACCTGGCGGGCCTCGCCACCGGGGTGTGGCAGAGTCAGGACCAGGTGGCGGAGAACTGGCAGATGGACCGCGAGTTCACGCCCTCCATGGAAGGCGGCCGGCGGGCCAAGCTGTACCGGGGCTGGCAGCGCGCCGTGGAACGCGCGCAACGCTGGGCGGAACCGGAGGAAGCCTGACCTGGAGGAGGCGGAGCGGCCACGGACGCCGCGGAGTACCAGGCCATCGTGATCGGCGCCGGCTCGACCGGCGCCGCCATCGCCCACGACCTCGCCTCGCGGGGCATCCGCACGGCGGTCGTGGAACGGGGCGAGCCGGCGTCCGGCACGACGGGCAGAAACCACGCGCTCCTGCACAGCGGCGGGCGGTACGTCGTGAAGGATCCGGAGTCGGCGGTGGAGTGCATCCAGGAGAACCTTCTTCTCCGCCGCGCCGCGCCCGGCGTGATCGAAGAGACCGGCGGCCTCTTCGTCGCGATCGACGACGAGGACCTGGCGTACCGGGAGGCGTTCCTCGAAGGGTGCCGCCGGGCCGGCGTGCCCGCTGAGGAGATCCCGCCCGATCTGGCGCGCCGCCTGGAGCCGGGGCTGACGGAATCCGTGCGTGCGGCCGTGCGCGTGCCGGACGCGGTGATCGACCCGTACCGCCTGGTGCTGTCCTGGCTCGCGACGGCGCAGGCGAACGGCGCGGAGGTGTTCCCCTTCACGCCGGTCGAAGCCGTCGAGGTGCGCGCCGGCCGCGTGGCGCACGTGGTGGCGCACGATCTCGTCCACCGGAGGCGCCTGCGGCTGGAGGCGCCGGTCGTCATCAACGCGGCGGGGCCCTGGGCGGGGCGCGTGGCGGCGCTCGCCGGCGTCGAGGTGCCGGTGCAGCCGAGCGCCGGCGTGATGGTGGCGCTGGCGGCGCGCCTCAACCAGCGCGTGATCAACCGCATGCGGCCGCCCGGGGACGGCGACATCATCGTCCCGCAGCGCGCGACGTCGATCATCGGCACGACCTCGTGGAACGTGGAGAGCGGCGACCGCATCCCGGTCCCGCCGGACCACGTCCGGCGCATGATCGAGGAGGGCGCGAAGCTCCTGCCGGCCGTGCGGGAGGCGCCCGTCCTCGCCGCGTTCGCGGCCGCCCGGCCGCTCGTGGCCGGGAACAAGGAGAGCGACGGGCGGGAGCTGTCGCGCGGCTTTCAGGTCTTCGACCACGGCCGGGATGGGGCGGAGGGCTTCATGAGCGTCGTCGGCGGCAAGACGACGACCTCGCGCCTCATGGCGGAGATCGTCGCCGACCGCGTCTGCGAGAAGCTGGGCGTGCAGCAGGAGTGCCGCACGCGGGAGCTGGCGCTCCTGCCGTTCCACCGTTTCCGCTGGCGGGAGGGAGGATGATGGCGGAAGTGGAGCTCACCGTCCGCGTCCTGCGCGGTCCGGCGCGGGCCTCGGCGGCCGGGGGCCGCTATGAGACGTACACGTTGCGGGCCGACGCCGGCTGGTCGCTCTTGGACGTGCTGGAGGCGCTGCAGGCGGGGCCCGCCCCAGACCTCATGTACCGCCACTCCTGCCACCACGCGTCCTGCGGCACGTGCGCACTGCGCGTGGACGGCCGGGAGCGGCTGGCCTGCCTGACGACCGTCGGCCAGATCGCGGCCGGACGCCTGGGGGAGCGCACGGGGCACGGCAAGGACTACCGCCTGCCGCGGGGCGCGCGCGCCGCGGTCACGCTGGAGCCCCTGCGCAGCTTCCCCGTCCTCGGCGATCTCGCGGCGGACTTCGCGGAGTTCTTCGGCAAGCTCGACGCCGTCGAGGCGGATCTCGTGGCGGCGCGCGGGGAGGAGGCGACGCACTTCGAGCACTGCATCACCTGCGGCGCCTGCATGTCCGCCTGTCCCATCGTGGCGAGCGACCTAGAGTATCTGGGCCCGGCGCCGCTCGCGCTGGCGCTGCGCGGGCTGCAGGATCCCACGAAGACAGGCTCCGACGCGCGGCGCCTCGCGGCCGCCGACCAGCCCCACGGCGTGTGGCGCTGCCACCACGTGTTCGAGTGCACGGCCGCCTGCCCGGCTGGGGTGGATCCGGGCCAGGCGCTCATGGAGCTGCGCGCGCGCCTGGTGCGCCGTCGCCTCGGCTGGAGAGAGGGGGCGCGCCGGTGAGCGAGGGGGAAGCGCGCCGCCGGCCGGACTGGCGCGCGTGGTTTGCGCCCCGCGGGCGCCGCACCGGCATGTGGGCCTTCGTGCTGAACCGGATCACGGGGCTCCTGCTGCTCGCTTACGTGTTCGTGCACCTGGCCGTGCTCTCGGTCCTCTTCCAGGGGCCGGCCGGCTACGACCGCCTGGTGCGCTGGATGAGCTCCTGGCCGTTCCTGCTCTTCGATGTGGCGCTGGTCGCGGTGCTCCTCGTGCACGGCCTGAACGGCGTGCGCCTGGTGTTCGTGGGGCTCGGCGCCGGCAGCCATCGCCAGCGCGAGTGGTTCTGGGCGGCGATGGCCGCGGCCGCGGCCGTCTTCGCGTACACGACGTACCTGATCCTGGCGCCGGCCTGGAGGTGAGGGCGGTGGGCGAGCGGGGATATTCCGTCTGGGCGTGGCTCCTGCAGGCGTTCACGGGGCTCTTGCTCGTGGTGCTTGTCGCGCTGCACATGGTGGCGAACCACTTCGCCAAGCGGGGGCTGCTCACGTACCGCGACGTGGCGGCGCTCTTCGCGGACCCGTACTGGCTCGTGCTGCAGCTCGCGCTGCTCTTCGCCGTGATCTACCACGGGTTGAACGGGCTGCGCGCCGTGATCCTGGACGCCGGCCTCTCTCCGGCGGGCGCGCGTCGCCTGGACTGGGCGCTTTTCGCCCTTGGGGCGGCCATGGCCGCTTACGGTGTCGGGTTGGCGCTGTCGATCGGCGGTTGGCTGGGAAGCCGATGAAGGATGGATGGAGGGGGACGCGATGAAGAAGCTGATCAACGCCGTCGAGGACATCGTCCCGGAGATGCTGGAGGGCCTCGTGCGCGCGCATCCCGACCGGCTGCGCAAGCTCGAGGGGCACAACGTGATCGTGCGCAAGGACGCCCCGGTGAAGGGCAAGGTGGGGCTCGTCTCGGGCGGCGGCAGCGGGCACGAGCCTGCGCACGCGGGGTACGTCGGGCCGGGCATGCTGGACGCCGGCGTCGCGGGCGAGGTGTTCACCTCGCCGACCCCGGACCCGGTCTTCGAGGCGGTCAAGGCGGTCGACGGCGGCCGTGGCGTGCTGCTCGTCATCAAAAACTACACTGGGGATGTTATGAATTTCCAATTGGCCGGTGAGATGGCGGCGGCCGAGGGGATCGAGGTGGCGAGTGTCGTCGTCAACGACGACGTCGCCGTGCAGGACAGCCTCTACACCACCGGCCGGCGCGGGGTGGCCGGCACCGTCTTCGTGCACAAGATCGCGGGCGCGCGCGCGGCCGCGGGCGGCAGCCTGCAAGAGGTGAAGCAGGCGGCGGAGCACGTCATCGCCAATGTGCGCTCGATGGGCATGGCGCTCTCCCCGTGCACCGTGCCGGCCGCGGGCAAGCCGGGCTTCGAGCTCGGAGAGGACGAGATCGAGATCGGCATCGGCATCCACGGCGAGCCGGGCGTGCAGAAGGGGAAGCTCATGCCGGCCGACGCGATCGTCGACATGATGCTCGACCGCATCCTCGCCGACATCGACTACACGGGCCGCGAGACGGCGCTCATGGTCAACGGCATGGGGGCGACGCCCCTCATGGAGCTCTACGTGACCACCCGCGCCGCGCACCGGCGCCTGGACCGCGAGGGCGTGCGCGTGTACCGTACGTATGTGGGGAACTACATGACGTCCCTTGAGATGGCGGGGTTCTCGCTCACTCTACTGAGGCTGGACGATGATCTGAAGAAGCTCCTGGACGCGCCGGCCGACACGCCGGCCTTCAAGCAGAGCTGAAGAGGGGCGTGGACGTGGACACGGCGGAGCGGCTCGACGGCGCGCGCCTCTGGCGCATGGTGGAGCGCATGGCGGCGAGGGTGGCCGAGCGGCGGGCGGAGCTCACGGAGCTCGACCAGCCGATCGGCGACGGTGACCACGGCATCAACCTGCACCGCGGCTTCCAGGCCGTGCTGGCGAAGCGCGAGGCGCTTTCCGGGCAGGCGCCCGGGGCGATCCTCAAGGGCGTGGCGATGACGCTCCTCTCCACCGTGGGAGGGGCGTCCGGCCCGCTCTACGGCACGTTCTTCCTGCGCATGGCGGCGGCGGCGGGCGATGCCCCGTCCCTCGACGCCGCCGGGCTCGTCCGCGCGTTCGAGGCCGGCCTCGCCGGCGTGAAGGAGCGGGGCAAGGCCGAGCCCGGCGACAAGACGATGGTCGACGCCTGGACCCCGGCCGTCGCGGCCATGCGAGAGCGGCTCGCGGCCGGCGGCGGGCTGGCGGAGGTGCTGGCGGCCGGCGCGGCCGCGGCGGAGGCGGGGGCGCAGGCGACGCGGCCGATGGTGGCGCGGCGCGGGCGGGCGTCGTACCTCGGGGAGCGGAGCGCTGGGCATCAGGATCCGGGGGCGACGTCGTCCGCGATCATCCTGCGGGCGATGAGCGAGGTCGCGGCGGAGGCGCCGGCGTCGTGAGCGCCGTGGCGCTCCTTGTGGTGAGCCACAGCCGCACGCTGGCCGAGGGGGTGCGCGAGCTCGCGGCCCAGATGGCGCCTGGCGTCCGCATCGCTACCGCCGCGGGCGCCGTGGACGGCGGGCTTGGCGTCGATGTGGTGCGGATCGCCGCGACCATGGAGGAACTCGCCGAGGCCGGCGGCGTCTGCGTGCTCGCCGACATCGGCAGCTCGGTCATGGGCACGGACGCGGCGCTGGAGCTGGTGCGCGAGGATCTGCGCGCCCGCGTGCGGTTCGCGGACGCGCCGCTCGTGGAGGGCGCGATCGCGGCGGCGGTCATCGCATCGACCGGCGCCGGGCTCGACGCCGTTGTCGCGGCGGCGGAGGAGGCGCGCGGCGCGCGCAAGCGGTCGCTTTAACACGGGCGCGCGTCCGCGGAACGCGCGCCCACGGTTGGGCGGATCGAGGATCGTCACGGTCATCGTCTCGCTGGCCACCGGCGTCGCCGTGCATGTCACGGGAGCGGACCGGCGCGTGCCGGCGGCCATCTGGCCGCTGTGGATGCGCGTCACGCTCTCTCTTTTGCTTCTCGCCATCGGGCTCCACATGGGGATGACGCCGGAGGTGGCGAGAAGCGTCGCGCTCCTCGGCGGCCAGGCGGCCGTCTTCGCGACGGCCACGGCCGGCATGGCTTTCGTGTTCGGGTACGCGGCCGCGACGCTCCTCGGAGCCGTCGCGGGCGGCGCCCCGGTCGGCGTGTCTCTGGAAGTGCCCGCGCCCTCGCCGGGTGCGCCGGTCCCTCGTGACCGCGGCACGGCGCGTCGCGCCGCCCTGCGCCTCACGTTGCTCGCCGTGACGTCCGTCGCGGCCGGGTTTGCCTTCGGTGCGGCAGCCGGGGGCCGCCTCGGGGGACTCGGTGCTCGGGTCGAGCCGGCCATCACCGCGCTCCTGGGACTGTTGCTGGTCGCCATCGGCCGCGACCTCGCGGCGGAGTGGAGCGCCGTGCGCACCTTCATCCTCGCGCAGGGCTGGCGTCTCCTGGTGTGGCCGCTTGCCGGCGCGGCCGGCAGCCTCGCCGGCGCGTGGGCGGCCGGTCGGCTCATGGGCCTTCCGCCTTCACTCTCCCTCGCCATCGGTGGCGGGTTCGGGTGGTACAGCCTGACAGGGGTCCTCGTGACGCACCTTGTGGGACCGGGGCCCGGCGCGCTGGCGTTCCTGGCCAATGTCCTCAGGGAGACCATCACCGTGCTGGCCGCACCCGCCCTCGGCAGCCTCCTTCACCCCTCGAGGCGCTGGCTTGCGGTTCTGCCGGGCGGGGCGACGACGATGGACACGACCCTTCCCGTCCTCGCCGCCGCGACCGACGCGCCCACGGCCGCGTTCGCGTTCGCGCACGGATTGCTGCTCACGGCGCTTGTGCCGTTTCTCGTTCCCCTGTTGTTGTCGCTGTGAGGTGAAGACCCCGACGGAGGCGCTCTTCCTGCGATATCCGAGCCTCGGTGTGAGGCTTGCTCGGCCGGGAGCACCGCCACTCGCGGTACGCCGAGGGCGTCATCCCGTACCGTTTCTTGAAGACCGTTGTGAAGTGGGCTGCGGTCGGGAACCCCAGGGCGGCGGCGATGTCCGTCACCGTCGCGTCGGTGTGGACGAGAAGCCTCGCCGCCTCCTGCAGGCGCAGGGTGCGGACGAATTCCGCGGGCGAGTCGCCGATCACTCGCTTGAACACCCGGTGCAGGTGATGAGGGCTGATGTGCATCATGCCGGCGAGCCTGGAGAGCGTCCAGCGTTCGTGCAACCCTTGGCGGAGAAGCCGCGCCGCGCCCTGGGCGACGTCTTCGTCGGGCGTGCGGCAGGAATCCGGCCGGCAGCGCTTGCAGGGACGATACCCCTCGGCGAGGGCCGCTTCGACGCTGGCGAAGATGCGGACGTTTTCCCTGCGGGATTTCCTGGACCGGCAGGAGGGCCGGCAGAAGATGCCCGTGGTCCGGACACCATAAACGAACGCGCCGTCGAAGGTCGGGTCGCAATTCAGAATCGCCGTCCATTGTTCCGGGGTCATGAGAGTGCCCCCCTGAGTGCAGGATAACGACCTTCCGCTGCCGGCGTCATGGGTGGTCAATCAGACGGCAAGAATTCGAAAGCTGCCGATGAGGGGCGGTGATAGAACGGAAGGGAACCGGCCGGCGGAGTACCGAAATGGGGGCGTCGACGTGAACGCGAAGCAGTGGGTTTTTCTTTTTGTCCTGGCCGCACTGTGGGGCGGGTCGTTCCTGTTCATCCGAGTGGGTGTGCCCGCCCTGGGGCCCGTCGTCCTGATGTGGTTGCGCGTGGGGATCGCCAGCGCGGCGCTTGGCGTGTTCGCCGCGCTCAGCCGCCGCAGGCCGGCCGTGGCGGGCAAGTGGAAGTCCTACCTGCTCCTTGGACTTCTGAACGCCGCCCTGCCCTTTTCGCTGATCGCGGCGGCGGAACTGCACATTTCGTCGTCCCTGGCCGCCATCCTGAACGCCACCACGCCGCTCTTTACGGCGCTCGTGGCGCGGGTGTGGACGGGCGACCCGCTCACGCCGCGCAAGGCCGGCGGTCTCGTCCTGGGGATCCTCGGCGTGGCGGTGCTGGTCGGGTGGGAGCCTTACCATTCTGATGGTCAACTTCTCGTCTCGGCCGCGATGTCGCTCTTGGCCGCGTGCTCGTACGCCGTCGCGGGGGTGTACACGTCCAGGGCGTTCAAGGGGGAGCATCCCGTGGACATGGCCATCGGACAGCAGCTTGCCGCCACCGTGATCCTGCTTCCGTTCGCCTGCGCCGCCCTGCCGCGGGCCGCGTGGCCGCCGGTCGCGATCGCGGCCGTGGTCGCGCTGGCCGTCCTGTGCACGGCGCTGGCCTACCTCTTCTTCTTCGCGCTCATCCGGGACGTCGGGCCGGTGCGGGCGCTCAGCGTGACGCTTCTCGTTCCGGTGTTCGGGACCGCGTGGGGAGCCCTGTTCCTGGGAGAGCCGCTGTCGTGGAACGTGATCGCCGGCCTCGCCCTCGTGCTCTGCAGCGTCGCGCTCGTCGCGCGCGCCCCCGCTGCGCCGGTCGGCCGCCCCGGAGCGGCGGCCTCGCCCGCACGGTAGAGGCACAGGCCCGGCCGCGCCAGCCCGTGGTATGGTGGGCGAGGAGGGAACGCAGGTGAGGGCCATCGTGCTCGAGGGCTACGGCGGGCCGGAGGTGTTGCGCTGGCGCGAGGTGCCGGACCGGGAACCCGCCGCGGACGAAGTGCGCGTGCGGGTGCACGCCACCGCTGTCAACCGGGCGGACATCCTCCAGCGCATGGGAGGCTACCCGCCACCGGGACCGAAGCCGGAAGTGGAGCTTCCGGGGCTGGAGTTCGCCGGCGAGATCGACGCGGTCGGCCGCGACGTCCACGGCTTCCGGCCCGGAGACCGGGTCATGGGCCTCCTCGCCGGCGGCGGCTACGCCGAATACGTCACCACCCACCACCGCCTGCTCATGCCGATCCCGGACGGGCTATCCTTCGAGGAAGCCGCCGCCATCCCCGAGGCCTGGCTGACGGCCTATGACGCGCTGTTCATGTGGGCGGGCGCGCGGATGGGCGACCGCGTGCTGGTCCACGCCGGAGGAAGCGGCGTCGGCACGGCGGCCACGCAGCTCGCGCGGGCGATCGGCGCGACGGTCTGGACGACGGTCGGCAGCGCCGAGAAGGCCGAGCGCTCGCGGGCGCTGGGCGCGAAGCGGGCGATCGTCTACCGGCAGGAGGACTTCGTGGCGGTTCTCCGTGAAGAGACCGGCGGGCGCGGCGCCGACATCATCCTCGAGTTCGTCGGCGCGCCGTATCTGGCCCGCGACATCGAGGTCGCCGCCGTCGGCGGGCGCATCGTCGTGATCGGCACCATGGGCGGCAGCCACGCGCAGGTTCCGCTGGGTCCGCTTCTGGCGAAGCGCCTCCGCATCCAGGGCACCACGCTGCGCAGCCGGCCGTTGGAGGCGAAGGCCGCGCTGACGCAGGATTTCGCGGTCCACGCATTGCCGCTGTTCGCCGAAGGTGTCCTGAGGCCGGTCGTGGACCGCGTCTTCCCGGTGCAGGAAGCGGCAGAGGCCCACCGGTACATGGAAGCGAATCGCAATTTCGGCAAGATCGTGCTCCGGGTGGGCTGATACGGTGTCGCTGAAGGATCTGCAGGCCGAAATCGACGAGTACATTCGCCCGTTCGCCGACGGCTACTGGCCGCCGCTCGCCAACCTGGCGCGGCTGACCGAAGAGGTGGGGGAACTCGCGCGGGAATTGAACCACCGCTTCGGCCCCAAGACGAAAAAGCGCGACGAGGCGGACGGCTCCGTCGCCCTTGAGCTGGGGGACATTCTCTTCGTCGTCGGCTGCCTCGCCAACCAGCTGGGCATTGATCTGGACGACGCCTTCCGCCGCACCCTGGAGAAGTACCGCACCCGCGACCGCGGCCGCTGGGCGCTGAAGGACGGCGAGGGTGCGAGCCGAGGGGAAGGGGAGGCGTGACGATGCGGCTCGGGGACTTCGACGTGGAGGTGCACGTGCTGGGCCCGTTTCAGGAGAACGCGTACCGGATCACGCATGTGCCCAGCGGGCGCGCGGCGGTCGTGGACCCGGGCATGGCTCCGGACGAGGTCATTGCGCGGCTGGCGCGCGGCGTGGACTGCATTCTCCTCACCCATGGGCACCTCGACCACATCGCCGGCCTGCCGGCGGCGAAGGCGGCGAGCGGCGCGCCGCTCGTGGCCGGCCGGGGCGAGGCCGATTTTCTCCGCGACCCGGAGCTGAACGGTTCGGCGCGCTGGCCGGAGCTCTTCGGCGCGCCTCTGGTGTTCGATCCACCTGATCGCGAGGTCGCGGACGGCGAGGAACTGGAGCTCGGCGGCGGCCGGTTGCGCGTGTGGCACGTGCCCGGCCACACGCCGCATCACGTGGTCTACGCGCTTCTGGACGGGCGGGGGAACCCGGTCGGCGTGATCGCGGGGGACACGCTGTTCGCGGGGTCGATCGGACGCACGGACCTGCCCGGCGGCGACCTGGCGACGCTGCTGCGCTCGATCCGCGAGAAGCTCCTTTCGCTGCCGGACGACGTCGTCGTCTGCCCCGGGCACGGCCCGTGGACGACGATCGGCCGCGAGCGGCGCGACAATCCCTTTGTGGGCAGCCGCGCGCGGTTCGGCGTGTGAGCGGAGCGCCGGCCGCGCCGCGGCGCATCCCCACGCGAGGTGAGCGGGACGTCAAGAGGTCAGCGGGACGTCAAAAGGTTATACATGAACAGCACGACAAAGAGGACGGCCCACAGCAGAAGGCCGCGCGCGAAGGCGCGCGGTGAGGGCGTCGAGCGGCGCGCGGCTTCATTCAGCCGGCGGAAGCGCTCCATCTGGCGCTGCCGCTCGCGGCGGCGGCGCTCACGCTCGCGACGGTAACGCTGGAGGTCCGTCACCTGGCTCATATGCTCATTGTACGCTCTTCCGGGGCCGTCCACCTGCGTCCCCGCCGGTGCCCGTCATGCGCCCTCACGCGCACGCGCGCGTCCCACGCCCTCGCATGACCGTCACATGAACTCGACGAGTCCGAGACGCGCCAGCAGCGCCACATAGCCCATGGCGAACTCGTCGTCCCGGACGCCGGTGTCCCATTCCGCCGCCTCGCTGACCTCCGCCACCATGCGCGTGCCGTCCATGTAGTAGTCGAGGATGTGCGTCGCGTGCGCCCACGTGGGGTGGGCGTCGGCGAAGGCGTCCCACGCGTCCTGCTCAATGACGGGCAGGGCTGAGAGGTGGCCGCGCAGCCAGACAGGGCCAGGGTGGATGCGGCGGATGCGGGCGGCGAAGTCGGGGAACGGCCAGCCGGTGGTGCGGAGCAGTCCGTCCAGTGTGGCGGCTGGGTGCGGGCGGCGGAGCGTCGCGCCCGCGCCGGCGGGCGCGGCGACGCGCGCGCTCACCGGAGCGCCGCCCGCGCCCACCGGGCTGCCCGCGCCGCCCGCGCCCACCGGCGCGCCGCCGGCCGCAGGGGCGGCCGCCTCCCGCGCGCGCCAGAGCGCGGCCTGCGCCTGCCACGCGCCCTCGACGGCCGCGCGCGCGGCCGCCGCCGCTTCGGCAAAGGCGCCGCGCTCCTCCTCCGGCACAAGGCGGGCGAGATCGTCCAGCGCCTCCAGCTGGCGGTCCTTGCGGTAGCGCAGCCAGCGCTGCAGCTTGCCGCCGCGCCAGCCCTGCGCCCAGCGCGTCTCGGCGTCGCGGTGGAGTTCGGCCGGCATGGCGCCCGCCATCTGCGCCGCCAGCCAGGCGGCCTCGGCCCCGCCGGCCGCGGCCGCAAAGTGCAGCCAGGCGGCGGCGATCGTCGCGGAGCGCACCAGCATGTGCGGATCGACCTTGTCCAGCGTGTCGGCGCTCGTGTGGTAAAAGCGGTCGGGCCAGTGGATGAGCATGGGCGCCGGCACGCCCACCAGTGGATCCGAGAGGATCATGTGATCGCTGCCGCCGGAGAAGGGCGTCTCCGTCCACCGCACGGCGGGCACGCGCCGCTCGCCCCCGAGCGAGGGCCGCTCGTGCACTACGGCGGCCGTCGCCTGCGCGAGAAGGTAACCGGCGAAGGACGGCCGCGCGAGCGGCGGGTGCTCCACAGTGAGCGCGCCGCCTGTCTGGTGCTCGTCTTCGCCCACCATGTCGAGGTTGAGCGCCGCCACGGCGCGCCGGTAGGCCGCCTCCCCCACGTGCGCGAGGTAGGCGGTGGTCCCCGTCATCTCCGGCATCCAGAGGAAGCGCACCCCGCGCCGCCGCGGTCCCAGTCGTCCCTCCGCGGAAGCGCGCGCGAGCGCCCCCGCCGCCGCAAGCGCCGCCGCCACGCCAGAGGCATTGTCGTTGGCGAAGGGGGCCGGGTGGCAGAGGTGAGCCACGCACCACACCTCCTCCGCTTCGGTGCCCGCCCCCGCGCCGTCTTCGCGCGCCCCCGCACCGCCATCGCCCGCCGCCACGCCGCCATCGCGTGCCGCCGCGCGTCCATCGCCCACCGCCGCGCGGGCGGCAACCCCGTCCGGCGGCAGGAAGGCGTCGATGACCTCGATCTCCCCGTCTTCGAAGTGGGCGTCGACCACCGCGCGCGCCCGCAGCCGGCGGCCGGCCGCGGCCGCCTCCGCCGCCGCCTGCCGCAGGCGCTCGCCCTGGGCGGGCGTGAGTACGAAGCCGAAGCCGCGCGGCTCCTGGCCCTCCCACCAGAAGGAGGTGTACTGGCGGTGGTCCGCGAGGTCGGCGCGTGTGCGCAGCCCGGGGATCTCGTTCATGTTGTCGAAGAGGAGGCCGAGGGCTCCGCGCTCGCGCACGGCCAGGCGATGGAGGCGCATGGCGTCGCCCCGCACCAACACGATCCGCCCGGCGGCCTCCACGCCCTCCCAGGACTCCGGCCGTTCGGCGTCCTCCACCACGACGACCTCCGCCTCGACCCCGCCTGGTGCCGTGGGCGCGCTGCGTTGCACAATGGAAAGCGGATCCTGCGGAAACTCGGCCAGGATCTCCGTGCGGCCATCCGGCAGGAGGATCTCCAAGCGGGCCGAACGGCAATGCCAGGCGGGGAAGAGCACCTGCGACCACATCCGCCTGGAGCCGGCCGGGATGCGGTGGCGCGTCACGCGCAGGCCCAACTCCCGGGCGCGGCGCTCGACGTGATCGGCGGCCGCGCGGTAGCCGGGGCTGTTCTGGATGCGGTGCAGGCGGCTGACGGCGGCGACGTCGTCCAGCGCGCGCGCGCCGTCCACCAGAGGACGAAGGGCTTCGGCGATCGCTTTCAGCACGGAACACACTCCCCACGGTGCACTTTCGCGGGGCCGGCGGGCTCCTCCGCCGGACGGCCCCAGGCCGAGTGTACACCGGGAGGGGACCAGGGAGGCCCATCACGGTGAAGACTTCCGAAGCGCGCATCGCGCGCCTGCAGGCGCAGTTGCGGGCGAAGGGCTGGGCGGCGGCGTTCATCGCCCCGGGGGACGATCTGCGCTACCTTACCGGCTTCACCACCACGCCGGACGAGCGGCCCGCGTTCCTCGCCGTCGCGCCCGAGGGCGCGGCCTGGCTCATGCCCTCCCTCAACCGGGAGCAGGCGGCGGCGCAGAGCGACCTGCCCTTCTTCAGCTACGCGGACGAGGAGGGTCCCGATGGCGCCCTGCGCCGGCTCCTCGACTCTCTCGGCCTTTCCGGGCGAAATGGGGCGTCCCTGGCCGTGAACGACGACATGCGCGCCGACTTCCTCCTTCTCCTGCAACGTGCTCTGCCCGGTGCTGCGTGGGAGCCGGCGAGTCAGGTCCTCGGGCCCATGCGCATGGTGAAGGACGCCGATGAGATCGCGCGGCTTGAGCGCGTGGCGGACATCACCGACCGCGCGCTGGAGCGCGCGCTGGCCGCCGTGCGGCCGGGGGTGACGGAGCGTCAGCTGCAGCGCGTGGTGGAGGAGGCCTTCGGCGAGGAGGGCGTGGATGAGGTGCTCTTCGCGATCGTCGCCGCCGGTCCCCACAGCGCCTATCCACACCACCATACGAGTGACCGCGCGGTGGCCGCCGGAGAGCCGGTCCTCTTCGATATCGGCGCGCGCAAGGACGGCTACTGCTCCGACATCACGCGCATGGCCTATGTGGGAGAGCCGGACGAGGAATACCGGCGCGTCCACGCCGCCGTGGAGGCGGCCGTCGAGGCCGCCTTCGCCGCGGCACGGCCGGGCGTTCCCCTGCGCGCGGTGGACGAGGCCGCGCGGCGTGCCATCACCGAGGCCGGCTACGGGCCGTACTTCATCCACCGCACCGGCCACGGGCTGGGACTCTCGGGCCACGAGCCGCCCTCCGTCCACGGCCGCAACGAAGCCCTCATCCAGGAGGGCATGGTCTTCACCATCGAACCTGGGGTGTATCTCCCCGGCCGCTTCGGCGTGCGGCTGGAGGAGGTCGCCGTGGTGGGCCCGGAGGGGGCGCGCCGGCTGAGCCGCTGCGCGCGGGACGCGTTCGTCGTCCGGGAAGGCGCGTGATCGCGCGCTATACGCGCCCGGAGATGGCGGCGGTCTGGGATCCGGAACGCCGCTACCGCCTGTGGCTCGAGGTGGAGATCGCCGCCATGGAGGGCTGGGCGGAGCTCGGCGTGGTCCCCCGGGAGGCCGTGGAGGCCGTGCGCGCGCGGGCGCGCGTGGACGTGGCGCGCATCCAGGAGATCGAACGCGAGGTCCACCACGACGTCATCGCCTTCACCACCGCGATCGCGGAGGCGGTGGGGCCGGAGGCGCGCTGGTTCCACTACGGGCTCACCTCCACGGACGTCGTCGACACGGCGCAGGCGCTGCAGCTGCGCGAGGCCGCGGGGCTGCTCGTCGCGGGCGCGGAGCGCCTGTGCGCGGCCCTGCGGGAGCAGGCGCTGCGGTGGAAGCACCGGCCGGTCATGGGCCGCACGCACGGCGTGCACGCGGAGCCGACCACCCTGGGGTTGAAGTTCGCTTCGTTCCACGCGGAGATGGTGCGCAACGCGGAGCGCCTGCGGCGCGCGCGGGAGGCGGTGTCGGTGGGCAAGCTGAGCGGCGCCGTGGGCACCTACGCGGACGTCGACCCGCGTGTGGAGGCGTACGTGTGCCGCAAGCTGGGGTTGCGGCCCGAAACGGTCAGCACGCAGGTGCTGCCGCGCGACCGCCACGCCGAGTTCCTCGCCACCCTGGCCGTCGTCGGCGGCACGCTCGACCGCCTGGCGACGGAGATCCGCCACCTGCAGCGCACCGAGGTGCGCGAGCTGGAGGAGCCGTTCCGCGCCGGGCAGAAGGGCTCTTCGGCCATGCCGCATAAGCGCAACCCGGAGAAGGCCGAGCGCGTCTCCGGTCTGGCGCGCCTCCTTCGCGGCTACGCCGTGGCCGGCTTCGAGGACCAGCCGCTCTGGCACGAGCGGGACATCAGCCACTCCTCCGTGGAGCGCGTCGTCCTGCCGGACGCGACCATCGTCCTCGATTACATGCTGAACCTCATGACGGAGATCGTCTCAGGCCTGCATGTCCACGAGGAGAACATGGACCGGAACCTCGCCCTCACGGGCGGGCTCTTCGCCTCGCCGCGCCTCCTCCTGGCGCTTGTCGAGGCCGGCATGAGCCGCGAGGCGGCGTACGCTTTGGTGCAAGAGGAGGCCATGGCCGCGTGGCAGGAGCTGCCGCGCGGCGGGCCCAGTTTCAGGGAGCGCATCGAGCGCCATCCGGAGGTGCGGGCGCGGCTCAGTCCGGAGGAGCTGGCGCGGGCCTTCGACGTCGAGGGATACCTGAGGTGGGTGGACTTCATCTTTGAGCGCGCCGGCCTCGTGCGGTCGGGCTGACGCCGGCCGCCCCGCGCTGCCGGGCGCCTCAGGGGGCGAGGCGGGATGGACATCGCGGACGTGTTTGTCGGCCGCGCCGCGGAACGGGCGGCGTTACACCGCCTCCTCCGCGCCGCGCGGCGGGGGCGGGGCCGCCTGGTGCTCATCGGCGGCGAGGCCGGAGTAGGGAAGACGGCGCTGTTGCGTCGCGTTGCGGATCACGCCGACCGCCTCGGCGGCGTGCGGGTGGCGCGCCGCGCGGAGTCCAGGACGCCCGCGCTACTCGACGCGTGGGGGCACTGCACCGGTCCCGGCGAGACGCCGCCCTATGGTCCATGGCGGGAAGCCGTCGCGGCGGTCGCGCGCCACAGCGGCCACGGGGCCGCGCCGCTTCCGCCGCCCTTGGGCCACGCTCCGGGAGAATGGACGGCCTTTGAACGGAGCCAGGCCCTTCTTCAGTGGCTCACCGGACTCGGCCAGCCCGTTCTCATGGTGCTTGAGGACCTGCACTGGGCCGATGCGGAGAGCCTCGAGATGCTCGGCCACGTGGCGGGCCAGCTGGCGGATGCGCCGGTGGTTCTCGCTGTCACCTACCGCACGGACGAGCTCGATGCAAGACACCCGCTCCAGCCGTGCCTCCTGTCCGCCAGACGGCTCGGGGCCGTCGACCTCTCCCTGAACCGGTTCTCCGAGGAGGAGGTGGCGCAGCTCGCGGCCGCGTGCGGTTGGCCTGTGGGCGACCTTCCGGCCGCGGCTGCGCGGCTCCACCGGCGCACTGGCGGGCTTCCCCTCTTCGTGAAGGAGCTGGTAATGGCCGCCGCTCGTTCCGGCCCAGCCGCCGCCGCGGCCGAGGCGGCCACGGGCGGCGCGGATCTGCCGCCCACTCTCCAGATCTTCGTCGATGGCTTCGTGGAGCGCCTGTCGCCAGCGGCGCAGAGGCTTGTGGAGACCGCGGCCGTACTCGGTTCCCGCTTCCGTCCGGAGCTCCTGCGCCGCGCGGTGGGCCTCGGGGACAGGGGGCTGGCCGTGCCCCTCGCGGAGGCAGTGGCGCGGCGGGTCTTCACGCCGGTTGACGCGACCGGTGACATGCTCGCCTTTACCCACGACCTGGTCCGCGAGCGGGTGCTTCAGCGCCTCTCCAGGACGGGCCGGCGGCGCCTGCACGCCCGCGTGGCGGTCGTGTTGGAGGAGGTGGAAGGCGGCGACGGTTTGGAGAACATCGCCTTCCACCTCGACCGGGCTGGGGAGCCGCGGGCCGCGGCGTACCTGAACCGGGCCGGCGACCGCGCCCTGCGCTGCGGCGCGCTCGTGGGGGCGCGGGGCCACTATGAGCGGGCGCTGGCGCGGCTCGCAGCGCTGAGCGACCAGCGGCGCGAAGCGCGGACGGCGAGCGATGGGGGCGCGGACCTTCGTGCCGAGCTTTTGCTGAAGCTCGGCTTCGCTGTCCGTTGGGAGGAGCCGGATCGGGCGGAAGCGCTCTGGCGCGAGGCGGTAGAACGGGCCGTGCGCTGCGGCGACCGGGCGGTCGAAGTCTGGGGATGCCATTTCCTGGCGCACGCCGCCGTGAACCGCGACGCCCCCGGCGCCGCGGAGACCGTCGCCGCCGTGGTGGCGGCCCAGGAGGGCCTGGCTGGCGACCGGCGCTGCGAGGAGCTTGAGGCGGCGCTCTTCGGCCTGGCGGGCGGCTTCCCGAGGGCCGCAGCCGATCTCATCCGCGTGCTCGCCAGGCGCGGTGAGTTGAACGCGGCCCGCCGTCTGCTCGACGACTTGCTGGCACGGGCGCGTCCTGGTGCCGCGCAGGAGCTGCTCAGCGCGGGCGTGGGGCTGGCGCTCCTTGAAGGCGACACGCACGGAGCCGTCGACCGGTGCGCCCGCGCCGCCCGGGAGGCGCTGGCGCTGGGTGACCACCGTGAAGCGCTACGGCACAAAGCGAACGAGCTTCTCACGCTCCTGGCGGGTCCGGCGGACCCGGCGGATGTGGTTGACGAGGTCGCCGCAGAGCTCCGGCAACTGGAGACAGGCAGCGGCGACCGTGCCGTCCTCGGCTGGCTCCCGCCCGGCTTCTCGATGACGGGCGTTTACCAGTACTTCCGTGGCGACCTGGACGGCGCCTGGCACAACGTGATCGTCTGCGCCCGACGTGTTCCCGGGGCGTTCGGCGGGACGCTTCGCTGGTACGCCGGCCGCGTGCTGCTGAACCAGGGCCACGCGGCCGCTGCCCGTCCCTTCCTCGAATCCGTGCCGCCTTACCGGCCCTGCGACCCGGTCTCGATGAGCAACCACTTCATGGTTCTGGCGCACGCCGCGCGTGCAGAGCTGTACGCGGCACTGGGTGATCTGGACGCGGCGCGGATGTGGCTGGAAGCGGCCGAGCGTTGGCCGCTGCTCCCTGCGGCCCCCTTCATGCGAGCCGGTGTGCGCCTGGCGCGATCCGTGTGTGAGCGCGCCGCGGGCGATGACGCGGCCGCGTGGCGCCCGGCGCTGGAGGCTCTTGAGGATGCCGAGCGCAGCGAGTCGCGATGGGCGGCCATGCGCGCGCACCGCCTCCTGGGCGAAATCGCCGCGGCGCTCGGCCGTGGTGACGGTGCACGCCATCACTTCGACGCGGCCGTCGAGTTGTCGGAACGGTGCGGGTTCCCAGTCGAGACGGCGCTCACCCGCCTGGCTCGGGGACGTGCGCTGCCGCGCTGGCCCGGCGCGCGGGCGGACCTGGAAGCGGCTGCGTCCTTCTTCGAGCAGGCCGGCGGGCGGGATGGCCGGCTGTCCCGACGCCTCGCCGCGGAGGCGCGCGCCGCGCTCGCCCCGGTGAGAGGCGCGGCGCACAGCGTCGCGCCCGGAGCAGGCCTGCCCGCAGCGCTGACGCGCCGCGAGGCGGAGGTGGTGGCACTCGTGGCGCATGGCCTCACGGACCGCGAGATCGCCGACCGCCTCTGCATCTCCCCTCGCACGGTGGACCGTCACCTGAGAAACGTGTTCAATAAGTTGGGCGTGGGTAACCGGACGGCTCTAGCCGTCTACGCTGCACGTAACGGCCTGGCCTAGCTCCCCTTCCGGCCCGAGATGGGGATTTCTCCCGATGCCGCCGCGCCTAGCGGTCGCTATGCTGGCCTCGAACGAAACGCGCGGCCTTCCGAGGGTCGCATCAGGAGTGACGGCCGATGTTGCAGGCAGTCGGGCCGGCGAGGGTTCGCATCGCGATTGTCGGGGCCGGGGTGGCGGGCGCTTTCAGCGCCTATTTCCTGCGAGAGAGGCTGGGCCTGGCGGCGGAGATCACCGTGTTGGAGCGGGAGCCCCGCGTGGGCGGACGGGTGGCCGAGCTGGGCATCGCCGGCACCCGCATCGAGACCGGCGCCACGCTGATCCACACCGCCAACCGCCACATGGTCGGCGCGGTGGAGCGCCTGGGATTGCACGCGGCTTCCGGGAGCCGCCGCTCGGGCGTGCCCGCCAGGCGGCTGGCGATCTGGAACGGCGCGTCGTTCGACCTGCACGTGGCTGGCGGCACGCTGGCTTTGGCGCTGCGCGCGCTCTGGCGGTACGGCGCGTCGCTGCTGCGCGCCCGCCGGCTCACCGTGGACATGGTGCGCAAGCTGGACAGCATCTACGGGGAACAGGCGCAGGGTGCGTCCTTCGAAACGCCGGAGGCCATGTTCCGCCGCCTCGGCCTGTACGAGCTCACACAGGTGGATGCGGACACCTACTTCCGGCGGCACGGCGTCTCACTGCGATTCGTCCGCGAGTTCTCTGACGGCGTGGCGCGCGCCAACTACAACCAGGCCACGGGGATGAACGCGTTCGTCACACTGGTTTCCCTCGCCGGCGGAGGGCTGGGCGGAGGGCGCCTCGTCTCCGTGGCGGAGGGGAACGTGCGCGTCGTGGAGGGACTCCTCTCGGCGTCCCGCGCACGCGTGCGCACTGGTGTGGAGGTGCGCCGCGTCGCCGCAGAGCGGGCGTCCGGGACAGGATACCGGGTGGTGACGGCGGACGGCGGGGAGGACGTGTTCGACGTCGTCATCGTCGCGGCACCACTCGAGTTCGCCGCCCTTGAGGTGAGCGGCGTGGACCTGCCGGCGGCCGCCCACGTACGGCGCACGTACTGTGTCACGCACACCACGATCGTCGCCGGCCGCCTGAGGCCGGCGTTCTTCGGCATACCAGAGAGGGACGACCCTTCGCCCTATCTCGTCCTCACGCGGAACCACCCGGCGATTCCCTTCTCGGCCCTGGGTTGGATCGGCCGTGCGGCCGACGGCCGCCAGGACGTTTACAAGCTCTTTTCTCGGGATACACTGGACGACGAACTCCTCGACCGCCTCTTCAGCTGGCGGACGGAGACGGTGCGCCTCGCCTGGCGGGCCTACCCGATGCTCGAGCCGACCTCGGTCTGGCCGCCCTTCCGCTTGTCGCACGGCCTATATTACGTGAACGCGATGGAGTCGGCCGTCTCCACGATGGAGACGGAGGCCATCGCCGCGTGCAACGTGGCGAACCTGGCGGCTTCGGAGCTCGCGCAAGCCGGATTGGCGCCGGCGGTCGGCGGCGGTCCTCGCGTGGCTTAGGTGGACAGCGGCCGCCCCGCGCCGCCGCGCGCGTTCATCGCCCAATTGTGCAATGGCGGCATCTGTGCTATCGTCATTACGACGTGTGGCCAAAAGCAGAAGCGCGCCGCTTCTCACCCGGCGACGCCGTCGCGCCGTGAACCGCGCGGCGGGGCTGTCCGCCGGGTCAGCCGCCCGATGCCGGCGTCCGTTCGATGCTCATTGTGTCCGGCGTCTTGGGCGGCGGTGGGAAGCGAGCGGTCTTGGGCCCGCTCGCTTTTATCTTTACAAGGAGGTGCAGCCGCATCAGCCGGGACCAGCGAGTCAACGACAACATCCGGGTCCGCGAAGTCCGTCTCATCGATGAGCACGGCAACCAGCTCGGCGTCATGCCCACGCGGGAAGCGCTGCGGATCGCGCAGGAGCGCGGTCTCGATCTCGTCGAGGTGGCCGCCCAGGCGAACCCGCCCGTGTGCCGCATCATGGACTACGGCCGTTTCAAGTACGAGCAGGCCAAACGGGAGCGCGAAGCCCGCCGGCGCCAGCATATCGTCGACATCAAAGAGGTCAAGCTGCGCGTCAACATCGATGAGCACGACTTCGAAGTCAAGGCCAAGAACGCGCTGCGCTTCCTGAAGGACGGCGACAAGGTCAAGGCCACCATCATGTTCCGCGGGCGCGAGATCGTGCACGCGGAGCTCGGCCGCCAGGTGCTCGACCGCCTGGCCAAATACGTCGAGGGGTACGGCACCATCGAGCAGCACCCCAAGGTGGAGGGCCGCAACATGGTGATGGTCTTCGCGCCCAAGCCGCAACGCGACCGCGAGCGGGCCGGCCAGGCCGGCGACGCCGCCGACCCGGCGTAGGGGCGGCCGAAGGGGGTTCTGCGATGCCGAAGATGAAGACGCACAAGGGCGCCGCGAAGCGCTTCAAGAAGACGGGCTCCGGCAGGATCTTGCGCAACCGCGCGAACCGCATCCACCGCCACACGAAGGACGCGGCCGCCAAGCGGGCCCTGGGCAAGTGGCTGGCCGTCGACAAGACGGATCAAAAGCGCGTCGAGCGGCTGCTCCCTTACGAATGAGCACCCGACGAGTGAGCACCCGCACCACTTGAAGGAGGTCACGCCGGCATGGCTCGCGTGAAACGTGGCGTCACCGCGCGGCGCCGTCACAAGAAGATCCTGAAACTGGCGAAGGGGTACTGGGGCGCCAAGCACCGCCTCTTCCGCCCGGCCAACGAGCAGGTGCTCAAGTCCCTGCATTACGCCTACCGTGACCGCCGCGCGCGGAAGCGGGATTTCCGCCGCCTTTGGATCGCGCGCATCAACGCGGCGGCGCGTATGAACGGGCTCTCGTACAGCCGCTTCATCAGCGGGCTGAAGCGGGCGGGCATCGAGATCAACCGCAAGATCCTTGCCGACCTCGCCGTGCGCGACGCGGCCGCATTCTCGAAGCTGGTGGCCAGGGCCAAGGAAAGCCTCTGAGGCTCGGGCGCGAAGGACCTGGCGCGGCCGGGTCCTTCGGGCTTTTTTTGTGGGTCGCGGCGCTGGGCATGACTGTGATCGAGGCGAAGGAGGCGCGCCCTTGCAGCTGGTGTCGGATCTGGAGGCGGAGCCGGCGCCCAGGCGCCGGGAGCCGGCGGTGGAGCGCAACCCGGCCCGCGTCGTCGTCCTCTCCTTCGCGGGGGCGATCGCCGCGGGCACGCTGCTCCTGCTCATCCCGGCGGCCACCGCGCCTGGCCGGCACACGGACGTCCTCACGGCGCTCTTCACAGCCACGTCCGCCGTGTGCGTGACCGGACTGACGGTCGTCGACACCTCGAAACATTGGACGCCTCTGGGACAGGCCATCATCCTTTTGCTCATCCAGGTGGGCGGCCTCGGCATCATGACGATGTCCACGCTGCTCTTCTTTCTCCTGGGCCGTCGCATCACGCTCCGGGAGCGGCTGCTCATCCAGGAGGCGCTGGGGCAGGAGTCGCTCGCCGGCCTCGTGCGCCTCGTGCGCGCGATCCTCGTCGCCACGGTCACCATCGAGGCCGCCGGGGCGCTCGTCCTCGCCGCGCGCTGGTCGTTCGACTACCCGTGGCGGAAGGCGCTCTGGTACGGCGTCTTCCACGCCGTCTCGGCCTTCAACAACGCCGGCTTCGACATCTTCGGGCCGAGCATGATGGGGTATGTCGGCGACCCGGTCGTCAACCTCGTCATCCCCGGGCTCATCATCACGGGCGGCATCGGCTTCACCGTCATCATGGACCTCGTCTACAGCCGGCGCCTGGGGCGGCCGCTCACGCTGCACACGCGCCTTGTGCTGCTCACGACGGCCGCGCTGATCGCCGCCGGCTTCGTCGTGGTGCTTCTGGCGGAGTGGTCGAACCCGCGCACTCTGGGCGGCCTGCCCCTCGGTGCGCGCCTCTGGGCGGCCTTCTTCCAGGCCGTCGTGCCCCGCACGGCGGGCTTCTTCAGCGTGGACATCGGGGCCCTGCGCCCGTTCACGCTGCTCTTCATGGTCGTGCTGATGTTCATCGGCGCCTCGCCGAACTCCACGGGCGGCGGCATCAAGACGACCACCTTCAGCGTCGTCGCGCTCACGGTCTGGGCGACGATCGCCGGCCGCGAGGACGTCACCTTCGCCGGGCGCCGGCTGCACTGGAGCGTCGTCAACCGCGCCATCGCCATCGCCGTCATCGCCTTCACGCTGGTGGTCGCCGTGACGGGCGCGCTGCTCTTCATCCAGGGGGCGCCGTTCCTGAACCTGCTGTTTGAGACGACGTCCGCCTTCGGCACCGTGGGGCTCTCGGCGGGCGTGGGCACGGGGTCGCTCACGCCCACGCTGAACAGCTGGGCGCGGCTCCTCATCATCGGCATGATGTTCATCGGGCGGGTGGGACCGCTCACGGCCGCCGTGGCCATCGCGCGCCGGCAACGGCGCCGGCCGCTCTACCGCCTGCCGGTGGACAGGGTGATGGTCGGTTGATCGGGATCGGGGGGAAGGCAGCATGAAGCGGGAATTCGCCGTTCTCGGGTTGGGACGGTTCGGCTCCAGCGTCGCGCACACCCTCTTCCACCTCGGCCACGACGTGCTGGCGGTGGACGCCGACGAAGCGCGCGTGCAGGCCATGGTGGACCACGCCACACACGTCTTGCAGGCCGACCTGACGGACGAGGCGACGCTCAAGTCGCTCGGCCTGCGCAACTTCGAGACGGTCGTGGTCGGCATCTCGGGGGACATGGAGGCGAGCATCCTCGTCACGCTGATGTGCAAGGAGCTCGGCGCGCGCAACGTCGTCGCCAAGGCGGCGAGCGACCACCACGGCAAGGTGCTGGCGCGCATCGGCGCGGACCGCGTGATCTTCCCGGAGCGCGACAGCGGCGCGCGGTTGGCGCACAGCCTCGTCACGCCGAGCCTGCTCGACGCGATCGAGCTGACGCCGGATGTGAGCGTGGCGGAGATCACGGCCGGGCGGGCGCTGGCCGGCCGGTCCCTGCGCGACCTTGACCTGGCGCGCCGCTTCGGCGTGACCGTGGTGGCCCTGCGCCGCGGCACCTCGATCCGGGTGCCGGTGCCGGCTGACGAGAGACTGGCGGCCGGCGACATCCTCGTGGCCGTGGCGCGCAACGACGATCTCGCCCGCCTGCAGGATTTCCAGGATCAGGCGGGCGGCTGACGTGCGCATGACGGGTCCCGTGAAGGGGGCGAGGTCGTGCATCACGAGCCCGCGCAACCCGGAGGTGTTGCGCGTGGTGCGGCTCGGGCGCGACGCCGCCCTCCGCCGCCGGGAGGGCCTGGCCGTGGCCGAGGGGCCGCGCCTCGTGGAGGAGGCGCTGGCGCGGCTGGGCCCGCAGTCGGTGGAGCGGCTCTATGTGAGCGAGGCGTTCGCGGAGGGCGACGGCGCGGCCTGGGTGCGGCGCTGCCCGGTGCCCTGGGTGATCGTGTCGGCGGAGGCGTTCCGGCGCATGGCGGACACGCGCACGCCGCAGGGGGTGCTGGCGCTGGTGCGGCGGCCGGTCCCGGCGCCGGCCGCGCTCTGGGGCGCGCCAGGCGCGGTCCTGGCCCTGGACGCCGTCCAGGACCCGGGTAACGTCGGCGCCGCGCTGCGCGCCGCGGCCGCGTTCGGCGCGGCCGGCGCCGTGCTGGGGCCGGGCTGCGCCGACCCGTGGGGCCCGAAGGCCCTGCGCGGTGCCATGGGCGCGGCCTTCAGCCTTCCGCTGGTCGAGGCCGCCGACCTCGCCGCGGCGCTTGAAGAGGCGCGGCGCGCCGGGCGGCTCGTCGTGGCCCTGGACGCGCGCGGGTCCGAGCGCGTCGACCGCCTGCCGCTGGATCGCGCCGTGCTGCTCTTGGGCAGCGAGGGGCGCGGGCTGGGGGAGGCGGCCGCGGCAGCCGATGCCGTGGCACGGATCCCGTTCGCGGAAGGGATGGAGTCGTTGAACGTGGCGGCGGCCGCAGCCGTCGCACTCTATGAGGCGGCCCGCCGGGCGCGCGGGGAAGACGTCGCCCGCGCCTGACGGGCCCTGGGGGAGGCATCCTCGTTGGCAAGTCTCGGCCGGTGGGTGTTCTTGCGCCTCTCGCACAGCGAGCGCGCGGCGCGCTGGGCGTCGCGCTGGGGCGGCGGGCTGGCGCGGCGCTTCGTCGCCGGGGACACGCTGGAGGAGGCGGTGGAGGAGACGCGCCGCCTCAACGAGCAGGGTTTCGCCGTGACGCTCGACCATCTGGGGGAGAGCGTGCGCGACGCGGCCGCGGCGCAGGCGGCCGCCGCGGAGTACGTCCAGGCCGTGCGGGCGCTTGTGGAGGCGGGCCTGCGCGCCACCGTGTCCCTGAAGCTCACGCAGATGGGTCTCGACATCGACCGCGGCCTCTGTGCGGAGAACGTCCGCCGCATTCTGGAGGCGGCGCGTCCGGCCGGCCTCCTCGTGCGCATCGATATGGAGAGCTCCGCCTACACCGACGTCACGCTGGAGCTCTACCGCTCCTTCCGCGCCGAGGGCTTCGACAATGTGGGCATCGTGCTGCAGGCCTACCTGCGCCGCAGCATCGACGACCTGCGCTCGCTCGCGCCCCTGCGCCCGAACGTGCGCATCGTCAAGGGCGCCTACGACGAGCCGCCGCACCTCGCCTACCAGGGCCGCGAGGCCATCCGCGAGGCGTACCGGCGCCTCCTCGACGAGGCTTGGAGCGCGTGCTCCCGCGTGGCGATCGCCACCCATGACGACCTCTTGATCGATTACGCGGCGGAGGCGGCGCGCCGGCGGCAGGTGCCCGACGACCGCTACGAGTTCCAGATGCTGTACGGCGTCCGCCCGGAGCTGGCCCAGTCCGTGCTCCGCCGCGGCTACGAGGTGCGCATCTACCTGCCGTACGGACGCGACTGGTACGCGTATTTCATGCGGCGCCTGGCGGAGCGTCCCAGCGACGCCTGGCGCTTCGGCCGCCTCTTGCTCTCCGGACGGGCCCGGTAGGAATTGCGGCCGGAATCGGGAACGTTTCCGCGTCCGGCCGATCGCCTGAGGAGACGGAGGGGGCGGCATGTCCCCGGACGCGTTCCAGCCGTTGACGGCATCCGCGTACGCCAGGCTTCTCGGAGCGGCGCGGGGCGGGCAGGGCAATCCCTTCGCCCGCCTCATGACGTTGCTCTCCTCCTTGGCGTTCCTTCTCACGGGCATCTTCGGCGCGCTCAGCTATCTGGAGGTGCGCCCGCTTCTGGTCCACGACGGCGGGCTGCGCGCAGACGCGCTGGTCATCGCCATGGAGACCGTGACGTTCGCCACCGGCCTCTGGATCTACTTTGGGCCGTACCGGGGCGGCACGCGGCTGCCGACGGGCTTGGTGGGCGCGGTGGGCGTGCTGCTGGTGGCGGGCGCCACCGCGGCCAGCGCGCCCGTGGGGTCCTTCTACGCGCTGCTCTTCGTGCAGGTGCTGATCTTTGGCTTCTACGGCGGCCTGCGCGGCACGCTCCTCTACCTGGCCGCGCTGGCGGCCGCGGCGCTGCCGCTCCTTCTGCGCCCCGACCGCTGGTACGCCGGCTTCTACCTCGTGCTCGTGCCGGTCTTCACCCTGGCCTCGCTCTACGGCCGCGTGCTGGCGGAGGAGTTCCAGCGGCAGCGCGCGGAGCGCCGTCTGCTGGCGGTGCTCATGGAAGCGGGCACGCTCTCCACCTCCGCGGGCCTCTCAGAGACGCTCGCCGTCATCGCGCGCGGGCTGGCGCGCATCATGCGGGCGCGCTACGTGGCCACGTTCGTGGCGGAGGACGGCGCCATGCGACCGTTTGCCGTCGAGACGGCCGACGGCGCCCCGCCCCCGCCGGCCGCCGGTGACCGCAAGGACCCGGTCCAGGCGCTGGCGGAAGCCGTGGGCGCGGGGGGCGAGCCGCTCGTCTTCGACCCGAAAGACGGCCGGCCGGCTCTTGTGGGTGTTCCCATCGAGGGCCAGGATGTGGTCCTCGGCGCCTTTGTGATCGGCCACGACCGCCCGGCCGCCGGCCACGTCCACCCGGACGCGCTGCGCCTGCTCTCGAACCATGCGGCCATCGTGCTGCGCAATCGCCGCCTGTACGAGGCCACGCGCACGCTCGCGCTCACCGACCCGCTCACGGGCCTCTACCCGCGCGCGCCGGCTGGAGGAGGAGCTTGCCCGGGCGCGGCGCCACGGTGTGCCTCTCGCCATGCTGGTCGCCGACCTCGACGGCTTCAAGGCCGTCAACGACCGCTACGGCCACTGCCGCGGGGACGAGGTGCTGGTCGCTGTGGCGCGCACCCTGCGCGCGGCGCTGCGCGCCAATGACGTCGTCTTCCGTTACGGGGGCGACGAGTTCGTCGTATTGCTCCCTGAGACCGGCCGGCCGGAGGCCGAAGCTGTGGCCGCGCGCCTCAGCCAGGCGGTGCGCGGCCTCGAACTGCCGGAAGGCCTGCGCCTCACCCTCTCCACCGGCGTGGCCGTCTTTCCTGACGATGCGGCCGATGAGCAGGCGCTCTTCACGCGCGCCGACCAAGCCATGTACCGCATGAAGGCGGCCTGCGGGGACCGCTGAGCGCCCGCAGCGCCGCCCGGGCGCCGGCTCCGCCCTGTCTAGGCGCCCATGATGTGGTAACCGGCGTCCACGTAGAGAACCTCGCCGGTGATGCCCTTGCCCATGTCGCTGAGGAGGAACACGGCCGCGTCGCCGATCTCCCGGCCCTCCGTGTTGCGCCGCAGGGGCGCCTTCTCCGCATGCATCTTCAGGGCCCCCGTGAAGCCGGAGATGCCTCGGGCGGCGAGCGTGTTCATCGGCCCGGCGGAGATGGCGTTGACGCGGATGCCCGCGGGGCCGAGGTCGTTCGCCAGGTACCGCACGGAGGCTTCCAACGCGGCCTTCGCCACGCCCATGACGTTGTAGTTCGGCATCACTTTCTCGGCGCCGTAGTAGCTCATCGTCACGATGGAACCACCCGCCGGCATGAGCGTCCGCGCCGCCCGCGCGAGCGCCACAAGGGAATAGGCGCTCACCTCGAGCGCCACGCGGAACGCCTCCCGCGACGTGTCGACGTACGCGCCCTCCAGCGCCTCCCGCGGCGCATAGGCGATGCTGTGCACAAGGAAGTCGATCGTGCCGAAGGCGCGCCCCAGTTCCTCGAAGAGCTGCGCGATCTGCGCGTCGTCGGTGACGTCACAGGGAAGGACGCGCTCGATCCCAAGGGATTCCGCCAGCTTCCGCACGCGCTCCTCCACGCGCTCCGACTCATATGTGAGGGCGAGCTGCGCGCCGGCCTCGTGCAGGCGCTGGGTGATGGCCCAGGCGATGCTGTGCCGGTTGGCGACGCCCAGCACGACGCCCCGCCGGCCGGCCATGGGGGCTGAAAAGGACATGACTCCCACCTCCTGGGCCATCCTACCGCACCGCCGGGCAGTAGCCCACGCCCAGCATGCCGGGCCCGATGTGCACGCCGACCGCCGGGCTGATCGTCCAGACGTGGTGCTCGACGACGTGATAGTCCCGCCTCACGCGCTCCAGGAGCTCCGCCGCCTCGTCGTCCGCCTCCGCATGGTCGACGACGACGACGAGCGGCGTGTCGCGGTCGCAGCCCATCTCCTCAAGATCACGGCGCATGACGGCGAGCATCTTCTCGATGGAGCCCGCGCGCGTGGCGTCCTTGTCGAGCGGCAGCCAGCCCCGCTCGAAGATGCGCAGCACCGGCCGGTAGCCCTCTAAAGGTCCGACCTCCGCCTCCATGGCGGCCAGGCGCCCGCCGCGGCGCATGAACTCGATCGTGTCGGCCACGGCCACCATGCGCGCCGCGCCCAGGATGCGCTGCACGATGCCCAGCACCTCATCGAGGTCGGCGCCGCGCCGCGCCGCGCGCGCGCCCTCCACCACGGCCAGGCCCTGCGGCACCAGGATGGCCCGCGCGTCGATGAGTGTCACGGGCAGCTCCGTCGTCTCGACGGCCAGCTGCGCCGCGCCGTAGGTGGTGCTCAGCACGCGGCTGAGACTCACGGCGAGGATGCGTTCGCCCACGCTCGCGGCTCTCTGGTACACGGAGGCCCAATCGTGGGCGTTGCAGCCGGCTGTGGTCACGCGCCGGCCCTCGCGCAGCGCGCGGTACACCGCGGCGATGTCGATGTCCTCGCGGTCCCGGTATTGCTGGTCGTCGATGACGACCCGCACCGGGGCGAGGTGGATGTCGAGATCCCGGCAGAGCTCTTCCGGGATGTCGCTGGCCGTGTCGCTGACGAGCGCGACCCTCTGCACGCCGAACACTCCTTCCCTGGATCCACGCCTCCTCCAGTTCCACAGGACCCGTCCGAGTCCTACGCGCGCCCGCCCCGCTCCGGCCGCATCCGCCTTTGCGCCGCGGGCGGCGCTCGTTTACGATGGAGCGGTACTCGAATCGGCAGGCCGCCCGCGCGGCGGCGGAGGGGGCCACGGGGATGGATGTCCGCGAATCCGGGACGGGCGGCGCGTTGCCGGCCGGAGGGCCGGCGCCACGGCGCGCGCTGTGGGCGGTTGCTCTGGGCGGCGCGGCCCTGGCGGTGCTGGCGGCGGCCGTCGTGCTCGCCCTGGGCGTGCGCCGGCCGGAGGTCGTGGCGACGGTCAACGGCGAGGCGATCACGAAGGATGAGCTCTATCAGCGCATGCTGCAGCAGGGCGGCGCACAGGTGCTGGACCGCATGATCACGGAGAAGCTCATCGACCAGGCGGCGAAGAAGGCAGGGGTGACGGTCTCCAGCGCCGACGTGGACAAGGAGATCGCGCGCATCCGCGCGCAGTTCGGGTCGGACGCGGAATTCCAGCAGGCCTTGGCCATGAACGGCATGACCGAGGACGACCTGCGCTCCTCCGCGCGGCTGAACCTTGAGATCCGCGGCGTGCTCGCGCCCACGATCCAGGTGAGCGACGCCGATCTCCAGGCCTTCTTCCAGGCGAACCACGAGCGCTACGACCAGCCGGAAGAGATCCGGGCCCGCCACATCCTCGTCGACTCGCAGGAGAAGGCGGCCGAGTTGCGCGCCCAGCTGGACAAGGGCGCGAGCTTCGCCGACCTCGCCAAGCAGTACTCCTTGGATCCATCGACGAAAGACCAGGGCGGGGAGCTCGGCTGGTTCAGCCGCGGCAAGATGACCGCCGCGTTCGAGGACGCGGCCTTCGCCCTGCAACCCGGGCAGGTCAGCGACCCCGTCCAGACCGAATACGGCTGGCACCTCATCCTCCTTGAGGAGCGCAAGCCGGCCATGCCGGCGAAGTTCGCGGACGTGCGGGATCGTGTGCGGGCGGACTACATCGACGACCAGGTGGCGCAGGCCTCCGGAGATTGGCTGGCGAAGCTGCGCGCGGAGGCGAGCATCGTGAACCGGCTCTCGGCCGTAGGCGCGCTCTCCCGCTGACGCCTTCGCGCAAGAGGCCCCCGTCCCGCCGCCTGCGGCGGGAACGGAGACGGGGGTCCTTTGCTAGAATGTCTGGTGTTGCGGAGCGGGGTGGACAACGATGCTGGACCTGGCCATCATCGGGGCCGGCCCCTGCGGGCTGGCGACGGCCGCGGCGGCGCAGGCGGCCGGCCTCACGTATCTCGCCTTCGACAAGGGCGGCGTCGTCGACGCGCTCACGCGCATGCCCTTGAACGTCGTCTTCAGCAGCACGCCGGACCGGCTGGAGATCGGCGGCGTTCCTTTCATCACCCAAGGCATGCGCCCCACCCGCGCCGAGCTCCTCACCTACTACCGCTCCGTGGCGCGACGTTTGCAGCTGCGTCTCGCCCTCTACACCGAGGTGCTCTCCGTGGAGCGGGAGGACGGCGGTTTCCTCCTCCACACGCGACACGTGCTGCGCGGGAGAAGGGAGACGGTGACGGCCCGCGCGGTGGTCGTGGCCACCGGCTACTTCGACACGCCCAACCGCCTGGGCGTGCCGGGGGAGGACCTGCCGAAGGTCTCGCACTACTTCACGCACGGCCATCCCTATTACGACCTGGACGTGGCGGTGGTGGGCGGGCAGAACTCGGCCGTCGAGGCCGCGTTGGAGCTGTGGCGCGCCGGCGCGCGCGTCACGCTCATCCACCGCGGGCAGGATCTTTCGCCGAAGGTCAAACCCTGGGTGCTCCCGGACATCCGCAGCCGCCTGGAGAAGGGCGAGATCACGGCGCTCTTCCAAGCTCAGGTGACACGCATCGAGCCCGAGGCGGTCGTCGTCAAAGTGGCAGGGCGGGAGCGCCGCCTGCCGAATGACTTCGTCTTCGCGTTGACGGGCTACCATGCGGAGTCGCCGATCCTCGAGGCGCTCGGCGTGGAGCGCGAGCCGGACACCGGCGTACCGCACCACGACCCCGAAACGATGGAGACGAGCGTCCCGGGGCTCTACCTCGCCGGCGTGACGGCCGCCGGCTGGGACGCGAACAAGATCTTCATCGAGAACGGCCGGGAGCACGGGGCGCGGATCGTCGCCCACCTTCTGGGGCGACGCGCCGCCCAAGGCGTGTTATAATCGAGGATCATCGGGCCGCGGCACCGCCGCGGCCCCTCGGAACGGCGATGCGCGAGGAAAGTACCCCGGAGCCCGCGCCTCCAGAGAGGGCGGCGCGGCTGGAACTGCCCGGCGCGGGGCCGGGGGAAGTTCCCTCGCAAGCCGGCCGCTGAACGGAGCGGAGGCGCTCCCAGTAGGCGGACCCGCCCGCCCCCCGTTACGGGGCTGGCCCGGCGCCCCGGCGCGCGGGCCGAGGAGGCGCCGGCCGCAAGGCGGGCGCAAAGCTGGGTGGTACCGCGGCCGCCGCCGCCCCAGAGGCGGCGGCGTTTTCTTTTGCTTGAGGAGGTTTTGGCAGTGGACGAGCCCACAGTCCGGACCGGCTGGCGGGAGGAGCTGGAGAGGGCGCGCCGCGAGGCGCTGGCCGCCATCGCGCGCGCGACGAGCACGGCGGAGCTGGAGGAGGTGCGCGTCGCGGCCCTCGGGCGCAAGGGCGCGATCACCGCGTTCCTGCGCTCTCTTTCGCAGTACCCGCCGGAGGAGAGGCCGCAGATCGGGCGCGTGGCCAACGCCGTGCGCGACGAGGTGGAGGCGGCGCTGGACGCGGCGGCGGAGCGCATCGGACAGGAGGAGGAGGCGCGCCGCCTGCTTGAGGAGACGGTCGACGTCACCCTGCCCGGGACACCCGTGGCGACCGGCCACGCCCACCCCTTGAACACGGTGATCCGCGAGATCGAGGACATCTTCCTCTCCATGGGCTTCGAGCTGGCGGAGGGGCCGGAGATCGAGACGGACGCGTACAACTTCGAGGCGCTCAACATCCCCAAGGGGCACCCCGCGCGCGACATGCAGGACTCGTTTTACATGAACGAAGGCATCCTCCTGCGCACGCACACCTCACCCATGCAGGTGCGCTTCATGCAGAGCCGCGCGCCCGATCTGCCCGTGCGCATGATCACCGTGGGCCGCGTCTACCGCCGCGACGACGACGCCACGCATTCGCCGATGTTCACGCAGGTGGAGGGCCTCCTCGTGGACCGCGGCGTCCACCTGGGCCACCTCAAGTGGACGCTGGAGGAGTTTGCGCGGCGCGTCTACGGTGAGGGCGCCCGCATCCGGCTGCGCCCGTCGTACTTTCCGTTCACGGAGCCCAGCATGGAGGTGGACGTCTCCTGCACCATCTGCGGCGGCGGCGGCTGCCGCACATGCAAGGGCACGGGGTGGCTTGAGATCCTCGGCGCCGGCATGGTGCACCCGCGCGTCATCCGCAACGGCGGCTACGACCCGGACGAGGTGAGCGGCTTCGCCTTCGGCATGGGGCCGGAGCGCATCGCCATGCTGAAATACGGCATCGACGACCTGCGCCTCTTCTTCCAGAACGACCTGCGCTTCCTTGAGCAGTTCTGAAAGGCGTTCCCACACCGCGGACAAGGAGTGGCACGATGCGCGTTTCCTACCGCTGGTTGCAAGAGTTCGTGCCGGTGGAGCTGCCGCCGGAGGAGCTGGCGGAGCGGCTCACCCTGGTGGGCCTGGCCGTGGAGGCCGTGGAGCGGCCGTGGCGGCACGTGGAGGGCGTGGTGGCGGGCCGCGTGACCGCGGTGGAGCGCCACCCGGCGAGCGACCATCTGAAGGTGGTGCGCGTGGAGACGGGCGGTGCGGCGCTCACCATCGTGACGGGGGCGCCGAACGCGCGCGCCGGGATGCTGGTGCCGGTGGCGCTTCCCGGGGCGCGGCTGGCCGACGGGCGCCGCATCGCCGCCGCCGACTTCCGCGGCGTCGTCTCTGAAGGCATGTGCTGCAGCGCCGACGAGCTGGCGCTGCCCGAGCCGCCCGGGCCGCGCGGCCTCCTTGAGCTCGACCCCCAGGAGGGCTGGCGGCCGGGCATGGATGTGGCGCGCGCCCTGGAGCTGGACGACGCCGTGCTGGAAGTGGAGCTGACGCCCAACTACGCCGCCCACTGCCAGAGCGTGCTGGGCGTGGCGCGGGAGGTGGCGGCGCTTCTGGAGCTGCCGCTCCTCCCCGCGGAGCGGCGCCGCGGCCCCTCGCAGCCGGCCCCGGCGTCCTGGCCGGCGGACCGGCCGCGCCCGCCGCGCGTCTTCATCGAGGACGAGGGTTGCGCGCGTTACGTGGCGCGCTTCATCCTGGACGTGCGCGTGGGCCCCTCGCCGCTCTGGCTGCAGCGCCGCCTGCAGGCGGCGGGCATGCGCCCGATCTCGAACGTGGTCGACGTGACGAACTACGTGATGCTGGAGACGGGCCAGCCGCTCCACGCCTTCGATCTCGACACGCTGCGCGGCGGGCTGATCGGCGCGCGCGCGGCCCGCCCCGGAGAGACACTGCGCACGCTGGACGGGGAGGAGCGGCGCCTTCAGGAGGGCGACCTCGTCATCGCCGACGCGGAGGCGCCGGTGGCGCTCGCGGGCGTGATGGGCGGCGCGGCCACGGAGGTCACGGAGCGGACGCGCTCCATCCTCCTGGAGTCCGCCTGGTTCGACCCTGCCCGCGTAGGGCGCACGGCGCGCCGCCTGGGCCTCCTCAGCGAGGCCTCCGGCCGCTTTGAGAAGGGTGTGGATCCCAGCGGCTGCCGCTGGGTGGCGGACCGGGCGGCGGCGCTCATCCAGGCGCTGGCGGGCGGGACGGTACCCGAGGAGGTGGAGGACGCCTACCCCCGGCCGGCCCGGCCGCGCCGCCTGGAGGTGGAAGCGGCGCGCATCCGCGGCCTCTTGGGTGTGGACCTCGGGGACGCGGAGATCGCGTCCTACCTGCGCCGGCTGCACATGGACGTGCGCGCCGAGGGCGGGCGGCTCGTCGTCACCGTGCCGACCTTCCGTCCGGACGTCACCGAACCCGTCGACCTCGTGGAAGAGGTGGGACGCCTCTACGGGCTGAACCGCATCCCCTCGGCGCCTCTCCACGGCGCGCCCGGTCGCGGGGGCCGCTCCGCCCGCCGCCGCGCCCTGGACGAGCTCTCCCGGTTGATGCGCGCCGCCGGCTTCACGGAGGCGGTGACGTTCACCTTCCACCCCGAGGAGCGGCTCGCGCGCCTCGGCCTACCGCCGCACGATGAGCGCTCGAGGCCCATCGCGGTGGCCAACCCCCTCTCGGAGGCGCAGGAGGTGATGCGCACGACGATGCTGCCGAGCCTCCTCGACGTCCTGGCCCACAACCACCGCGTGCGGCGCACGGACGCGGCGCTGTTCGAAATTGCGCGCGTCTACATGGGAGCGGACGAGGTGGCGGCCGGCCGGCTGCCCCAAGAGCCGCTGCGGCTCGCCTTTGTGGCCTCCGGGCGGCTGGCGCCGCGCCACTGGCGGGAGGGGGAGGGCCGCGCGGCCGACTTCTTTACCGCAAAGGGCGTCGTCGAGGCGGTGCTGCGCCTCTTCCGCGTCGAGGACGCACGCTGGGAGCGCGCGCGGGAGCCCTTCCTGCACCCGGGCCGCGCCGCCTACGCAGCCGCCGGCGGGCGGGCGCTGGGCTGGGTGGGGGAGCTTCACCCGCGCGTCGCGGCCGCGTGGGACCTGGAGGGGCGCGTGGTGGCCGCGGAACTGGACGTGGAGGCGCTCCTCGCCGCCGGCCGGGCGCTCCCGGAGCTGCGGCCCCTGCCGCGGTTCCCCGCCGTCGCGCGCGACCTGGCGCTGGTCGTCGATCTCGCCACGCCGGCGGCGGAGGTGGAGCGCGTCATGCGGCAGGCGGGCGGGGAGCTCCTGCGGAGCATCGAGCTCTTTGACGTGTACGCCGGCGAGCGCCTGGGAGCCGGGCGGCGCAGCCTGGCCTACCGCCTCGTCTACCAGGCGGACGACCGCACCCTCACCGAGGACGAGGTGGAAGCGGTGCACGGTCGCGTGCGCCAAGCCCTGGCCGGGGAGCTCGGGGCCGTGCTACGTTCATGAAATGAGCCTTCTGCGCGTTGAAGGTTGCAGCAAGTCCTACAGCGGCCGGGACGTCCTGCGGGACGTCTCCCTGCGCCTGGAGGAGAACGAGCGCGCCGGGCTCGTCGGCCCGAACGGCGCGGGCAAGACGACACTCCTCCGCCTCATCGCCGGCGAGGAGGAGCCGGACGCCGGCGCCATCCACCTTCGCCGCGGCGCGCGCCTCGGCTACCTACGGCAGGACCCGGCCTTCACGCCGGGGCGCAGCCTCCGGGAGGAGGCGCTCGCCGCCTTCGCGGAGCTCGATGGGCTGGAGCGCCGCCTGAGGGAGATGGAGGCGGAGCTGCGCGCGCGGCCGGGCGATGCGGCGCTTCTGGCGGAGTACGGCGAAGCGCTGCAGCGCTTCGAGGCGCGCGGCGGCTACGAGCGCGAGGCGCGCACGGACCGCGTGCTGGCCGGACTCGGCTTCCCGCCGGAGACGTGGGACGTCCGGGTGGAGCTCCTCTCCGGGGGCCAGCGCGTGCGGCTGGGCCTGGCGAGGCTCCTCTTGGAGCAGCCGGACCTGCTCCTCCTCGACGAACCGACGAACCACCTGGACCTCGACGCCATCGAGTGGCTGGAGCGGTACCTCGCGGAGGTCCACCGCGGCGCGGTCCTGATGGTCTCGCACGACCGTGTCTTTCTCGACCGCACGGTCACGCGCATCTTCGCCGTGCACGACGGCACGGTGGAGGCGTACAGCGGCAACTACACCGCCTATGTGGAGCAGCGCCGCCGGAGGCTCGAGGCGGCGGAGGAGGAGTGGCGGCGCGTGGAGGAGGAGCGGCGGCGGCTGGAGGAGTACGTCCGCCGCTACCGCGCCGGCAACCGCGCCACGCAGGCGAAGAGCCGCGAGAAGCGGCTGGCCCGGCTCCCTTCCGTGGAGCGCCCGAAGTTGGACGAGCGCCGCCTCCGCCTGGCGTTCGAGCCGGCCGCGCGCGGCGGGCGGGAGGTGCTGCAGGTGGAGGGGCTCGGCCACCGCTTTGACGGCCGCCTACTCTTCCGTGGCTTCAGCGCGCGCGTGGAGCGGGGCGAGCGCGTGGGCCTCGTCGGCCCGAACGGCGCCGGCAAGACGACGATGCTGCGCCTGCTCCTCGGGGAGTTGGCCCCGAGTGAAGGCGAGGTGCTGTGGGGCGCGGGGGTGGACATCGGCTACTTCTCCCAGGACCTGCGCGGGCTTCGCGAGGACCGCAGCGTGCTGGACGAGATCATGGAGGCCGGCGACTTCACGCTGGAGGAGGCGCGCACGCTTCTCGCCCGCTTCCTCTTCCGGGGCGAGGATGTCTTCCGGCGCGTCGAGCACCTTTCGGGCGGCGAGCGGAACCGCCTGCTCCTGGCGAAGCTCGTCCTCTCCCGTGCGAACGTGCTCATCCTCGACGAACCCACGAACCACCTGGACATTCCGGCGCGCGAGGCCCTGGAGGAAGCGCTCGACGCCTTCCCGGGGACGATGTTCTTCGTCACGCATGATCGCTACTTTCTCCGCCTGGCGACGCGGCTCTGGGTGTTCGAGGGCGGTGCGGTGCGCGACTTCCGCGGGACGTACGCCGAGTGGGAGGCGGCGCGGCGCGCGGCTGCGGGGGCGGCGGGGACGCCCTCGGAGGGCGGACCGGGGGCGCGTGGGGCGGATGCTCCCGCGCCGCGCGGGGCCGCCGCGGGCGGCCCGGCGGCGGCCGACACCGGCGCCGCGGCAGCGGCCGGGCGTGGCTCGGAGGCGTCCGCCGCGCCAGGGAGCGCGCCGCTCAGCAAGAACGAGCGCCGCCGCCTGGAAGCGGCGCTGCGGGCCGCGGAGGAGCGCATCGAGGCGCTGGAGGCCGAGCGCGCCGCCCTTGAAGGGCAGCTCGCGGACCCGGACCTCTACCGCGACGAGGCGCGCGCCCAGGCCGCCGTGCAGCGCTTCCGCGCCGTCGAGGAGGAACTGGAGCGCCTGTACGAGGAGTGGGAGCGGCGCGCAGCGGCGCTCCAGTCGCAGGACTCGGCGGCGCCGTGGCAAAGTTAGGCATGAACGGGCTCAGGGGGGCAGTTCCTTGGACGAGCTGCGCAATCGCGTGACCGTCACGATCTTCAACGAGGAGTACGTCATCCGCGGCGACGCCCGCGAGGAGCACATCCGCGCCGTCGCGCGGCGCGTCGACCAGCGAATGCGGGAGATCGCGGCCCAGCGCCCGAATCTCAGCGTCAGCCGCATCGCCGTGCTCGCCGCGCTGAACCTGGCCGACGAGCTCGTCCGGCTGACGGAGCAGCACGAGCGCGTGGTGGGCCTCCTGGAGCGGGAGTGGGAGCGCCGCGGCGCCACGGCCGGGGACGGCGGGCGCGCGGAGACGAAGTCGGACTCCCGCGGCGCGGGCGGGGCGGCCGGGACGGGCGCGTGAGCTACGACGCCAAATGGGTGGCGCGCTGCCTGCGGGAGATCGCCGACCTCTCGGAGGTGCTCGACGACGACGCGCAAAAGGCGCCGGCGTACCGTCGTGCGGCGCGCGCCGTGGAGGAGGCCGGGGCGGACGTGGCCCGGCTGGCCGCTGCCGGCCGCTTGACGGAGATCCCCCACGTGGGTCCCGCCATCGCCGCCAAGATCGACGCCATCCTGGCCACGGGCACCTGCCCGCTGCTTGAACGCCTTCGGGCCCGCGTCCCCGAAGGCGTTCGCGCGTTGCTGGGACTTCCGGGCGTCGGACCCAAGACGGTGGGCGTGCTCTGGCGGGAGCTCGGCGTGGCCAGCCCCGGCGGGCTGGCGGCGGCGGCGCGCGCCCAGCGCCTGCGGGCGCTTCCGGGTTTCGGACCCAAGAAGGAGCAGGCGCTCCTGCAGGCGGCGGAAGCCTTTGCGGCGCGCGCCGGGCGCATGCTTTTGGGAGAGGCGTTTCCGGCCGCGCGCGTGCTCGTCGGGATCGCGCTTGAGGCCGGCGCGGCCGCCGCGCTTGAGGTGGGCGAGGTGCGGCGCCGGGAGCCGGTCGTGGGCGCGATCGACGTCGCCGTCGCCTGCGAAGCGGCTGCCTGGGAGGCGTGGGAGGAGGCCGCTCGCGGGCGCCTCCCGGCGGAGTTGGGCGCGGCGCGGCCGCTTGAGGCTGCGGACGACCCGACCGCCGGCGCCTGGCCGGCCGTGCTGCACGCGCTGGGAGCCGGGGCGCCGAGAGGGCTGAAGGCGTCCCTCGGCGAAGTGCCGGTGCGCTTTTGGTGGTCGCCGCCGGACGCGTGGGGCTGGGCTCTCGTCGTGCTCACGGGACCGCCGGCGGCGGTGACGCGGCTGCTCGCCAGCGCGCGCGGGGTAGGCGCGGCGGGCGGGCTTCTCGTGGGTGAGGCGGGCGCGGACGCCGGAGCACTGCGCCCGGACCCCTACGGCTTCCGCGCGCCCGCTGCCGAGGCCGCCGTCTTCCGGGCGCTCGGGCGCGAGTGGATCCCGCCGGAATTGCGCGCCTTTCCGGAGCGCCTGGCACGCCTCGGCCGCCTCGAGGACCTCGTGAGCCTCGAGGGCTGGGCGGCGGAGCTGCACGCCCACACCAGCGCCAGCGACGGTCGCGCCTCGCTGCGGGAGATGGCGCGCGCCGCTCTCGAACGCGGCTACCGTGCGCTCGCCGTCACGGACCACTCCTTCGCCCTGCGCATCGCGCGCGGCCTCGACGCCGCGCGCCTACGCCTTCAGGCGGCGGAGATCGCGGAGGTGCAGCGCGAGACGGCCGGCGTGCGCCTCCTTCGCGGTACAGAGGCCGATATCCGCCCGGACGGCTCGCTCGACATCCCGGAAGGCATCGAGCTCGAATGGATCGTCGCCTCCGTGCACTCCCAGTTCGGCCTGTCCCGCGAGGCCATGACGGCGCGCGTGGTGCGCGCCCTGGAATCGGGCCGCGTCGACGTGCTCGGCCACCCGACGGGCCGCCTGCTGCTGCGGCGGGAGGGCTACGATCTCGACCTCGACGCCGTCTTCGAGGCCGCGCAGCGCCACGGCACCGCGATGGAGATCAACGCCAACCCGGCGCGCCTCGATCTCGACGGCGACCAGGCCTTCGAGGCGCTCCAACGCGGGCTGGTGCTGGCCGTGAACACGGATGCGCACAGCGTGGCGGAGCTCGACCACGTCGTCTACGGCGTGTGGATGGCCCGCCGCGCCGGCGCGCGGCGGGATGAGGTGCTCAATCTCCTGCCGCCTGG
>JADBKN010000019.1 GCA_014896375.1 Bacillota bacterium | reverse complement strand
GCATCCGGGACCACTTCCGAGGCGGCGGCCGCATCGGAGGCTGCGCCGGCGACGGCGGCACCGGCGGGCACTTCCGGAGGCGTGGCCTGGGGGTGGGTCGCCGGGCTTGGCGGCGCGCTCGTGGTGCTGGGGGCGGTTCTCTTCGGACGCCGGCGGGCGTAGGGCGCCGGGCGCCGGCGTGACGTGATCCTCGGCGGGGTGGGGGCAACGGCCGTCACGGCTGTTCTCCTTCCATTGGATGGACGATGTGCGCATCGACGATGCGCGGCCGCCTGCCGCGCCGCACCCCCGACGCGGCCGCCGCGCCCCGCGACCCGCCGCGCCCCACGCCCCCTGCTCTAAACGGAAAGGGCGCCCCAGGGCGCCCTTTCCACATCTTCCCGCCACTTACGTGGGCGGCAGGCACTGCGGCGGGAACAGGTTGTCCGGCGGGCACTCCACCGGCGGCGAGGGCAACGTGACGCACTCGGACGGGACGCAGAAGCCGAAGCTCGGCACGAGCAGCTTCACATGCGCAGTGCTTTCGATCAGCAGGCACAGCGTGATGTTCACGTGCACGTTCGGACCGGCCACGAAGGAGTCGCACGCGGACGCGGCGACGCGGCAGTCGATGACCGTTCCCTCCGGCGCGCAGAGCGTCACCGTCTTCGTGAAGACGAAGGTGGCGTCGAACTCGCAGATGTTCGCGCCGCTCGCGTTAAAGACGATGAAGTGCAGCGTCACCGTCACGCGGATCGTCACGTTGGCGAGCCCGCCGTCGATCGGCGTGCGCGAGATCTCGGTGCAGTGGATGTCGCGCACGAAGCAGTCGGCCGTCGCGGCCCCGTGGCAGCAGCTCGACGGGATCGGGAACGAGAGGTTATTGCGAGTGTCGGTCTGGAAGCAGAAGTCGTAGACCTTCACCGTCTCGATGCACACGATCTCCGTCGGCTCGGGACAGCCTTCCGGCGGACAGGGGCCGGGGATGACTTGGCTGTTGAGGTTGTTGCGGACCATGGTTTTCCCTCCTTTCGACAAGGCCTGGGACAAGATACGCGCCCACCGGCCCGGCGGTGACAGGCACAGCGGCCGCCCCCTCCGCGGAGACGGCCGCCATGGTGCGTGCGGTGGCGCATTCACGCGCGCTGCGGTGCCATCGGAGGTGAGCACTGCGGCGGGAAGAGGTTTTCCGGCGGGCACTCCACCGGCGGCGAGGGCAGGGTCACGCACTCCGACGGCACGCAGAAGCCGTAGCTCGGCACAAGCAGCTTCACGAGCGCCGTGGACTCGATCAAGAGGCAGACGGACAGCGAGACGTGCACATTGCGGCCGACCAGCACCACCGTCTCGTTGCCGGCCACCATGCGACAGTCGATCTGCGTCCCGTCCGGCGCGCAGAGCGTGACCGTCTTGGCGAACGTGATCGTGGTCTCGAAACGGCAGAGGATCGTGCCGTGCTCGTCGGCCACCTCCACCACCGCCGGAATGATCACGATCAGCGACACATTCACGAGGCCGCTGTCATCCACCGGCTGGGAGCCGGTGACGCGGCACGTCGCCTCGCCGGTCAGCACGTCCGCGCTGATGCCCCCCGGAGGGCAGCTGTCCGGCAGCGGGATGACGAGGTTGTTCAGGCGCTCGGTCTGGAAGCAGAAGTCGTAGACCTTGCGGGTCTCGATGCAGACGATCTCCGTGGCGGGCGGGCAACCTTCGGGCGGGCAGGGACCGGGGACGACGGGATCGCGCTTCAGGGCGGAGCCCTTGGCCATCCGATATCCCCCCTTTCATGGCGGGCTGGCTCACCTTATGCGCTTGTCTGGCGGGGGGTGCGGGCCGCGCCGCGGTGAAGCGTCCCGAAGACGCCCAGCGCGAGGCCCACAAGGACCAGCATCACCGTGAAGAGGATCGGCCGCGAGGTGTGGTCGTAAAGAAGGCCGCCGAGCACCGGGCCGATCATGCGCCCCGCAGTGCCGGCGCTGCTGACGACGCCCTGATAGATGCCGCGATGCCCCTCCGGCGCGAGGCGCGCCGCGGCGGCGGGCACCCCCGGCCACACGAACATCTCGCCGACCGTCGTCAGCACCATGGCCGTCACGAAGCCCGCGTAGGAGGTGTTCGTCATCAGCATGACGCACACCACGGCGAAGAGTGCCGTGCCCAGGCGCAGCTGGCGGACGGGGTCGGGCAGCCGCGCCGCCACGGCGTTGACGAGCGGCTGGCCGAGGAGGATGAGCGCCCCGTTCAGCGTCCAAAGCACGCTGTACCGCGGCATGCTGACGCCCAGCGCCTTGAGGTAGTTCGGCAGCGTCGCCGTCCACTGCACGTACACCACCCAGCACAGCACGAACCCCAGCGCGAGGATCTGCAGCGGCCGGTCGCGGCGCAGCACGCCCCACTGCTCGGCGGGGGAGATCGTGCGCGCGGACGCCCCGGCGCTCCGCCACTCCGGGCCCCTGTAGAGCGCTACCACCATGGCGGTGAAGAGGATCATCGCCGCGCTCACCGAGAGGAAGGAGTAGCGGTAGCCCACCTGCGCGACCACGCCGCCGAGAGACGTCCCCACGGCCACGCCCAGGTTGTTCGCGACGTACACGGCGTTGAAGGCGCGCCGGCCGCCTTCCGGCCAGACGGTGTTCGCGTAGGCGTACATGGAGGGGAGGACCAGGCTCGAGCCCAGGCTTGACAGGGCGGAGCCGGCGAGGTAGACCCAGAAGTCCTGCCAGCCGGCGATGGCGAGGCAGCCCGCGGCGCTCAGGAGGGCGCCGGTGATCATCGTGGCGCGGCCGCTCCAACGGTCGAAGAGCGCGCCGCCGGCGAGGCTGCCGATCATCGCGAGGAGCGACTGGCACATCATGACGGCGCCGGCCGCGGAGACCGACCGCCCCAAGCCCTCGTGCACGTAGATGGAGTTGATCGGCCAAAAGAAGGCGAGACCGGTCGCGTGGACGGCGCTGCCTAACGCCAGAAGCCACACGCTGCGGGGATACGTCCGGCCGGCGAGCGATCGCGCAAGCGCTTCCGAACGGCTCACAATCGGCATTATGAAGGATTTCGCGCGCGCATGGCGGTGGCAGTTGCCTCCGGCGCCGGG
>JADBKN010000018.1 GCA_014896375.1 Bacillota bacterium | reverse complement strand
GCCGGAGGAATCCGGCTTCGCCCTATGTGCGGATGCGCTTCAGGCGGAACGTGCGCGCGATGCGCTCCTCGACAAGGCGGTCGGCCGCCTCGCTGGTGGGCACGCCCAACTCCACCGAGCGGCGGAAGATCAAGAGCAGGATGTCGTAGATGGCCTGGGTCCGGTGGCGCACACGCTCCGGGTTGGGCCCGTGCGGGTGCAGCTCGTCGGCCACCTGGATGAGCCCGCCCGCGTTGATGATGTAGTCCGGCGCGTAGAGGATGCCGCGCCGGTGCAGCTCCAGCCCGTGGCGCTCCTCCGCCAGCTGGTTGTTGGCCGAGCCCGCCACGGCTCGGCAACGGAGACGCGGGATGGTGTCGTCGTTGAGGACGCCCCCCAGCGCGCAGGGCGCGAAGATGTCGCACTCGACATCGAAGACGGCCTGCGCGTCGACCACCTGCGCGCCCGTCTCCGCCGCCGTGCGCTCCACCGCCGCGCCGTCGACGTCCGCGATCACGAGCCGCGCGCCGTCCGCCGCCAGTTCGCGCGCCAGCTTGGCGCCGACCTTGCCCACGCCCTGGATGGCCACCGTGCGCCCGGCGAGATCCTCGGCGCCCCAGAGGTGGCGCGCCACGGCACGCATGCCCATGTAGACGCCGAAGGCGGTGGGCACCGAACTGTCGCCGGAGCCGCCGTACTCCACCGGCAGGCCGACGATGAACCGGCTCTCCCGCGCGCTGTGGACGAAGTCCTCGGGGTAGGTGCCGACGTCCGTACCTGTGTAGAGCCGGCCGCGCATGCCTTCGACGAAGCGGCCGAGCGCCCGCATGAGCTCCGGCGTCTTGTCGCGGTGCGGGTCGCCGATGACGACGCACTTGGCGCCGCCGAAGTCGACGTCCACGGCCGCGGACTTGTATGTCATGCCGCGGGAGAGGCGCAGCGCGTCCTCCAACGCGGCCTCCTCGTCCGGGTAGGGCAGCATGCGCGTGCCGCCGAGCCCGGGGCCGCGGGTGGTGTCGTGGAAGGCGATGATCGCGCGCAGGCCGGTGTCGGGATCGCAGCAGAAGACGACCTGCTCGTGGCCCATGGCCGCCATGCGGTCGAAGACGCCCATCGCTCACACCCTCCAGGGTTGCACCGGCCGCCCGCTGGTCAGCACCGTGACGCTCTTCACCTCGGTGTAGAGCTCCAGCGCCTCAAGGCCGAGCTCGCGGCCGAAGCCGGACTGTTTGTAGCCGCCGAACGCCTGGCCGGGGAAGGCCGTGAACGGGTGGTTGACGGTGACGACACCTGCTCGCAGCGCCGCCGCCACGCGGTGCGCGCGCGCCGCGTCCCGCGTCCAGAGCGTGGCGGCGAGGCCGTAGCGTGTGCCGTTGGCCACGGCGATGGCTTCCGCCTCGTCGTCGAAGGGCATCACGGCCACCACCGGGCCGAAGATCTCCTCTTGCGCCACCGTCATCTCCGGGCGCACATCGGCGAGCACCGTGGGCCGGTAGAAGTGCCCGCGCGCCAGCGCCGGGTCCTCCGGGCGACCGCCGCCCGTCACGAGCCGCGCGCCCTCCTCCACGCCTCGCCAGACGTAGCCGTCCACGCGCTGCCAGTGCGCGGCGCTGATGAGGGCGCCGATGTGCGTGGCCGGGTCCGTGGGGTCGCCCACCTTCAAGCGCGCCGCCTTCTCCGCGAACGCGGCGAGGAAGTCGTCGTAGAGCGGCCGTTCCACGAGGATGCGGGAACGCGCCTCGCAGGACTCCCCGCCGGAGGTAAAGATCGCCCAGAGCGAGCCGGCCACGGCGGCTTCCAGGTCCGCGTCGGCGAAGACGATGTTCGGGGACTTGCCGCCGAGCTCCAGGGAGATGCGCTTGATGCCGTCCGCGGCGAGCTTCATGATCTCGCGGCCGGTGGCCGTCTCCCCGGTGAAGGCGACCTTGTCGACGCCGGGGTGGGCGGCGAGGTAGGCGCCGACCGTCGCGCCGGGTCCCGTGACGATGTTGACGACGCCATCCGGAATGCCGGCCTCCTGGATGAGCTCTCCCAGGCGCAGGGCGGTGAGCGGCGTGGCGCTCGCCGGCTTGAGCACCACGGTGCAGCCGGCGGCGAGAGCCGGCGCGAGCTTCCAGGCGGCCATCATGAGCGGGTAGTTCCAGGGCACGATCTGCGCGCAGACGCCGACCGGCTCCCGCAGGGTGTAGTGCAGGAGGTACGGCGCGGCGGGAGTCGTGCGGCCGAAGATCTTGTCGGCGGCGCCGGCGAAGTATTCGAAGTCCTCGATGGCCTGGTTGACCTCGCCCTGCACGCCGGTCACGGCCTTGCCGTTGTTCTGCACCTCGAGCGCCACAAGCTCGTCGAAGTGCGCGCGCATCAGCTCCGCCAGCTTCCACAGCGCCCGCGCGCGCGCTTGCGGCCGCTGGCTCCAGCGGCCCTCGAAGGCGCGCCGGGCCGCCTCCACGGCGCGGTCCACATCCTCCAGGGAAGCCTGCGCCACGTGCGCGATGGTCTCCCCCGTGGCCGGGTTGAAGGTGGGAAACACCTCGCCGGCGGAACCTTCCACCCATCGGCCGCCGATCCACATCTTCCGGACGTCCATGCCTGCGCCCCCCTCGTTCATTCGATGCGCTCGAAGACGGCGGCGATCCCCTGCCCCACGCCGATGCACATCGTGGCGAGGCCGTAGCGCCCGCCGCGGCGGCGGAGCTCGTGGAGAAGCGTCGCCACGAGGCGCGCGCCGCTCGCGCCCAGCGGGTGGCCGATGGCGATGGCGCCGCCGTTCGGGTTCACGCGCTCCGCGTCGCGGCCGAGCGGGTCGAGCCCCAGTTCTCGGAGGCAGGCGAGCGCCTGGGCGGCGAACGCCTCGTTGATCTCGATCACGTCGATCTGGTCGATCTCCAGTCCCGCGCGCGACAGCGCCTTGCGCGTGGCCGGCACGGGGCCCATGCCCATGTAGTCCGGGTGCACGCCCGCCACCGCGGCCGCGACGAGCCGCGCCAGGGGCTTGAGGCCCAGGGCGCGGGCGCGCTCCGCGCTCATGAGGACGGCGGCGGCCGCGCCGTCGTTGATGCCGGAGCTGTTGCCGGCCGTCACCGTGCCGCCGGCGCGGAAGGCCGGCGGCAGCTTGGCGAGCTTCTCGAGCGTCGTGTCGGGACGGGGGTGCTCGTCTGTGTCCACGACGACCGTCTCGCCCCGCCGCTTCTCCACCGGCACGGGGACGAGCTCATCCCGGAAGCGGCCGGCCTCGTGCGCCGCCTTCCACTTCATCTGGCTCTGCCAGGCGAAGAGGTCCTGGTCCTCCCGGGATACGGCGTACTTCTCCGCCACGTTCTCCGCCGTCTCGCCCATGCTGTAGAAGGGGTACGGGAAGCGGGGGTTCGTCATGCGCCAGCCCAGCGTGGTGTCGTAGAGGGTGCGGTCCCCGCGCGCGAAGGCCTCGTCGGGCTTGGGCAGCACCAGGGGAGCGCGCGTCATGCTCTCCACGCCCCCCGCGAGGAAGACCTCGCCCTCCCCCACGCGGATGGCGCGCGCCGCCTGCACCACGGCCTCGAGGCCGGAGCCGCAGAGGCGATTGACCGTGCAGCCGGCCACCGTCTCCGGGAAGCCCGCGAGGAGCACCGCCATGCGCGCCACGTTGCGGTTGTCCTCGCCCGCCTGGTTGGCGCAGCCCATGTACACGTCTTCCACGAGGGCCGGGTCGAGCCCCGTGCGCTCCACCGCCGCCCGGAGGACGAGCGCCGCGAGGTCGTCCGGCCGCACCTCCGCCAGCGCCCCGCGGTGGCGCCCTACGGGAGTGCGCAGCGCGTCGACGAGGACGACGTCCCGCTCCGCACTCATCGGCGCTCGAACCCCGGCGCGCGCTTCTCCACGAACGCGCGCATGCCCTCAAGGTGGTCGCGGCTCCGGCCGGCCGCCTCCTGCAGCTGGGCCTCGTAGTCGAGCGCCTCATCCAACGTATGTGTGGCGCCGAACTCCAGCGCGCGCTTGATGAGCGCCAGGCTGTACGGGCCGCGCGCCAACTGGCCCGCCCAGGCGCGCGCCTGCTCCATCAGCTGCTCCGGCGGCACCACGCGGTGGAAGACGCCGAGCTGCAGCGCCTCCTCCGCGCCGATGCGCCGCCCCGTGAGCGCCCATTCCATCGCACGCGAGAAGCCGACCATGCGCGTGAGGAAGTACGTCGCACCCGAATCCGGCACGAGCCCCACGTGGACGAAGGCGAAGACCAGCGAGGCCGTCTCCGCGGCGATGCGCAGGTCCGCCGCCAAGGCGAGGCTCGCGCCGGCGCCCGCGGCCACGCCGTTGACGGCCGCCAGCACGGGCTTGGGCGTGGCCTTGAGCGCGCGGATGATGGGGTTATAGCGCCGGCGGAGGACGTCGCCGAGGTCGGCTCTGCCGCGCTCCATCGCCTCCAGCTGCCCCTTGAGGTCCTCCCCCGCGCAGAAAGCGCGGCCGGCGCCGGTGAGGAGCAGGGCGCCGACCGCGCTGTCGCGGTTCGCCTCGCGGATGCGGTCGAGGAGTGCGAAGCCGAGCTCGTCGTTGACGGCGTTCAGCACCTCCGGCCGGTTCAACGTGATGACCGCCACGCCGTCTTCCACATGGTAGAGGACCGTCTCCGACATCCCGCTCCCCCTTACCGGCCGCGGAACTGCGGCGGCCGCTTTTCCATGAAGGCGCGCATGCCCTCTTTCTGGTCTTCCGTGGCGAAGAGGAGGTAGAAGTTGCGCCGCTCGTACGCGAGGCCCTCGCTGAGGGTGGTCTCGAACGCGCGATTGACGGCGTCCTTGGCGAGGCGCACGGCGACCGGCGGCCGCTCGGCGATGCGCCGCGCGAGGCGCAGCGCCTCGTCCAAAAGCACCTCCGGGGCGACGACGCGGCTCACGAGTCCCAGCTCCAGCGCGCGCCGCGCGGAGATCGGGTCGCCGGTGAGGATCATCTCCATGGCGGCCGACTTGCCCACCGCGCGCGTGAGCCGCTGCGTGCCGCCGGCGCCCGGGATCACGCCGATCGCGATCTCCGGCTGTCCGAAGGTGGCCGTCTCCGCGGCGATGATGATGTCGCACATCATCGCCAGCTCGCAGCCGCCGCCCAGCGCGTAGCCGTTGACGGCCGCGATGAGCGGCTTCTTGATGGAGCGGATGGCGTCCCATGTGGCGAAGCGGTCTTCCAGCTCCATCTCGACAGCGCTGCGCTCCGCCATCTCGCGGATGTCGGCGCCGGCCGCGAAGGCGCGCCCGTTGCCCGTGAGGACGACGGCGCGCACCTCCTCGTCGCGGTCGAGCCGTCGGAGCGCGTCGAGAAGCTCCTCCATCAGTTGCGTGCTCAGGGCGTTGAGCGCCTGGGGGCGGTTGAGCCGCACGAGGGCCACGGGCACCGCACGCTCCACCTCGATGGTCTCGTAGCGCTCGCTCCCCCCGGCGCTGGCGGAATCCGTCATCGCTCGTCCCTCACTCCTCCACCTCGGCGATCGCCATGGAGACGATGCCGCGGGCGATGGACATCAGATTGCGGGCGGCCTCCCTGGACTCCGGCGACGCCATGGACGACTCCAGGGCTTCCAGGGAGTCGAAGTAGAGCTCGGCCATGCGGTAAAACGGCGGCTCGCCGCCGCCGGGCACGCCGGTGAAACGCGAGAGCTCCATGCGCCGCACGCCGGGCATGCGGCGCGCCAGCGGAAGGTGCGTGTCACGGTAGAGACGCTCGAACTCCTCCGGGTTCTCGGGGCGCTTGAAGAGCACGACGAGCTTCACCACGCGCGGTCCCGCCTTTCCATGGGTTCCTTCGGAGACGTGGGCGGCCGCCGGCGCACGATCGCCGCAGGCTACTTCGACGCGCGCGGCGCCCACCCTGCTCCGTGCGGGGAAGGGCTGCGGCGTGGGATGGCGGGGGAGAAGAGGGCGAGGGCGGAGGCGTCAGCCGTCGCGGCGCGGCCCGAACGGCAGCCGGCGCACGGCCGGCGGGTGGAGCTGCACATGGTAGACGTGTGCCGCGCGGGCGGAGGTCCACGCGAAGAGCGGGGCACGCCCCTGGGCCGCCGCCGCCTCGCGGCCGGCGGCGGCGTCCCGCGCGGCGCCGTCGCGCCCCGGAACGGCCTCCCGGCCGGCGACGGCTTCGGCGCCGCCGCCCCACGCGCCCACGGCGGCGCGGGCCGTCACGTGGAAGCGCTCCAACGGCGGCCGCCCGGCGCGCACCCAGCGCTCGACGGCGTCCTCAAGCTCCGCCGCCGGCGGGCGCGTTCCCCACACGCGGATGCCGCCGTCACGCCCCAGGGCGGCGCCGTTCTCGGCGTCGCGCACCACCCCGGCGAGGTCCGGGGGTTGCGCGAAGAAGGCGCGCTCCCCGAAGACGAGCCCGATCCAGAAGCGCAGGCCGCGCCAGTCCACGGCGCTCGGCCGGCCGCGCAGGGCCACGCAGCAGCGGTCGGCGAAGGCGGCGGCCGCGCGCTGCCAGGCGGCGCGCTGGGCGGCCGCGTCCAGCGCCGGCGCCGCTACGCGCGTTCCCGGGCGCGCTTCCACGCCCCCGCCGGCACCGAGCTCCGGCGGCGCCTCCGCCGGCGGCGCGTCGCCGTCGAGCCAGGCGACAGCCTGCCAACCGTACGGCCGCCGCTCCCACACGGCCACGACGGACGGCAGCGGCGAGGCCAGCGCCAGCGGCACGGCCAGCCGCCCGCGCAGCGGCACGCGCGCGTCCCACGAGGCGGGGAAGTCGGCCAGCGCGACCTGCACGAGGATGCGGTCGACGGCCGGGATCGCGGCCGGCAGGTCCCAGGAGGCGCCCTCAAGCACGCGCACGCCCGAGCCGGCTGCCTCCAGCCGGCCGCGCGCCCACTCCCGCGCCGCGGGACCCGGCTCCAGAAGATACACGGCGCCCGCCGGGCCCACGAGCGCCTCGGCGAGGGCCGCCGCGTACCCGGAGCCGGCGCCCACCACGAGCACCGACTGTCCCGGCGCCAACTCCAGCGATTCGAGCACGCGCGCCAGCTGCGACGGCCGCGCGGCCGTGGCGAGGCGGCCGCCGGCCGCGTCGCGGATGGTCAGGGGCAGGTCGCGGTAGGCGTAGGGCGCCAATGAGAGCGGCAGGAAGGCATGGCGCGGCACGTAGGCGAAGGCGCGCGCCACCGGCTGGCTGCGCAGCGCCCCCGCGGCGATCAGCCGCCGGACGAGCGCGTGGCGCTCGCGCCGGTAGGCACGCAGAGCATCGGGCGGGACCACGGCCTTCCCCCTTTCCTTGCGCGGCGGCGCCAAGGCGGTCGCCCCGCCGCCGCTGACTCAACCAGGATACCAGGAGGCGGCCGCCGGCGCGACACCGCCGGCGCCGAACACCTCCGCGGGCGCCGGCGGATCCTCGCACACTTTAAGGGAGCCGTCCGCGCGGCGCCGGAAGAGTCCCCAGCGCACCAAGAGTTCCAGCTCTTCCCGCTCGTCGCGCGGCGGGCGGAAGCCCGCCGCCTCGAGCGCCGCGCACCAGTCCAGGTATCGCCGCGTGCGGCGGTACGCGTCCTCCGGCTTGGGGAAGAAGGAGCCGCGGAAGACGACGGCGTCCGCCTCCGCGCCGCCAAGCCCCTGGCGCGCCGCATGCAGCGCGTCCATGTAGCGCGTGATCAGCGAGCCCCGGAACCACGGGAACCAGAGGGCGACGACGCTCTCCGGTACGCGCGGCGCGATACTATGGATTCGATCGGATTGAGGAGGGCCGCCGGATGGCATCGCTCTTCACGCCCTTTCGCCTGCGCGGTCTGGAATTGAAGAACCGCATCGTCATGTCGCCCATGTGCATGTACAGCGCCGCCGACGACGGCCTGCCCACGGACTGGCACTTCGTCCACTACGGCGCGCGCGCCGTGGGGGGCGCGGGCCTCATTCTCCTGGAGGCGACGGCCGTGGAGCCGCGCGGCCGCATCACGCGGCAGGATCTCGGCATCTGGAGCGACGGCCACGTGCCGGCGTTGCGGCGCATCGTCGACTTCATCCACGCTCAGGGCGCCGCTGCGGGCATCCAGTTGGCGCACGCCGGGCGGAAATCCTTCCCCGACAACGAGGACGCGCTGGCGCCGGTGGCGGAGCCGTTCTCCGAGAGAGGCCCGCGGCCGCGGGCGATGACCCTGGAGGATATCGCTGCCGTGCGGGAGGCGTTCGCGGCCGCGGCGCGGCGCGCGCGCGCGGCCGGCTTCGACGTGATCGAGATCCACGGCGCGCACGGTTACCTCCTGCACGAGTTCACCACGCCGCTCGTCAACCGGCGCGACGACGCCTACGGCGGTGACCTGGAGGGCCGCCTGCGGCTGCCCTTGGAGGTGGTGCGCGCCTGCCGGGCGGCCTGGGGGGAGGATCGGCCGCTCTTCTACCGCGTGTCCGCGACGGACTGGGCGCCCGGCGGGCTCGACGGCGACGCCACGGTGGAGATCGCGCGCCGGCTGGCGGAGGCCGGCGTGGATCTCGTCGACTGTTCCAGCGGCGGCGCGGTGCCGGTCCAGCCGCCGCGCGTATACCCGGGGTACCAGGTGGAGTTCGCCCGCCGCGTGCGGCGCGAGGCGGGCGTGCCGAGCGGCGCGGTGGGGCTGATCACGGAGCCGGAGTTCGCGGAGGCGCTGGTGGCGGAGGGGAGCTGCGACCTCGTCGTCCTCGGGCGCGAGCTTCTGCGGGAGCCGTACTGGCCGAGGCGGGCGGCGCAGAAGCTGGGCGTGGACGTGGAGTGGCCGCGCCAGTACCTGCGGGCCAAGCCCGGCCGGGCCGGCTGAGGCCGTGGCCGTGCCGCGCCGCGCCGCCGCTCCGCGCGCCCGTGCCGGCGCCCCCCGTTCCGGCGCGCCGTCCGCGCGCCTTGGAGGGCGCGCCCACCGCTGGCTGGCCGCATTCTTGGGAGCGGCCGCGGCCAGCGGCCTGCCGCTCGCCCTCCTCACGCCGGCGCAGCGGGCCGCCTGGCCGTGGTGGGACGCCGCCCACGCCGCGCTGGGCGCGGTGGTGGCGCTGCCGCTCCTGCCCGCGTGGGCGCGCCACGCGGCCGCCTACCTCCGGCAGCGCCGCCTGAGCGACGGCTTCGCGTTGAGCGGTGCGGCGGCGTGGGCGGCGGCCGCGCTGGCCGTGGCGAGCGGGCTGGCGCTGGAACTGCACCGCCCAGCGCCGCCGTGGCTGGGCCCCCTGCACGGCCTCTTCGGCCTCGTGGCCGCCGGCGCGGCGCTCGCCCACCTGCTCGCCGCCTTCCTTCAGGACGCCTGAACCGGCGCGCCCCCCGCGGCCGCCTTCCTTCACTTGCCCTGCAGGAACTGCGTGCGCAGCCGGTCGACTTCGCGGATCAGCGCTTCGGCGTCCCGCCGGACGGCCGCCGCGTCCTTCGCCTGCGCGTCCCCCGCCAGGGCGGCGAGGCGCTGCTCGATAGCCGTGCGGTTGTCGGGCCGCCGCGCGCGCACCGTGGGGTGGAAGGACAGCCACACGCCGTCGAGCGCCCCCACCTCCGCCTCCACGGTGCGCCACTCCCCGGCCTGGGCGTCGAGCATGGCGGCGCGCGCCTGGAAGTCCATCATGGGAATCTGCGGCGGCAGCGTCATCTGAAAGAGGTTCATGAACGCCGCGCCGTATCCGGTGACGGCGTTCGCCTTGCCCGCGGCCTCCTGCGCGTCGCGCCGCGACGTGGCCGTCAGGGCGTCCGCGACCAACCGGTCCACGCGTGAAAGGAGCGCAGCCGACACGCCCCGCCGCGCCACCTCCCGGCGCACCGTGGGCCAATCCGCCTTCAGCCGGGCGGCGCTCGCGTCTGCGCGCGTCCAGTCGCCGGCCAGGGCTGCGTCCACGAGGCTCTCCGCCTGGCCCTCCATGTCGATGAGCTCCTTGGGCGCCCAGGGCATCTGGCCGGCGTTGCGCGCCGCGTCGGCGCCGATCTCCGACGCCCCCTTGGCCGGGCCGGTCGCGCCGGGCTTGGGACGCGCACCGGCGCCGCAGCCCGTCACGAAAAGCGCCGCGGCCAGAAGCGCCGCCGCCGCCGCGCGCGCCCGCCGCTGACCGATCCGCATGGCCACCGCCTCCCTATCCGGGAGTAAGATGGCCCCGCGCCCGCCGGTCTAATCCGACCTGCCCGCCATGGACTGCGCCAGCGCGGCCCAGTAGCGCGCCAGCGCCCGCACGCCGAGGTCGAAGTTCTCCAGCGTGAAGAATTCGTTCGGCGCGTGGAAGTTCTCATCGGGCAGGCCGAAGCCGAGCAGCACGACCGGCGCGCCGAGCCGCTCGCGGAAGGTCGGCACGACGGGGATGGAGCCGCCCATGCGGATGAAGTCGGCGGGCCGGCCGTACGTCTCCTCCAGAACCCGCGCCGCTGCGCGCACCGCGGGATGGTCGAGCGGCACGACGGACGCCGGGCTCCCCTGGCCGCGCTCCACCGTGAACTGCACGGCGCGCGGCGCGCGCTCGCGCAGGTGCCGCTCCAGGGCGTCGAGGATCCGTTGCGGATCCTGGTCCGGCACCAGGCGGCAGCTGATCTTGGCCGAGGCCCAGGACGGCACGATGGTCTTGCCGCCCTCTCCCTGAAAACCGCCGCTGATGCCGTTGAATTCCAGCGTGGGCCGCGCCCAGACGCGCTCCAGCGTGGTGTAGCCCGGCTCCCCGAAGAGTTCGGGCACGCCCAGGCGCCGGCGGTACTCCTCCTCGTCGAAGGGCAGGCGCGCGAAAGCCTCCCGCTCTTCCGGTGTGAGCGGGCGGACGTCGTCATAGAAGCCGGGCACGGCCACGCGGCCGTCCGGCGCGTGCAGCGAGGCCAACAGCCCCACGAGCGCCTGGATCGGGTTCAGCACGGACCCGCCGAAGAGACCTGAGTGGAGGTCGCTCGCCGGACCCTGGACGCGCACCTCCATGGAGGCGATGCCGCGCAGCCCGTAGCACACCGCCGGCCGTCCGGGCGCGAGCATCGGCGTGTCGCTGACGACGACCACATCGGCGGCGAGGCGCTCGCGATGGCGAGCCACGAAGGCGTCCAGGTTCCGGCTGCCGACCTCCTCCTCGCCTTCCACGAGGAACTTGACGTTGACGGGCAGCCGCCCGGTTTCCTGGAGCCACGCCTCCACCGCGAGGACGTGCATGAACGTCTGGCCCTTGTCGTCGCTGGCGCCCCGGGCGTAGAGGCGGCCGTCGCGGATCTGCGGTTCAAAGGGCGGCGTCGTCCAGAGCGATTCCGGATCGACCGGCTGGACGTCGTAGTGGCCGTAGATCAGCACCGTGGGTGCCCCCGGCGCGTGGAGCCAGTCCGCCGTGACGACGGGATGCCCGCCCGTCTCCTCGACCTCCACGTGTTCCAGGCCCGCCCGCCGCAGGCGCTCGGCGAGCCAGGCGGCGGCGCGCCGGACGTCCTCGCGGTGCGCCGAGAGCGCGCTGATGCTGGGGATGCGCAAAAAGTCCATGAGTTCCGCGAGGTGGCGCTCGCGCCTCTCGGCGAAGTGACGGTCGACGTCGATCATCGTCATGACATCCGCCTCCCTTGAAGTCTCCTCACCCGCGCGCCGCCGGCGCTTCAAGGGCGCTCTTCACGCGCCGCGCCGTGGCCTCGTCGCACCAGGCGACGACACGCACACCGGCGTCCGTGTATTCCACGCGCTCCACGCGGCCGGCGCGCCGCAGCCAGTCGAGCACGCGCAGGCGCTCGTAGGGGATGAGCCATGCCGCGAGGCGCTCGCAGCGCGCGACAAGCTCCGCCACCCTCTCGCCGAGGGCGTCGAGCCCCTCCCCCGTGCGGGCGGAGAGCGGAACGCCAGCCGGCAGCCGGCGCCGCGCCTCGGCAGCGCCGCCGGGGAGGCGGTCGATCTGGTTGAGCACCGTCAGGCGCGGCACGGCTCCGGCGCCGATCTCGTCCAGCACCTCGTCGACGGCCGCCATGCGCTCCTCCCACCCGTCCCGGCTGATGTCGAGGACGTGCAGGAGGATGTCGGCCAGCGCAGCCTCCTCCAAGGTGGCGCGGAAGGCCGCGACCAGCGTGTGGGGCAGGTCGTGGATGAAGCCCACCGTGTCCGTGAGGATCACCGTCCGCCCGCCGAGCTGCGCGCGGCGCGCGGTGGGGTCGAGCGTGGCGAAGAGCGCGTCCTCGGCCCGCACGCCGGCGCCCGTGAGGGCGTTGAAGAGCGTCGACTTGCCGGCGTTCGTGTACCCCACGAGCGCGACCACCGGTAGGTCCAGACGCGCGCGGCCGGCGCGCAGCACGTCCCGGTGGCGCCGCACCGCCTCGATCTCCCGCTCCAGGGCCCGGATGCGCTCCCGGAGGCGGCGCCGGTCGGCCTCGAGCTTCGTCTCACCCGGGCCGCGCGTGCCGATGCCGCCGCCCAGGCGCGATAATGCCCGCCCCATGCCGGCGAGCCGCGGCAAAAGGTAGCGCAGCTGCGCGAGCTCCACCTGCAGCGCCCCCTCGCGCGTGCGCGCCCGCTGGGCGAAGATGTCGAGCACGAGCTGCGTGCGGTCGATCACGACGGCCTCCAGCGCGCGCTCGAGGTTGCGTTGCTGGGCGGGCGTCAATTCCGGCGCGACGACGACGAGCCCCGCTCCGGTGCGCGAGAGCTCCGCGCGCACCTCCTCCACCTTGCCGCGGCCGATGAGCGTGGCCGGGTCGGCCTCAGGCCGGCTCTGGACGACGACGCCGGCCACCTCCGCGCCCGCGCTGCGGGCGAGCGCGACCAGCTCGGCCGCCTCCTCCTCCGCCGTCCAGGCGTCCCCGCGCCGGTGGACCAAGACGAGTAACGCCCGTTCCAACCGGCATCCCCCGCATCCGTGGCGATTCGTGGTCGAATGGTATCATGGCAGCCATGAAGGCGCTCGTGCTGTCGGACACCCACCTGCCCGCGCGCGGCCCCGACCTGCCGGCCGTCGTGTACCGGGCGCTCGCCGCGCTCCGGCCGGGGGATGTCATCCTCCACGCCGGCGACCTCACCTCGGCCGACGTGCTCACCGCGCTTGAGGCCTTCGCGCCCGTGCACGCTGTGCGCGGCAACGTCGACGACCCGGAGGTGTGGGCGCTACTCCCGGAGAAGCGGGTCGCGGCGCTCGGGCCCTTTCGCGTGGGGTTGGTGCACGGCCACGCGGGGCCCGGGCGGGACACCCCGGACCGCGCCTTCCGCGCCTTCGCGGGTCGCGACCGCCTCCCGGACGCCGTCGTCTTCGGGCACAGCCACCAGCCGCACCGGGAGGAGCGCGCCGGCTGCCTCCTCTTCAATCCCGGCTCGCCCACCGACCGCCGCCGCGCGCCGCGCTGCTCTTTCGGGTGGCTCTGGCCCGAAGGGGACCGGTTGCGGGCGGAGCACGTCTTCTTCGACCGGCCGGACGAGGCGCCGTTCATCCCCGCGGATCGCTGAGCGGCGCCGCGGCCGCGGGCCCGTCCTCCTCGAGGATCTCCCTTGCCATGGCGAAGACGCGGTCGAACATCGCCTCCGTGAGCCGCCCGGTCTGCGTGTTCTGCTGCGACGGGTGGTACGAGGTCACGAGCACGGGCAGCCCGGGGCCCAGCTCATGGCGCCGCGCGTGCGCGAAGGCCACCGGCGCCGGCCGCCTGCCCATCTCCCGCAGAAGTCCCAGGAAGGCGTCCGTGGCGAAGCGCCCGAGCGTCACGACGACCCGCACGCGCCGCAGCAGTTCCGCCTCCCTCCGCATGAACGGCCGGCAGCGGAGGAGCTCCTCGCGCGCGGGCCGGTTGTCCGGCGGCGCGCAGCGCACGGGCGCGCTGACGAACGCGTCGAGGAGCCGAAGGCCGTCGTCCCGCGATGTGCTCACCGGCCGGCTGGCGAAGCCGGCGCGATGGAGCGCGCGGTAGAGCCACTCCCCTGAACGGTCCCCCGTGAACATGCGCCCCGTGCGGTTCGCGCCGTGCGCCGCCGGCGCGAGGCCCACGATCCAAAGGCGCGCTTCTGGGTCTCCAAAGCCCGGCACGGGCCGCCCCCAGTACGTCTCGTGACGGTACATGCGCCGCTTCTCCCGCGCGACGCGCTCCCGGTACTCGACCAACCTCGGGCAGGCGCGGCAGCCGGCGATCTCCGCCTCAAGGCGCGCCCACTCCGCCGCGCGCCGCCCCGTGCCTTCCGCCACGTCCGTTTCACCTCGCCTCGAACAGGCTCGCCGCGCGCGGCGCCCCCATAGCATGGGAACGACGCGAGACCACTCCACGAGGAGGATGACGCATTGGCCACACTGGACGTCGAGTGGACGGCGGAACGCCTGGCCGCAGAGGCCGAGCGCCTTGAGACGGCGCCGGCCGAAGAGATCGTGCGCTGGGCGATGGAACAGTTCCACCCCGACATCGTGCTCGCCTGCAGCTTCGGCGCCGAAGACGTGGTCCTCCTGGACATGATGTGCCGCGTGCAGCCGGGCGCCAAGGCCTTCTACCTGGACACGGGGTTGCACTTCCGCGAGACGTACGAGGTGCGGGACCGCATCGCCGCCCGCTATCCGGTGGAGCTCATCCAGGTGCGGCCGGAGCTCACGGTGGAGGAGCAGGTGGCGCGCTACGGGCCGCGCCTCTGGGAGCGCGACCCGGACGCGTGCTGCCGCATGCGCAAGGTGGAGCCGCTGCAGCGCGTGCTGAAGGGCTGCCGCGCGTGGATCACCGGCATCCGGCGGGAGCAGGCGCCCACGCGCGCGCGGGCGAAGCCCGTCGAGTGGGACGCGAAGTTCGGCCTCGTCAAGTTCAACCCGCTCGTGCGCTGGACGTACAAGGACGTGTGGAACTACATCGCCCGTCACGACGTGCCCTACAACGAGCTGCACGACCGCGGCTACCCGAGCATCGGCTGTTTCCCCTGCACGACGCCGGTGCGCGAGGGCGAGGACCCCCGCAGCGGCCGCTGGCGCGGCAAGGGCAAGCTGGAGTGTGGGCTCCATGCGTAGGGCGGACACGCGGCTGCACGCGCCCGGACCGATCGCGCCCTACGGCGGGCTGCTCGTGCAGCGCCTGCTCAAGGGCGAGGAGGCGCGCCAGGCGCTGGAGGAGGCGCGCCGCCTTCGCCGGCTGCGCCTGCCGCCTCACGCCGCCGCCGACCTCGAACTCATCGCCGTGGGAGCCTATAGCCCGTTGGAGGGGTTCATGGGCCCGGAGGACTACCGCGCTGTGCTGGAGTCCATGCAGCTGGCGAGCGGCCTGCCCTGGACGATCCCCGTCACGCTGGCCGTCGACGCCGGCGAGGCGCCGGACGAAGGGGAGACTGTGGCGCTGGCCAGTGAAGGCGGCGAGGTGGTGGGCCTCATGCGCGCCGAGCACGTCTTCACGTACGACAAGCGCGCCGAGGCGCGCGCCGTGTTCGGGACGACGGAGGAGCGGCACCCGGGCGTCGCGCGCCTCTATGCCCAGGGCGACGTGCTGGTGGGCGGTCCGGTGTGGCTCTTGCGGCGCCCGGAGCCCGCCTTCCCACAGTATCACCTCGACCCGCTGGACACGCGCCGGATCTTCCAGGAGCGCGGCTGGCGGCGCGTCGTCGCGTTCCAGACGCGCAATCCGGTCCACCGCGCGCACGAGTACATCCAAAAGTGCGCCCTTGAGATCTGCGACGGCCTCCTCCTCCACCCGCTCGTCGGCGCCACCAAGGAGGACGACGTCCCCGCGGACGTGCGCTTCCGCACGTACGAGGCGCTGCTGCAGCGCTACTACCCGGCTGAGCGCGTCGTGCTGGCCGCCTTCCCGGCGGCCATGCGCTACGCCGGACCGCGGGAGGCCGTGCACCATGCCATCGTGCGACGCAACTACGGCTGCACGCACATCATCATCGGGCGCGACCACGCCGGCGTAGGCAACTACTACGGCACCTACGACGCGCAACGCATCTTTGACCGCATCCCCCCGGAGCTCCTGGGCATCGAGCCTTTGCGCTTCGAGCACGCCTTCTACTGCCGCGTCTGCGGCGCGATGGCCACGGCGCGCACATGCCCGCACGGAGACGCCGACCGCGTGCAGCTCAGCGGCACGCGCGTGCGGGAGATGCTCGCCCGCGGCGAGTGCCCGCCGCCGGAGTTCTCCCGCCCGGAAGTGGCGCGGATTCTGGTCGACGCCTACCGGCGCTGAAGGCGCCGCCCTCGGGAACGCTCGACCCGATATGCAGGTGCGCACCAGTCTTGAGGAAGGTCAGACGGCCATTATAAGTAAAGGCCTCCAGCGTGCCGCTAACGCCGGAAAATGCGAGCGCGCGGGTGGCGGCGCGGGCGCCGGCCCACTGGACCTCGCGCGCCGCCGGGAGAGGGGGCCGCCCGGGCGCGCACGGAAAGGGAGGGCTCGGGGAACGCGCGGCGCGCGGGGGACACGCGGCGCGCGGGGGACACGCGGCGCATCGCCGGGCTGGGCGTGGACAGGCCGCCCGCCGGCAGGGAACGCCGGCGCGGCCTCCAAAGCAACAGCAATGAGGCAGCGTCCCTGTATCGCGGTCAGGGGCTTTAGACCGGTGCCCGGCACGGGACGATCCCGCATAAGGCCCGATGGAGCCTAAAAGCCGGTCGCGCGGTCGGTTTCGGACCCGATAGCTGCAGGTGCGCATCTATCTTTGAGGAAGGTCAGGGATTTGGGCCATTATGTCGACAAGTAAGGCCTCCAGCGCCGCTAACGCGCCGGAAAACGCCCACGGCAGGCCGTTTAAGGCCTCAATCGGCCTAAAGCCGCGGCCGGCTGGCGGCTGCCACACGCGGGACGCCGCCTCGCCGGCCCGCGCGGCCCACCTCTGCGCGCTCCCCGCGCGCGCACGCGGCCGGCACGCCCTCGCGCGGCCCGCCGCAGCGCTCGCCCTCGGTCTTTCCCTGGGCCTGTCCCTCGCCGGCTGCGGCGCCCCGGTGCCGCCGCCTTCCGAGTCCCGCGTCGCACCTGTGCGTTCCTCCACCGGTACGGGGGTGGGGCTGGCTCAGGTGGCGCTGGCCTCGATCGACATGGCGGACACCGTGATCGGCTGGGCGCAGTCGCCCGCCGGCCGCGTCTTGCGCACCACCGACGGCACGCGCACGTGGACCGACGTCACGCCGCGCGCCGCCACCGCGGCGGCGCCGTCGTCGGTGAACGGCCTCGCGGCGTTTGCCGGCGGGAGCACGGCGTGGTACCTCGACCTGACGACATACCGGGTGTACGGTGCCTCGGACGGCGGCGCCGCCTGGGCACCGCTCGGCGCGGTGCAGCCGCGCATCCCCACGGACGGCGGCATCGTGCTCGACTTCGCGGACAGCCGCCACGGCTGGATCGAGGTGATGAGCGGCGTCCACCACAATCGCGGCGAGATCTTCGCCACGAGTGATGACGGCCGTACCTGGCAGGCGGTCTACGAAGGCGATGTGGCGGGTGACCTTCGCTTCACGGATCCGGATCATGGCTGGCTGAGCACCGGCGCCGTGCTGAACCGCACGGAGGACGGCGGCCGCACATGGAACCCGGTCGCTCTGCCCGGCGGCGCGCCGAGCTGGGTGTCACTCCCCACACCGTTCGGGACGAAGCTCCTCCTCGCCGCCATGCGGGAGGGCGCCGGCGGGCCGCGACTCCTCCTCTTCCGCTCCGACCGCACCGGCGCGTCCTGGGAGGAAATCTTCGCTCAGACGGTGCGCGAGACGAGCACGGTCGCCCTCTCCGTAGCGGACGAGCGGCATGCGTGGGTAGCGCTGGCGGACGGCAGCGCCGGATGGCGCACGGAAGACGGGGGGAGCCACTGGAAGCGCTTCTCGACCCCGGGCACGGTGGCCGAGATGCAAGGGTTTCAGGTCGTGCAGCTGGACTTCGTCTCGCCGGACGTCGGCTGGATGGTGGCGCAGGAGCGGAAGTCCTTCGCGAAGGCGCTCTTTTTCACGGACGACGGCGGCGCCTCCTGGATGAGGGTGACGCCCGCATCCCGTGATTCTCGCTGAGGCGCGCGCGGCATCCCCGCACCGCGGCGCATGGATGCGCCCGGCGCTTCTCCCGTTCGACCGCCCGCCCCTTGGGCTCGCGCCTCTACACCGTCGACGGGTGGTGGCGCCGCGGGCGCGGATGGCCGCGCCGCAGCTCACGGTAGCGCATGTAGTACGCCGTGTCCCGAGCCACGGCCAGCGCCCGCTCCCCGGGGACGTCGGGGATGATGTCCTCGGCGCGGCGCCGGTACCACTCCTCGTCCTGGTTCTCGTACGTGACGTGGAGTTCGACCTCGGAATCGATGGTGCGCAGCATGGGCAGGTAGAGCTTCATCAAACGCCGGTAGGCGGCGCGCCGCTCCAGCGGAAGGGACATGTAAAAGTGGAAATGTCCCGTCCAGAGGCGGATGTGATACTCGTCCAGCGGCAGCAGTCTGCGTGTCATGGCGCTGATAGAGTACGCGGCAGCCGCTCGTTCAGTGCCCGTACGCGGAGGCCGCCGGCCGCAGACCCGAAAGGGCCGGAAGGGCGCCCTCCAGCGCCAGGAGGCGCGTCTTCACCTCCGGGCCGCCGCCGCCGTAGTTCCCCGGCTGTCCGCCGGCGGGCAGCACGCGATGGCAGGGTGTGATGAGAAGAAACGGGTTGGCGGCCATGGCTCCCCCCGCCGCCCGCGCGGCGCGTGGGCGGCCCGCCTCCTGCGCCAGCCAGGCGTAGGTTCGGACTTCGCCCCTGGGTATGCGGCGGCAGGCGGCCCACACGGCCCGGTAGAAGGGTGGGGCTCCGTCTTCGTCATAAGGGCCGGGCCACGCCTCGCCGCGGCGCAGCGCCGCCCGCAGGCCCGGAAGCCGCTCCTCCGGCCAGGCCGCGGCCCGTTCCACCACCGCCTCGCCCCGCCCCGCCCGGCGCAAGCGCGCCAGCGCCTCCGTGACCATCGCCGCCTCGTCGGCCGCCCAGGACACCCCCGCCACGCCGCGCTCCGTCCAGGCGACGGACACCTCTCCCCAAAACGAGTCCGTCCGCGCCACCGCCAGCCGCACCGCCGCCTCATGCAGCCCGCCGGCCACCAGGGTCTCCCCCTTACGCTGCAAACTCTCGAACACGTGTTCGAGAGTTCGTCACAGGGGTCGGGGGTTCCTGCCGTGCCCATCGACGGCGCGGAGCCGCGCGCGGCCGCCGCCGGATGCGACTCACGGCCGGCCCCACGCGGCGCGGACGGCATCGCTGAGGCGCACATCCTCGCCGCGGACGAGCCGCGCCACGGTCGGCCGGACCGCCTCCCACGCGGAGCGCGCGCGCTCGTCCCAGCGCGGCGGGAAATCCACCGCGCGCCCGGCGCCCGCTTCCGCGAGCGCCCAGCCCACGGCCGCCGCCCAGGCCTTCGGCGCCCCGGCCTGCCAGGCGGCAGCGCCCTCCCGCCCCGCCGGCACCACACCGAGAGCCGCCTCCACCTCCGCATCGCGCCACAGGCTGTAGTCCCGCGCCACCTGCACGGCCGCCTGCGTGTGCGCCACACCCTGGTACGGCCTTTGGTAGAAGACGTAGACACCCGAAGCTCCGATCAGCGGCTCCGGCGCCGCCCCGCCCGGCGGCGGCACGGGGATCGCCCAGGAGAGGCGGCGCATGACACGGTCCAGGGCCGGCGGCGTCAGGCCGCCGATCACCACCGCCTGCCGCTTGGCGAAGCGGATGAGCGCCGTCTCCTCCGCCCCCGCGTCCACGGCCGGCAGCGCCTGGGCGCGCGCCAGCCCGTCGAGCGCCGCCGCCGCGCGCGCCCACGCCTCCTCCGAGGGCCCCGCCGCGGCGAACATCTCCAGGGCGGCGCGCTCACCGCCGGCGTCCATCACGAGCGCGTCGTGATTCATGCGCCACCAGAGCTCGGCGTTCTTCGCCACCGCGACAAGGAGGTCGTCCGGGCCGGGCGCGCCGCCGTCCTCTTTGAGACGCCGGCCGTCGGCCACCCACCACCAGAAAGCCAGCCACCGCGGCAACGCCGCCAGACCACGGGTGTCGCGCAGCGACGCCAAACCGGCGTCCGTAAAGGCGGACGGGTCCACCGTCCCGGCGCGCCCGTCGCCTTTCCCCGTCCGAAGATAACGATCCAGCGGCACGCGCCAGGCGGTGTCGAGCGGAGGCCAGTCGTACGGAGCGGCGAACACGTCCGGCGCGCGCCCCCGCGCCAGCGCCGCCTGAAGTTCCGCCTGGGCGCCGTCCGGCGGGAGGAGGCGCACCTCCACCGTGATGTTTGGGTGCGCCCTGTGGTACGCCGCCGCCCACGCCTCCACGCGCCCGCGGTACGGCGCGCCCGGCACGGTGTAGTCGACGTCCCACAGCGTGACGGTGTAGTGTCCGTTCGGGTTCAATGCCACCGGACGGAAGGCGGGCCGCTCGCCGCTGTAGCCCGGGCGCGCCGGCCACCACACGAGCGCCCCGTACGCCACCGCGCCGGCCAGCGCCGCGAGCGCCAAGAGGGCGGCGATAAGCCGCATGCGCCCAGACGCTCCCCTTCGGCCGCTCATTTCGATTCCTCACCCTCGTGGCGCAAGCCCAGAAGCCATTGCAGGTCGCGGCCGGCCTGGCCGTCCACTGGCAGGCCATAGAAGGCCTCGGCCTGTTTCACCGCCGCCACCACGTTGTCGCCGTAGCGGCCGTCGGCACGGCCGGAGTTCCACCCGGCCCTTCGGAGGAGGAATTGCAGCACCACGACGTCCTGGCCGTTCTCCCCAGGTTCGTAGAGATCCCGCGGCACGTACTCCGGATCCGGCCCCACGATGTCGACCGGCGTCCCCAGCGGCACCTCGGGGAAGAGCTCGATCACGTCCTCGTTGTACATGCGGAAGCAGCCGTGGCTGGCGCGCGTGCCGATCGACCAGGGCTTATTCGTGCCGTGGATGCCGTAGATGCCCCACGGCACGTTCAAGCCCATCCAGCGCGGCCCGAAGCCGTCGCCCCAGTCGCGGTCCTTGTGCACCACCTGGAACTCGCCCACGGGAGAGGGGTCCTCCTCCGTGCCGATGGCCACGGGGTACGTCTTCACCTTCTGTCCCTTGACGAAGAGCGTGATCGTGCGCTCGTTGAGGTCGATGACGAGCCGGCGGTCCTGCGGCGACGGCTCCTCGCCGGCGGCCAGCATGCGCCCCAAGACGGACCGCCAGAAGTCGCCGAAGGAGGGGGAGGCCGCCACGCCGGCCGGCGGCACCCCCTCCCCGCACGCCAGCGCCGGTCCGGCCGGAGCCGCCGTCCCGCGGCCGCACCCCGCGATGAGCGACGCGAACACGACGACCACCGCCCAGCGGCGCGCCTCCACCCGCAAAACCCCCTCCGCACGCTAGATCGGTATGGCGCCGCGCGGATCCGTAGAACGCGGCTGCACGCCGACGCCGGCAGGCACTTGAGAAGTAGGACGGCCCCTGTAAGATGTGGGAGGATAGCCATAGGGGGGACAGGCGTGTTCATCTCGACGAAGCGCAGCCGGTTCTACGACCTCCTTACGCGCCAGGCCGAAGCCGTGCACCGCGGCGCCGAAGCCCTGCGCGGCGTGATCGAGCGCTTCTCCGCGGCCGCGGACCGCAAGCAGTGGTCGGAGCACGTGCGGGAGGTGGAGCACGAGGGCGACGGCATCGAGCGCGAGATCATCGACGAGCTCAACCGCTCGTTCATCACCCCGCTCGACCGCGAGGACATCTACGCCATCGCGTCCGGCATGGAGTTCATCCTCGACGTGATCGAAGGCGTCGCCGACCGCATTGAGCTCTACTCCATCGAGCGCCTCATCCCGGAGATCGAAGCACAGGCCGCCGGGCTCTGCCGCGAGACGGGCGCGCTGGTGCGCATGATCGCCGATCTGCGTAACTTGAACAAGACCGAGCTCATGCGCGCCATCCAGGACCTCAAGGCGGCGGAGAGCGAGATGGACCGGCACTACCGCTCCGGCATGGCGTCGCTCTTCCACAACGACAAGCTCCCGGCGCTGGAGGTCTTCAAGCTGAAGGAGATCAGCGAGGCGCTGGAAGAGGCTTCGGACCACTGCGAGGACGTGGCCGACACCATCGAGAGGATCGTCATCAAGCATGCCTGAGGCGACAACCGGCACCGTAGTGCTCGTCGTGCTCGCCGCCCTGGTGTTCGATTACATCAACGGCTTCCACGACACGGCGAACGCCATCGCCACGTCGGTTTCGACCCGCGTGCTCACGCCGCGCCAGGCGGTGCTGATGTCGGGTGCATTGAACTTCGTGGGGGCACTGCTCTCCACCGGCGTGGCCGCGACGATCGGCAAGGGCATCGTCAACCCGTCGTCGGTCACGCTCACGATTCTCCTCGCCGGGCTGCTCGCGGCCATCCTGTGGAATCTGATCACGTGGTACTACGGCATTCCCTCAAGCTCGTCGCACGCGCTCATCGGCGGCATCCTCGGTGCGGCCCTGGCGGCCCACGGGTGGAGCGTCGTGGAGCCAACAGCCTACAGCAAGGTGCTCCTCCCCCTCCTTGTCTCGCCGCCCGCCGGGCTCGCGGCCGGCTTCCTCATGATGTCGCTCCTTTACATCCTTCTCCGCAACTGGACGCCGGCGCGCGTCAACGCCTGGTTCTCCAAGTTCCAGATCCTCTCGGCCGCTTGGATGTCCCTCACCCACGGCCTGAACGACGCACAAAAGTCCATGGGCATCATCACGGTGGCGCTCGTCGCCGCCGGCGCGTTGCCCTCCTTCCAGGTGCCTCTCTGGGTGAAGCTCGTCGCCGCCATCACAATGGCGGCCGGCACGGCCGCCGGGGGATGGCGCATCATCCACACGCTGGGCGTGCGCATGATCCGCCTCGCCCCCGTGCACGGCTTCGCCTCCGAGTTCGCCGCCGCGACGATCATCAGCCTGGCGAGCGTCTTCAAGATGCCGGTGAGCACCACGCACGTCATCGCCTCAAGCGTGATGGGCGTGGGCAGCGCGAAGAACGTGCGGCAGGTGCGCTGGGTCATCGCCACGGAGATCATCATCGCCATGTTCGTGACCATCCCCGCGACCAGCGTGCTGGCCGGCGCCCTTTACGAGGTGATCCGGCTCCTCTAGTGTCAAGGTGAGGGGTGGGGTCATGGTCCGCTGCCCGGTCTGCGGCATGGGCATGGACGAGGAGACGGCCGCTGAGCTCGGCGCCGAGATCCTGGAGCACGGCGGGCGGACGCTCTACTTCTGCGGCGCGTACTGTCGCGACGCGTTCCTGAAGGAGCCGGAGCGGTACCTCGATCCGGACGGGGACGGCGCCGCCCTGGGCGAGGATCCGTCGTGACAACCGCCGTGCCATTGGAGCGCCGCCCGCTGCCGGACGGGTTCAGCCTCTCCGTGTTCTGGTTCGCCCTCAACTTTCACTGGGGTGCCCTCCTGACGATCGTCATCCCCACGCAGGTCCTGCACTACGTCCCGGAAGCCGAGAAGGCGCGCGCCCTGGGCCTCGCCGTGGCCTGGGGCGCCGTCGTGGCGATGGTCGCGCAGCCGCTCTTCGGCGCGCTCAGCGACCGGCTCCGGCCGCTTGCCGGGCGCCGGCCGTTCCTCATCGCCGGCACGCTGGGGAATGCCGCCGCGCTCATCGCCCTGGCCTACGCGCCGTCCTTCAGCGCCCTTCTGGCGGCACTCCTCCTCGTCCAGCTGACGAACAACGTCGCCGGCGCGGCGTACCAGGGGTACATCCCGGACCTCGTGCCGCCGGAGAAGCGCGGCACCGCCTCCGGCTACATGGGGCTCATGACGATGCTCGGCAACATCGCCGGCGTGGGCCTGGCGGGAGTTCTCGTGCGGCCCGGGCACACAGCGGGCTTCTACGGGGTGATCGTCCTCGTGCTGCTCCTCTGCCTCGCCGTCACCGTGCGGCGCGTGCCGGAGGCGCTGGGCGGCGAGCCGCCTTCCTGGGCGGAGCTCTGGCGCTCCTTCTGGGTGAGCCCGCGCCGCCACCCGGACTTCGCCTGGCTCTTCATCACGCGGGGGCTCGTCATGCTGAGCTTCTACATCCTGCTGGTGTTCCTTGAGTATTACATCAAGGACGAGATCTCGCCGGCAGGCTACGTACAGAAGACGACCCTCGTGAGCCTCGCTGTGCTCCTCGGCGCCACGGTGAGCGCCATGCTCGCCGGGGCGGCCTCCGACCGGCTGGGCCGCCGGCCGCTCGTCGCGGCCGCCGGCGTGCTGATGGCCGGCACCGCGGCGCTCTTCGCCTTCGTCCACGCGTGGCCGCTGGTCCTCGCGGGCGGCATCGTCTTCGGTCTCGGCTACGGCGCCTTCACGAGCGTCGACTGGGCGCTGGCCGTCGACGTGCTGCCCTCCTCCGCGCACGCCGCGAAAGACCTCGGCTTGTGGAGCATCGCCTCGATCCTGCCGCAGGTCGCGGCCCCGGCCGTGGGCGCCTGGGCGCTGGCGTTCGGCGGGCGCCTCGGCCCGGACCTCGCCTATCCCGCGCTCTTCGCGGCCGCTTTCGCCACCGGGCTCCTGGGCTCCGTCCTCGTCTGGCGCATCCGCGGCGCGCGATAGGCGCCGGCTGCAGCTGCGGTCCCGCGCCGTGCGACGTTTCCGCCCTCAAGTGGAGTACCCTAGATGGGGAGGCGTCGACCGATGGACATTCTCGTCAGCCGCGACACCGCCCAGCGGCTTCTGCGCGAGTTGCAGGCCGCGGGCGGGGAGGCCGTGCGCATCCAGGTGGCGCCGGACGGGTCGTGGCAGCTGTCCTTCGACCGCGTCCGGGCAGGCGACCACACGGGCGTGGTGGCCGGCGTGCCGTTCGCCGTGGACGCGGCGGCGGCCGAGGAAGCCGAGCAGGTGATGGTGGCCTGGACAGACGGCAGGTTCATCGTCGGGCCGCTCCTGAACCACGACTGCGGCTACGACGTGGAAATCCGGGAGTAGGCGGGGCGTTCCGTCCCCGTTTCAATCTTCGATGGCGCTGTCCGGGTCTGCGAGGAGGCCCAGCGCAGAGCCGATGCGCCGGCCGTTCTCGAAATTGATGGCGTCGAGCACGCCGAACCCCGCCATGGCGAAGGCGTGCGCCAGGCGGCCGGGGCTCGCCACCGAGACGCGCAGGACCACGATGTAGCGGTCCGGCTGGTCGGTACGGTGTGTGATGAGATGGGTGATGTTGCCGTGGTGCTCGTAGACGATCTCCGCCAGGCGCGCGATCTGCCCCGGCCGGTCGATGACGAGCAGCGTGTAGCGCGTGTTCGTCTCCCCGAGCCCGAAGAGGCGGCAGAGCTCGGCGAAGAGCGCGTCCCGCGTGACGATCGCCGCGAAGCGGCCGTCAGCCTCGACGACGGGGAGGAAGTTGTACGGCTGGCCCACCATGCGCGCGGCCGCCTCCTCGACGAGCGAGGAGAAGCGCACGGGGTCCGGCGCCGGCCCCATGATGGAGCCCACCGGCTCTTCCGCGGAGCGGCCCGCCAGCTTGTGCTGATAGAGCGCCTCGGACGTGATCACGCCGACGATCGCCTGGTCCTGCACGACGGGAATGGAGTGCAGGCCCGTCGCCTCCACGAGCGCCAGCGCCTCCTCGGCCGTGGCCGTCACCGTCACGCACTGCACATTGCGCACGCACACGTCCCGCACGAACACGCCCAGCCACCCTTTTCCGCCAGCGCCGCCTCAGCCGGCGCGGTGACACCACGGAACGGGTGAATTCGCCCATCCCGAGCGAAATCCTGCGTGTAGAATTTTCTCCCGCCTCGACACCGTTCGACTGTCCGCACCGTCCAATTGTTCCATAGTATTGTCCCGGGGGTCACGAGGCTTGTCCGCCACGGTCTACGTCATCGACGACGAACCAGCCATACGCCAGATCTTCTCGATCGCGCTGCAGCGCGCCTCGTTTGACGTGCGCTCCTTCAATTCGGGCGGCCACTTCGTCCGCCAGGCGCCGGCGGAGCCGGACATCATGGTCCTCGACCTCATCATGCCGGGTTTAAACGGGGATGAAGTGGCGCGCATCTGCCGCGTGGAGTGGGGTTGGCGGCGCGTGCGCATCTGCGTCATCACGGGCAGCCTGATGCTCGCCCGCGAGGCGCTCACGGGTGTCGACGCGGTCCTTGAGAAGCCCGTCTCCATCGACCATCTCATCACGACCGTGCAGCAGCTGGCCCTGCAGCCGGACGGCTCCCCGCTGGACGGGGCGCCGGGCGGGTCCCCTCGGGAACGGGCGGCGGCGTCCCCGCCGGCACGGCCTCTGGAGCGGCCGCCGGAGCCACCGGAGGCAACAGCTGCACGGCCTGCGCAGCGGCCACCGGAGCGGCCGCCGGCGTTGCCGGCGGTGCCCCACTCCCCTTCTCGGCGGCGCGACGCCGAAGCTCTGCCTCCGCGCGATCCAGAATCAGCTCATTGGAGCGCATGAGCGCATCCGCCAGAGCCATCGCCACCTCAGCCTCCCCGTGGCGACCGAGCCACCCCTCCACACGGACATGAGCATCGGCCGGCAGTGCGCCGGCGTACTTCTCAAGCCAGGCGACGAGCGCGTCGGCGACGCGCACGCGCTGGGCCGGGGGCTGCGTCACGGGGCACGCGGGGGCGGGGGCCGCGGCGGCGGATGCGGGCGCGGGGGCCCCGGGTGCGCGGACCGCGCCGGCGGGTGCGGGCGCGGGGGCGGCGGCACGGCCCCCGGCCGGAGGCCTCGACGAGGCCCGCCCGGGAGCCGGGGCCGCGGCCCGCGGGGCCGCCTCCGGCGCCAGCCGCCCGCGCTGGCCCTGAGACATCCCGGCCAGCGGCGCGCTGCCTTCATCGACACGGTGGATGTGCTGCCGGATGAAGCGGTCGAACTCGGGGTCCAGGCGGCGCAGCGCGTTGACGCGCTGCATGATGGCGCTCGGCCGGCGCCGCAACCGGCGATGCAGCCCGGCGGCCGTGGCCGTGAGATTGCCCGTGAGCGGCAGCCCTTCGCGGATACCGGCCTTGAGCAGCCGGTCCTCCTCCTCCGTCCATGGCGTCGTGATGATCTCCTGGCGCACTTCGACCACGCCACGCACCCCTTCTGTCATCGACCGGCGACGATCCACGGGAGTCACGGAACAAAATGTGGCCGCGCCACGGCGCATGCGGCCCGAATGGACGGCAGCGCGACGCTCCCAGCCACACGGAAGCGCGGCGCTCCCGCCACTAGGTTGGCGGACGGGCATAGCGCCTATGCATGCCGGTTTTCCGGCTCCGCCAGCGGCAGGTGGAAGCGCCGCCGCTCGCCGCAGACGGTGCGGTGGCGGATCGTAAGGGTGCCGGTCCAGTCGACGCGCCCGGACGCGCAAGGCAGGCGGAAGACGAGCGTTTCGTCGCCGTCGATGGCCGACGGACCACGCATGCGCCGCAGGCGCCGGCGCCCGCCGCCGGGCGCCGTCACCGGCAGCCACACGCTGACGCCCGAAGCAGGACCCGGCCCGAGGTTCTCGATGGCGGCCACCCAGTCGTCTCCGTCGCGGCCGAAGGACTTCAGCCGGAAGACGCAGCGCCAGGGGGCGCGGATGATCTCCCTCGTCAGCCAGACGTTGGCGGCCGTCAGCGCGGCCAAAAGGAGCGGCCCGAACGCGGCCAGCCAGCTGACGGGGCCCGTCACACCGCCACCTCCGCGGTTCAGGATGCCCCGCGCGGATCGGGGAAAATCGAACGGCGCCCGCCGGAGCGGGCGCCGCGCTTCGAGCCGGCCTGTAAGCCGAATTCTGTCGAGAACGGCCATTTCTCTGGGACGGCAGTCGCCTGCCGCCTCAAGCGACCAACCCGGGAGGTCGGCGGGCCACGTCATCCCTCCCCTATTTGGTCTTGCAGCGAGTGGGGTTTGCCAAGCCGGCCGGTCGCCCGGCCGCTGGTGCGCTCTTACCGCACCGTTTCATCCTTACCTGGACGGGACCCGATGCCGCGCGGGCCGCCCGTTCGGGTCCGACCGGGCGCCCGTGAGCCTCCGCTCACGTCCAGGCGGTTTTCTTTTCTGTGGCACTTTCCCTGGGGTCGCCCCCGCCAGGCGTTACCTGGCACTCTGCCCTGCGCTGTTCGGACTTTCCTCGGGTACGGCGTCGCCGCCCTGTACCCGCGGCCGTTCGGCCGACTCGAAGGTCACGAGAGGGCGCGGCACACACTCGTCCTTTGCGGTGAAGCATGCGACGGAGCGTACGACGAAGCGTGCGACATCGTGTGCGGCCTGCGTGCGACGTTGCGTGCGGTGGCGCGTGCGACCTTGAGTGCGACGGCGCGTGCGACCGTAAGTGCGACGACGCGTGTGATGTGGAGTGCGATGGCGCGTGCGACGTCCGGTGCAACAAAGGATACGATATCGGGTGCCGCGACTCGCGGCGCTTGCGACGACGGCTGCGGCGAAACGTGCGACAACCCTTGCCGCGATCCGAGCGAAAGCACGTATGGCGGACGACGTTGCGACGTTTGACGGTCCGCGTTCGATGCGTCGAAGTGTGTGACGACTTCGGACCGCGCCCACGGGACCGCATTCTAGCACGCGCGCTTGAGCGTGTAAACACCGGGCCGCAGGTCGCGACGCGCGTCTTCCGCGGTCGCAGTCTGCCAGGACGTTGGTCGTGTGAGGGGGACGCTGGGCGATGCACGTCGCGGCGCAGCAGGCTGGCAGCATGAAGTCAGTGATCGATCGATGAGGCACGTCCGCCGCCCGCACCCGCGCGCCCCCGCACCCCGCGACCCCCGCCTCACGCCCGCGCCGTGCGATCGATGCCCTCGTTCGCCAGCCGGTCGGCCTCGCGGTTGCGCTCGCGCGGCACGTGGACGATGTCGAACGCCGCGAAGGCGCGCGCCAGGCGGAGCGCCTCCTCGTGCAGCGCGCGCAGATGCTCCTGCTTGACGCGGTACGCGCCGGAGAGCTGGCGCACCATGAGCTCGCTGTCCGAGAAGACGCGCACGCGCTCGGCGCCCAGCTCCCGCGCGCGGCGCAGGCCGCGCAGGAGCGCCCGGTACTCGGCGACGTTGTTCGTCGTCTCGCCGATCGGCTCGGCGATGCGCTCCAATGTCCGGCCGTGCTCGTCCAGGATGAGGACGCCGATGCCGGCCGGGCCGGGGTTGCCGCGTGCGGCGCCGTCGGTGTGCAGGATGAGGCTCCGGCCGCCGCCGGACGGCTCGCCCACGGCTCACGCACCCCCCGGCGCGAGGATGCGCTGGCAGCGCTCGCACCGCTCCAGCGCCCCGCGCTGCACGCGCTGCCACGTGGAGCGCGGCAGTTCCACGCCGCACGCGCGGCAGACGCCGCCTTCGGTTCGCGCGAGGCCGCGGCCGCGCCCCGCACCTCGCGCGTTCTCGTACTCCCTGAGCAGCGCGGCCGGCAGGCCGGCCTGCAACTCCTCCCGCCGTGCGCGCAGCTCGGCCGCGGCCGCGGCGAGCGCCTCGCGCTCCCCCAGCGCGCGCGACCGCTCCTCCTCCTCGGCCCGGGCCGCCGCCGCCGCGGCCTCCGCGGCGCGGCCCAGGCGCGCGCGCAGTTCGTCCAGGCGCTCCATCGCCTCGAGCTCCTCGGTCTCCAGGCGGCCGGCGCGCTCGCGCGCGGCGGCGATCTGCCGCTCCACGCTGTCGATCTCCCGCGCGCTGCGCACGGCGCCGCCGTAGAGCCTCTCCCGCATGCGCGCAGCCTCGTCCTCGGCCGCGCGCCGCTCGCGCTCGGCCGCGCGGCGCCGCTTCTCCCACTCCTCGATCTCCCGCTCCAGGCGCTCCACGCGCGCGTCCGCCTCGGCGCGGCGCGCGGACGCCTCCGCCCAGGCGCGCCCGCTCTCCACGGCCTCCAGCCGCGCCGTGACCTCGTCCAGCCGTACGTCGACATCCTGCAGCGCCCACAGTCGGGCGAAGTCGACCGTCTCTCCGCTCGTCAAGGCCGCCCTCCCTCCGGGGCGACGACGCGCCATTCCTCCGCGCCCTCGCCCGGATCCGCCCACACGGGCACGGTCAATCCTTCTTCGGCCAGCGCGGTGCGAATCCTCGCGGCCCCATCCTCGACGATCAGGCGACGGGCCGTCCTTGCGCTCGCGCGCACCACGGGAAGCGGCGACTCGACCGCCTCGTCGTCGCCCAGGCCGCAGGCCACCACGGCCTCCGCACCCGCCGCGGCGGCCGCGGCCAACCCCCGCCGGCCGCCCCCCGCGAGCACCGCCACACGCCGCACGCGGGCGTCGGGCCGCCCGAGGCCGTGCCACTCGCCGCCCAGCGCGGCCGCGGCCGCTTCCGCCAGCTCGCTAAGGGCCAGCGCCTTCCGCAACTCCCCCACGCGGCCGCGCGCGCGGCGCACGGGGCCTTCGTTAGCCAGAGGGATCAGGTCGTACGCCGGCTCCTCGTACGGGTGCGCCGCCAGCATCGCCGCCAGAGCGGCCGCGCGCCGCGAAGCGGGCACGATCGTCTCCAGCCGCACCTCCGCCACGCGCTCCAGGCGGCCCTCGGCGCCGATGAATGGCTGCGCCCCCGCAAGCGGGCGGAACGTCCCCGTGCCGGGCGTCTCGAAGGCGCAGCTGTCGTAGTTGCCGATGTGTCCCGCGCCGGCCGCGGCGAGGGCCGCGCGCACGCCGTCCTCGTACCCGTGCGGGACAAAGACAACGATCTTGAAGAGACGCTCCCGCTTCCACGGCTCCAGCGGCTGCACGCCGTCCAGCCCCAGCGCGGCCGCCAGCACATCGGCCGGTCCGGGCACAGACTCCTCCAAGGCCGCCCCGGCGACGACCACCGCCGCACCGCTTCCGAGAAGGGCCGAGAGGAGCTCCGCCGCCGCCGACCCGGCGCGCATATGCCGCAGGCGCCCGCGCCAGGGCGGCCTCCGGCAGAGGATGAGCCCTGCGTCCCGTTCTCGGGCGCGCTCGACGGTCGACGGCGTGACCCCGTCCGCCACCAGCACGCCGCGAGCCGGCGCGCCCGCGTCGCCGGCCACCAGCGACCCCCTCGCGGCCCGCAACAGGCCGCGGCGCGCCAGCGCCTCAATAACTTCCCATACCGTCGCGCTCGGTTGCGACATGTTCTGCCAACGCCTCCCATTGGTCCGCCGCATCCAGGTGCCGCCGGCGGGCCTCAGCGCCGCGCTCCCCTCGCGCCTCGATGCGCGCCGCCGTCTCCCGGTGCAACCGCGCGCGCGCTCGCAGCGCGGCCGGCAGGAGCGGGTGCCGCCGGCGCCAGAGGAGCGGGCCCGCCACCCACACCCACGAGGGCGGCACGGAAGGCGGGAAGCCGACGCCCGCCGCCACGGCCCGGTCGAGGTCCTCGTCGCCGAGACGCGCGCGGCCGGCCGGCGGGCCGCTCAGCACCAGCGCCGCGTAGAAGCGCCCGCCGTCCTCCGCCAGCTCCTCCTCTAGCAGCGTCCACCCGTGGCTTACGGCCCAGCGCCGCAGCTCCGGCAGCGCCTGCATGGGCTGCAGCACCAGCCGGCGCGCAGCCGCGGCCATCTCAGCCCCCTCGTCCAGGATGCGCGCGATCGTCCGCCCGCTGAGGCCGGCCAGCACGATGACGTCCGCCTCGCCCGGCGAGAGCGGTCGGAGGCCGTCCCCCACGCGCACCTCCAGCCGGTCGGCCACGCCGTGGCGCTCCGCCAGCCGCCGCACCGCCTCTGCAGCGTGCGGCAGGCGGTCGGTGGCGATGGCGCGCGGCACCCGCCCGGCGGCGAGCAGATGCACCGGCAGAAGGCCGTGGTCGGTGCCCACGTCCGCCGTGACCGCGCCGTGCGGGACGCGCGCGGCCACCATCGCGAGGCGCGGCGGAAGCGGCGGTGTCACGAGGATCCCCCCGGCCCCATTGTGCCCCCGGCACCCCGCCGCGTCAGACGGCGAGCGACCATAACGTGGCCGCGAGCGCCACGCCGTTGAAGACGGCGTGCGCGAGCGTCGAGGTGACGAGCGAGCCGGTGCGGGCGTAGATCCAGGCAAAGCCCAGCCCCGTCACGGAGAGCGGCAGGAGGAGCGTCAGGGAGAAGTGGGCCGCGCCGAAGAGCAGCGAGCTCCCCAGGGCGGCCGGCCACCAGCCGCGGGGGCGCAGCCACTCAAAGAGCAGGCCGCGGTAGAAGAGCTCTTCGGCCAGAGGCGCCGCCACCACCACGGCGAGGAACAGTCCCGCAAGCACGAGCGGGTCGCGGAAGGCGGACGGGTCCGTGACGAGCGGGTTGTTCTGCTCGATGTGCGGCCAGAAGCGCGACTCCACGTAGGTCACGCCGTCGCTGAGGAACTTCACGGCCAGCCCGCCGGCCAGGCCCCAGGCGAGGAGCGCCGTGCGGCCGGGCCAGCGGTAGAGCGCGCGCACCTCGTCCGCCGCGCGCCGCAGCGCCAGCCACAGCCACTCCACGCCCAAGAGGAACGGCGAGGAGACGAGGTAGGCCAGCACGAGGACCAGCCGGCGCAGCTCACCCTCGGCCACGCCGGACCGCAGGCCGAAAAACGCGATCAGCCCGATGATCGCCGAGAGACCGATCTGGCTCACGAGGTAGATGAGGACGAGATCCCACCCGGTCCAGCGCGCCCGTCCGGCCAGATCCGTCACCCCGCTTGTGCGATGTCCCGCGCCGTGCGGATGTGCTCCGCGTATTCGCGCCAGTCCTCCACCGGCGTCTCCAGTTCCCACGGCAGCGCGCGGAAGAAGGGGTGCGTGAGCACGTTGCGCAGCCCCTCGCGCCCGATCTGACCCTCGCCCAGGCGCGCGTGCCGGTCGCGCCGGCTGCCGAGCCCGAACTGCGAATCGTTGAGGTGCAGCACGCGCACGCAGGGGCGGCTGAGGAGGGCGCCGCGTGGGCGGCCTGTCCTCCGGCCGCGGTTCCTCCGGGGCCGGCCCTGCGCCGGCCTCCCACAGCTCGCGCGCCCGCGCGACGATCGCCTCCATCTGCGCGCGCTGCCGCAGCGTGTCCTCGCGGCCGCCGCGCGCGCCGCGCGCCGCTTTCACCAGCTCCAGCGCCTCCAGGTGGTCGCCGAGGATGAGCCGCTCCAGCACGATGGGCAAGCGCGTGGGCGAGTCGTAGCGGTGCACCCGGTTGCGCGCGGCCACGTTCACAGGGTGCACGGCACGCACGCGCAGGCCGGCCAGCACGGCGGCGGCGTGCGCCACGGGAGGCACGGCGAGCCGCTGCCAGCCGATCGTCTCCACCGCGCGCCGGGAGAGCGCGTGCGGGACGCCGGTGAGGGAGTTGAGGCCCAGGTCCGGCCGGTCGAGCACATGGTTGAGGAATGTCTTCGCCAGCGTCACCACGTGCCGCCGGTGCGGCAGGGCGATGATGCGGTCGAGGTCGTTCAGGGCGACGTCGACCCCGTCTTCCACCGCGCGCAGGAAAGGCGCGAGATCCTCAGCGGGCACGATGATGTCCGCATCGGTGAAGAGGCAGATATCGGCATCCGCCAGGGCGGCGCCCACCGCGCGGCCGACGTCGTGGCCCAGCGAGCCGGCGATCTCGATCACGCGGCAACCGTGCGCGGCGGCGATCTCCGCCGTGCGGTCGCGGGAACCGTTGACGACGACGATCACCTCGTCCAGCGGCAGCCGTCGCAGCTGGCGCAGGACCGCGCCGATGGTGCGCTCCTCGTTCTGGGCCGGGACGACGGCCGCCGCGCGCCGCGCGGCCGGCCGGCGGTCTAGACGCGCGGGCGCATGCATTTCATGGAGGTAGGTCACGCGGCATCCTCCTCGGGGTCGCGAAAACGCCGAGGGCGCCCCGCGGGGCGCCCCCGGCGGACGCCACGTCACGTGGGTGGCAGGCACTGCGGCGGGAAGAGGTTCTCCGGCGGGCACTCCACCGGTGGCGAGGGCAGCGTCACGCACTCGGACGGCACGCAGAAGCCGTAGCTCGGCACGAGCAGCTTCACCAGGGCGTTGGCCTCGATGAGGATGCACAGCGTGACCGAGACGTGCACGTTGCGCCCGGCGACGAACGCGGCGTCGCAGGAGCTCGAGGGCACGCGGCAGTCAATCGCCGTCCCCTCGGGGGCGCAGAGCGTCACCGTCTTGAGGAACGTGAACGCGTCCATGAACGTGCAGATGACCTCGCCGGTGCGGGTCCGCACCGTGAACGTCAGCGGCACCGTGAGGAGCAGCGTGACGTTCGCGAGCCCGCCGCCGTTCTCCAGGGGCACGCGCCGCGTCTCCTGGCAGCTCACGCTGCCCACGGAGCAGTCGACCAGCGCGTCCGCCGGGATCGCGCCGCAGGTCGAGGGGATGGGGAACTGGAGATTGCTGCGTGTGTCCGTCTGGAAGCAGAAGTCGTAGACCTTCATCGTCTCGATGCAGACGATCTCCGTCGGCGGGGGACAGCCCTCCGGGGGACAGGGGCCGGGGACCACTTCATTCATGCGGATGCGGGTGGGCAATCGGTTTCCTCCTTTCCGATGGTGTCACGAAAGCCTATGCGGCGCGTCCGAGCCGCGTGAGCGGCGCGCCGGCCGGCTGGCGAAGGCTTGGGGTACCTGCCCGGACCCGCCGGGCACGACCTTCATTCACCCAAGGGGACGGCGCCTTTCGCCCGGCTGAAGATAGCTGCTCACCGTACCCATGCCGCGCGGGGCGGGCGCGGCGCCGGGCGGCAGCGGCGGCGTGAGCGGCGCGCGCCGCGCGCCGGCGCTGTGGGCGGCCCGCGCCGCGGGGGACGCCGGCGCGGCGGGCGCGCCCGCCGCAGCCGGGGCCGGGAACGGCGGCCGCGCCGCAGCCGGGGCCGCGCCGCCGGCCGGACGGAACGTGTGGAGGCCCGGCGCGGCCGGCGCCGCCACGGGCGCCGGCACCCGCCACACGAGCGGCGGCGGCGGGGCGGCCGGCTCCTCGTCCGGCACATCGCCGGTTCCCTCCCCGGCATCCACATTCTCCTCCGCGTCCGCTTCCGCGCCGGCCGCCCCATCCTCCCCAGCCGCCGCGGCGGCGTGCGCATCCGCCTCGTCGCCGGCCGATGCCACGTGCAGGATGGGGGGAGCCTCCCCACCCCCCACCGGCACCTCCGGGACCTCCGCCCCGGACCTCCCCAAGAGCGCGCGGCGCACGGCGGAGACCTCCTCCACGGACCGCTCCTCCCCCGCCGCGGCGAGGAGCAGCGCATAGAGCGCATCGGCCCACTCGTGCGCGTTCTCGGCCGTCAGGCCGCGGGGCGGCACCGCCACATCGAGCTCGACCGTCCCATGGAAGCGCAGCGCGGCCCCGAGCCCGCCCCCGAGGTCCCACTGCAGGGTGCCGCGCTCGATGGGCCACTGCAGGCCGAAACCCACCGCATGGCGCGCCGCCGTCCAGGCCGGCCCGCCGGGGAGGCCCCGGTAGCGCGCGCGCACGCGAGGCACGTCCTCCTCGCCGGGGCGCGTCCAGAACACGCGGAGGCAGATGGCGGCGTCCTCCGCACCCCCGTGCCGCGCGCCCACCGCGCTCAGCATGCCGGTCAACAGGCGGCGGAGCTCGTCCACGCCCGCGTTGGCCGGTTCGGGGAAGGTCGCGGCCACGCGCACGCCGGTGAGCGCCGATCCCACCGCGACGATGCCCCGCTCCAGGTCCCAGTGGGCGCGCTGGCTCGTGGCGGCGATGAGGATACGCAGGAGCGCCGCATCGCCGTCCTCCACCGTTTCCACCGATCGATCGGCGATCAACACTTTCGGCATGGCGATCCCTCCGAGGTGACGCGGGCGCAGGTCCCAAAGCATGGTACGCGGCCGGAACGGATTCGCCACAAAGAGCGAAGGCCGGTCCGCCGACCGGCCCTCGACTTCCATCGCGGGGGTGCCGCCTCAGTTGCCCGCGAAGAGCTCGCAGATCATGACGCTGTACGGTCCGTGGACGACGGCGATGCCCACCAGGCTGTGGGACGGGTAGACGATATTTGCGCGGTGCGAGGGATCGGACTCCAGCGCGAGCTCCGCGCGGTAGACGTCCCGGTTGGCGGCCAGGTTCTCCGCGCCCATGACGCGCCAATGGTCACCGAAGGCACGCTCCATCTGATAGGCGGTGCCGTAGGTGGGCGTGTCGTGCTGGAAGACGTGGTTCGCCGCGAGATCCTGCAGGCGCAGGCGGGCGAGGCGCGTCAGCTCCGCGTCGATGCTGAGGGGTGCCAGGCCCTGGCCTGCGCGCAGGCGGTTGAGCGAGTTCAGCACATAGGCCACCTCGTCCGCCGTGCCCCAGGTGTAGCCGGCAGGCAGCGCGGGCAGAGCGTCGCCGGGCGCGGGTCGCGGCGCGGGCTGTGGCGCCGGCGCAGGCGCGGGTTGCGGAGCCGGCGCCGGCTGCGGTGCGGGTTGGGGCGCTGGTACAGGCTGCAGCGCGGGCGCGGGCTGCGCCTGGGTGGCGGTGAAGCGCGCGTACCACCATGGCAGTCGTGACGCGTCGACGGCCGTCGCCGGCGGAGCGGCGGCGCTCCCGGACGAGGCCGTCCCGGACGTGACCGCCCCAAACGGGGCCGGTGCCGGCGCAAGCGTCGCGCCCGTCGCGGGCGCGGAGGCGCGGACATACCACGAGGCGGCCGCCGGGTGCGGCGCGGCGGCGAGCACCGCGGACCATGCCACGGCGACAGCCAGACCCGTACGCAACCAAGTTCTCGACACGCGTGGTCCCCCCTCCGGTCCGGCAGGCGGGCGGAGCGCTTCCGGACCCGGCTTGTGGGGCGATGGTAACCGGCGCGGGGAGTTCGTCACAAACTGCCTTAGGCGGCCGCAGGCCGCGATGGCGGCGGAGAGCGGCCGAAGGTGGACAGGCGTGGCCGCTCTTGCAGCGGGAGCCTGCGATTCCAGATGATGTCAGCGTGCAGCGCGCGGCGGCCAGCGATAGGCCGCGAACGCCTGGCCCGCCCGCCGCACGCGGAGCTCCAGCTCGAAGAGGCGCTGGCGCTCCCGCGGCAAACGGGTGCGCTCCGCCTCCCGGCGCAGCGCCTGCTGGCGGTCCCGCGAAAGCTCAAATGACGTCAGAGGGTACACGGTGCATCACCTCCCCCTGCATCGGCACCTCGTACCGGGCAACAGGGGCCAGTGTAGCGTGTGGGAAGGAATTTGAGAAGGCACGGCGTATGCTAAGTAGGTTACAGATTCGATACCAGGCGCTGCCCACGCGTCACAGCATCGTTCACAGGGAGGCGCTCACATGAAGGTCGAGCTGCAGTGGCAGTCCGGGCTCCGTTTCGAGGCGCGCACGGACCGCGTGTCCCGCCCGTTCCCTGTCGCCGGCTCCGGAGAAGTCGAGGACGGCGAGTCGGTCGGGCCCACCCCGAAGGAACTTCTCCTCGTGTCCCTGGCGGGCTGCACCGCCATGGACGTCGCTTCCATCCTGACCAAGATGCGGGAGCCCCTCCGCGCCCTGCGCGTGTCGGCGGAGGCGGACCAGACAGAAGAGCATCCCCGCGTGTTCAAGGCCTTCCACATCGTCTACGAGGCGGAGGGCGAGGGGCTGGACGCGGACAAGGTCCTGCGCGCCGTCCACCTCTCCCAGGAGCGATACTGCGGCGTGAGCCACATGCTGAAGAAGGCCGCGCCCGTCACGTTCGAGGTGCGCGTGAACGGGGCGGTCGTGGCCTGAAGGCTCAGGTTCCGGCCTCCATCCATGAGGACGTCCAGAAGCGCGGAACGGGGAGCCTCGCGGCTCCCCGTTCCTCTTACGTGTGACGTTCAGCTTCGCCGGCCTTCGCTTTTGCTGCCGCGTGGGCTAACCGCGCGGCACGCCGAAGATGTGGCCGCCGATCTGCGCCGTCTGGACGAGGCTCCAAAGGAACGCGTTCGTCGTCTTGGCCGGCGCGAAGAAATAGAGCGCGCCGTGCGTCGGATCCTCGCCCGCTAGCGCGCGGCGGACGGCTTCACGGTTCTCGGCCGTCGGCGGATCCGTCGTGAAGAAGTAGTTGCCGACGGATTCGAACTGGTACGGCTGGTAGATCACGTCGCGCACCGTCTTCGGGAAGAGCGGGCTCTTCACTCGGTTGAGCACGACGGCGGCGACGGCGATCTGCCCCTCAAGCGGCTCCGTGTTGGCCTCCGCGTGGACGAGGTGCACGAGGAGCTCGACCTCGTCGGGGCTGACCTGCACGCCCGCACCGGTCATGCCGCCGGTCGGGGCCGTGGCCGGCGCCGACGGCTTGTCCGCTGCCGTGGCGGTGGCGCTCCCGCCGGGAGCCCAGCCGCCCGTCACCAGGATCTTGTTGAACGTCGCGGCATCCAGCGTGCCGGTGGCCGGAAGCCCCGCGCTCCGCTGGAACGCCTGCAGCGCGGCGCGCGTCTGCTCGCCGAAGTACCCGTCGGCCGGGCCGGGATTGAAGCCGAACTGCCACAGGTCGCCCTGCAGCGTCCTCACGGCGGGGCCGGCGTCGCCGTACGACAGGCCGGGCCGGATGTACCCGCTCACCCAGTGCCACTGCGCAGGTGCCGCCCAGACGGGCGAAGACCACACGGTCGCCGTCGCGATCGCGGCGGCCGCGACCGCGCGCGCGATGCGTTGGACCAACGACAACACTCCTTTCGCCGGCGGGGTTAGCTGTCGGGTTCGGGTGGAGTGCCCCTGGGCCCATTCCAGCGCTTGGGCCGTTCACCCCAGCAGATGAAGATTGGGTCCCCCGCGTCCGGCTGGCGCCGGACTTTGGCTCTGAACTGCTAATACCTTGCCATTCAATGCAAACTCGTGCATACCCCTAAAATTTTTCCTATGGCGCGGCGGGGCGCACCCCACGGCGCGATCCGCGCCGCCGGGCCGCGCCGCGCGGCGCGACGCCGCGCCCTCAGGCCGAGGCGCCGCGCGGCCGCGCCGCAGGGCGCAGGATCGCCGCCAGCACGGGCAGGCTCGCGATCTGGGCGAGGAGCACCAGCGCCACCACGGCCGCCGGCGACACGTCGTAGAGGAAGCCGGTCACCGCGCTGCCCGCGAACCAGGCCAGGCCGTAGGCCAGGTTGAACACCCCATAGGCCGTGGCACGTACCTCCTGTTTCACCATCCCGGGGATGGCGGCGCGCATCGTCGATTCCTGCACGCCCATCGCCACGCCCCAGATCACGATGGCAGCCCAGGCCGGCCAGGACGCGCCGGCCGGAGCAAAGAGGGACGAGGCGAAGACGAGGACGGCCGCCGCCAGGCTGCCGAGCGGCATCACAGCCAGCACGCTCAGGCCGCGGCGGTCGAACGCACGTCCCGCGAGGAGCGCGGCCAGGGCATCGACGGCCATGGCCACGGAGAACGCCAGCGGGATGGCCGCGTCCGCGAGCACGCCGGCCGCCTTCCAGTGGAAGGCGATGATCTGAAAATGCACGAAACCGAACACGGTCAGCGAGGCAAACGCCATGTAGAGCCAGAACCGCCGTCCGAACTCCCGCCACACGCCCCGTCCGGCCCGCACGCTCGCTGAAGCGGAGCCGGGAGGCGTCCCGGCTTCCATGGCCTGCGGGTCCGGGAACGTGACCCGCGCCCAAAGCAGCGTTGCCAGGGCGAGTACGGCAGGCACCGCAAGCGCGGCGAAACCGGCGCGGTAACTCCCGTGAGCGTACACGATCGCCGCCACGATGAGCGGCCCCGTGACGGCGCCGATCTGGTCCAGCGCCTCGTGCAGGCCGAAGCCGAAACCGTGCCCCACCTGGCTCGTGGCGTGGGAGAGCATCGCGTCCCGCGCGGGGGTGCGCACGCCCTTGCCGACGCGCTCAAGGATCATGAGCGCCGCGGCCAGCGGCCAGTTGCCGGCCAGCGCCAAGAGCGGCACGGCCAAGAGGTTGACGGCGTAGCCGATGCCCGTGATCAACCAGTACTGACGCGTACGATCCGACAGGTACCCGGACGCCATCCGCAGACCGTAACCCAGAAGCTCGCCGAGACCGGCCACGAGGCCCACCACGGCCGCGGTCGCGCCGAGTGACTGCAAAAAGGGTGCGGTAGCGCTGCGCGCGCCCTCATAGGTCATGTCGGCGAAGAGGCTGACGACGCCGACGAGCACGATGAACCCCATCGCCCGCGCCCGCGCCGTCGCCGCGCCGCCGCCGCTGCCGTCCTTCCCGCTCCGGACCCCGGTCTCCGCCGCGTTCACCGTCGCATCGCCCCCCGCTTCGGGAACACTCTAGGCGGGCGCCACCGGCGTTGGGGCGACCGCCGACGCACCTGTCTCTGCCCAAAATATCACGGCCGCCTCGTCAGGATCCGCCCATCCTCAGGAGCTGGCTCGCCGAGTCCCCTGTCGATCTCCGCCGCCGGCTCGTCCCCCCACGAACGGCGCAGCCAGATCCAGCGCGCGAGTCCCTGCCCCAGAATCACGGCCAGAAGCGCGCTGAG
>JADBKN010000017.1 GCA_014896375.1 Bacillota bacterium | reverse complement strand
GGCACCGCTCTGGCAAAGGCGCATGCAGAAAAGCTGCACCTTCGTGGGACGGCCGTCCAGCAGCACCACAGCCTCGCCCCAATCGCACTGGGCCTCCAGGCCCGGTTCATAATCCAGGGGCACGAACGCCTCAGGGGCTTTCCGCTGGGCTTCGCGCACGTACCTCTGTACGCTGCGCTCACTGCCCCGGTACCCGTACTCCTCGCGCAGGCGGTGGTAGATCCGCCGTGCGGTATGGCGCTGCTTGGGCGGTGCCTCTTGGTCCTGGGCCAGCCACTGATCGATCACGGCGCGGAACGGGTCGATCGCCGGCCGCGGCCGAGGACCGCTTGTCCGATACTTGGGAACGACGTCCGGAGCGTTGAGGTACTTGGCCACGGTCTTTCGAGCGTGGCGCAGTCGCCGGGCGATCTCACGCTGAGAAAGACCGTTCACCACATGAAGCTTCCGGATATACTCGACATCGACCACCTTGAGCACTCCTAACCGCCCTTCCGCCTGGCTTTGCCAGCTCAAAGCGTAAGGGCACCGGGGCTCGGGGTGGTCTCCTTTTCCGTGTCGATCACGCCGGAAACCGGTCCCCTTTTAGATGACGACACACACAACCCACATACCAGGATGCTGCCTACCTGCGACATTCGGTGGCGAACGCATGTTCTCCTTTTCGGCCAAGCCCGCAAGCTGCGCAAGCTGGAGGTTTCCCCCGCGGCCGAGCCAAATTCCCCTTCAGTGGTGGCGTTGCTGAGGCACCGGCGGGTGTCGTTCACCTCAAGGGATAATCACCACCCGGTCGCCGATTCGCATCGCCGATGCCACGATCTCCGCGTCCCGCGGAGCGAAGCGCACTCAGCCGCCGGAGCAGGCGCGACCCAGGCTCGACAGGTCGGGATGTCCTCTCAGGCAAATGGTTCTGGGCGTGTTGAGCTCAAGAACCTCCACGGTGGTGTCGCCCTGCCGTTCCTGACGGTGCGCGACGACATGCCACGTCCCGATGGGGGTGGGGGTCTCGTCGCGGCCGATGCCGACGGGGAAGGACAATGTCCGCCCGTCATCCAACTGGAGCTGGGCCACGCGTTGGGTCAAGGAGATGCGGACTTCCGCCATGCGCTCCACCTGCCTCCCGTGTACGGTGCCGCTCGCGCGGACGGCGTCCTCGTCCCAGGTTATGGAGATCGCGGCGCGGGGGTGCGCGCCGCCGAACGCACGCCGCGCCGATTACCTAACCCGGCCGTCCATCCGGCATTCGAACGTCGGCTTCGTTGAGGGCGCGCTCACCGGAGGCGGTCGTCATGGCGTGGTCGTCGTACTTTGAAGGGTGCGCCATCACTGTGCGCGGCAAGGGACCGCCGGCTCTGGCGACCAGGGCTGAATGGCCGAGGGAAGCAGCCGCCAAGGACTTGATGACGCTTTCGGCTTATCACATCGCCACCTGCTACCCGGAGGACCGCGATGAACTGCAAGCGGAAACGACGGAGGAAGTCGTTCAGAGGTTCTTAAGCCTGGCCGAGGAGGTGCTGCAATGGGCCAGCGAACGGCTGAGGTTGAGCGGATCGTGAGCCATCTGGTCGAGGCCCTGAAGCAGCGTGGGGTGCGCGTGGAGCTATATAGGACCCGGTTTCTCTGGACGGCGAATGAGACCCTGTCCAGAGGGAGTTGGTGGGGTTGGTGAAGCGTTGGTCCGCGAAGCGCAAGCGCGAGGTGGTTCTGCGGCTGTTGCGGGGCGAGACGGTGGACGAGGTCTCGCGGGAGGTCAAGGTGTCGGTCCATCAGCTGGAGGAATGGCGGGAGCGCTTTCTGGAGAGCGGCCTGGAGGGCCTGAAGTCACGGGGGGACACCTCCCAAGCCGCGGAGCTCAAGGAAGCGCGGGCGAAAATCGGCGAGTTGACGATGGAGCTGGAGCTGGCGCGTGAAGCGTTGGAAAAAAAGTTTGGCCGTGCTCCCCGGAAGAGGTCCGGGCCAAGGCGGGGACAATGAGCGCGGCCACGGGTCGTCCCTATCCGGTGGAGATGGTGTGCCGCTGGTCTTGCGCGAGCGGGCACGGCGATCGGGGCACATGTCAGCGGCGTGTACGGCCTGGGGAGTGCCGCCGAGCAACTGGCGCACCGGTAGGGGCGAGGCGGAGGCTTAAGAAGCCTCCGCCTCCGCCTCTGCCGCCGCCGCTAGGGGGTTGGAAAGTTGACCGAGACCACACTCGCCATCTTAATCATCGCGCTGATGGCTACACCTTTAGTTGTCGCTGGCGTGTCGGTGGCGATTCTATTAAACAAAAATCTATCTCCATACGAGAAGATGGATACGTCGTTTCGAATCACGTTTGCAGGTCTATTGATTGCCTTCGCAATTGTTTTCTTCATCTTCCCAAGGCGCTGGTGGTTGTGGGCGGTCATAGGGTTTGTCGTCACAGCGGCGTACATGTGGTTGATCAACCGTGGCGGCCATATCCTTGAGGATGAGAGACGGAGAGCGCGCCAGGACGTAACGCGCGCAACCGAAAACGAGGATGATGCGCCATCGACGTGATGTGAACACGCCAATCGCGGCGCGGGGCACATCCTTCCAGACGCCGTGAGGCGGCAAAGTCACGTCCGGACCGTGCCATACGTTAGGTTCACGCTTCAAGCACTGCGTGCCTCGTGGCGGCGGCGGTCGCGTTCCTCGCCGTGCTCTGGTACGTCATCTACCTTCCGGGGTTGAGCGACGCCTCCCACAGCGACCCCTCGACGGCAAGGAGTGGGAGTTCGTGTTCCTAGCGTCGAGCGCGGGCGCGATCCTGGGCGGCGCGTACAACCTCGCGTGGAAACTCTGGAACCGGCGGCGCCGACTCGCGCGGGCGGTGTAGGGAGAGATTGGCGATTCCGCACCAGTGAACAGTTGAAATCACTATTCGGTCTTTCCGGGCGGCACCCTCATGAGAGCCGTTCGTTCCGCACGACCCGTCCGTCGGAGATTTCCACGAGGTGGTCGGCGTATTCGACAAGGCTCAGGTCGTGGGTGACGAGCACCACGGTCTTGCCCCGTTTCTGCGCGGCGACCAGTTCCTCCATGATGACCTTTCCCGCGGCGCGGTCCACGCTCCCCGTGGGCTCGTCTGCCAAGATGAGCGCCGGCTCGCCGGCGAGCGCCCTGCAGATGGCGACCCGTTGCTCCTGCCCGGCGCTGAGTTGCGCCGGATACTGGTCCGCCTTGTCGGCCAGCCCGAACCTCGAAAGCAGTTCCATCGCGCGTGCGTGGCGCTTCTTCTTGGGCACGCGGCGGTACACCAGAGGAAGGGCCACGTTCTCCCACACGCGCGCGTCCGGCAGAAGGTTGAACCGCTGGAGCACGAACCCGACATGACGGTCCAGAAAGGCTGCCCATCTTCGCGGTCGCGAATGATGATCGCATCCACCAGCAGGAACGGATGTCGAGATCGAACCGGTGCCCACGGCGGGTGGCGGACACAGGCCTGAACCGGAGCTGGATCGTCTCTCGAACATCATCAAGGCTTTCAATGATCAGTTCGGCAACATACCCTGGACCGACGCTGATCGCGTGCGCAAACTGATCACCGAGGAGATTCCCGCACGCGTAGCTGCCGACACCGCGTACCAGAACGCTCGCAAGCATTCCGACAAACAAAACGCCCGCATCGAGCACGACAAGGCGCTCTTACGTGTGATGACCGCGCTGCTGAAGGATGACACGGAATTGTTCAAGCAGTTCAGCGACAATGAGTCTTTCCGTCGCTGGCTGTCCGATACTGTCTTTGCGCTGACCTACGAGTGAAATGACTCGCTATGGTCAGCTGCCGAATGCCGTCGGGATGGTGCGCCTCGTCTGCAGGATTCGCTTGGCGCCTGTGGCCATGCCGATGAGGATGCAGGCGCCGGAGGCGTACCCGGCGAGGACCTGCTTAGGCCAGTGGTCGCTCAGGACTCGGCGGTTGAAGCCAAGTGCCGCGGCGAGAAGCGTCCAGAGAATCCAACCGACAATGCGCACGCCTTGCGGGGAGCCCGAGAGCGCCAGGTAGGCGAGAAAGCCGTAGATGGCCAGTCGCGGTGCCGCGAAGAAGTCATAGCCGAGCCGGGTACCGAAGCCCGTGACCGGGCTGAAGAAGTACACCATGGCGGCGTTGACGTAGGTGTGAGGGAATCAACTTGCGTCGTAGCTCACGTCGATCAAGTCTTTGGCGCGACGCAAATCGTCCGAACTTCGCAGGGTGATTTCGAGGTCCCCCGTTCCCCAATGACCGATCGCGCGGACATCGCGAGTGAAGCCGGGCACCAGCTCCACCGTGCTCGGGTCGACCTTGACGTAGACGGTGAGCGCCTTCTTGGCGGGGTGGATCTCGACACACGCGAAGTTCTTCATGCGGCGGTAAGCCACGTAGTGCTTGAGAACCTTTTCCTGTACGTCGTCGCCGAGGGCAAAGAGGTATGCGCGAAGCTCCTCATACAGGTCGCGTAACGGACCGGTCAAATCGGCCAGAATCTCGGAAACGGTCTTTTCAGGTGAAGCGCTCCGCCCCGAAGCGGGTGCGGCCGTGCTGGGCTGCGGCATGGACGCCGACACGGACGCCGTTGCGGACGGTGCGTTGACCAGTTCTAGGAGCAGCAGATCGTCGCCGAAGCGACGATAGCGGATGAGCTCGATGTTGCGGTGAATCTGCTGGACGGCGTGCACGTCGTACCGCGTAAAGTCCCCGGCGATGCAAATGAGGCGGGGAGCCGCCCAGTCGATCCCTTCGGCGGCCTCGGTTCCGAGGTTGCGTTGAACAAGCAACTGGAACTCGGCTTTGTGGTCCATCAGCCAGTCCAGATAAAAGAGTCCCTGGTTGATGACGTTCTCGTTCAGCGCCCGCTTGTACTCAACGATGACCGGGCTTCGATTCTCGTCAATTCCCAGTGTGTCGATGCGGCCGCCGTATTTCGGTCCCGTCGCGTACTCGCTGGCGAGAAACGTGACGCCTAAGAGCGTTGCCAGGTTGTGTTCGATCAACGTTTGCAGGGATTTCTCCAGGGCGACGGAGCTCCCGCGGAGCTCCTCAACGGATTTGTCGCTGATCCTAAACAGTTTGATGTCCGCCATCTGCAGTCTCCTCGTGTCGCCGTGGCACGTGCCGGGATGGGTGCAATTTCGTGGTGCCATGCCCCCAAGTCCTGCCGGCTGGGCATGACCCCCGTCGGGTTGCCCCAAGCACGCGCCTTCGTGTGAGCCGTCATTTGGGTCGATGTCCTTGGGGCGTACACCCGGGCGTTGCGGCAGATTGCGTGGCGCTCCTGGCCTTGAATGTGGTGGTGCTGCGGAGATACCGGCGGGTGTAGTGCGGCAAGGGCTGGCGCTGTCCTCCAGCGGTGACCCCAGGCCCGCACTAAGAGATTGCATGCCGGCGCAAGCATTCGTATAGTTTAGGCAGCACGAGGCTCGCGCCGTCACGCGAGCCTCGATTCGGCGGCGTTCCCCGTGGAGCGGGGGCGCAGGGCCGGTTTCGGGTCGGTAGCCTCTCCGTACGGGGAGGCTACGTTGTTAAGACGTACAGGGCAACCGCGACGAGCACAACGATGATCGGAATCGCAACCGTCATGCGCATCGGGCCTCACCCCCTTGCCGAACGTCTCCGCCAGCCGCCTCTGCGCCTGCGGCGGGGGCGAGTTCCCTACACGTCCAACCCGCGTTCCGGGACGCTACCTACCTGCCATATTCGGTGACGAACATATGTTCCCCTTTTCGGTCTGGTCGTGGGGTCAAGGCGGCGATCACCACGGGTGCCGATGCCGCGAAGGCCGTCGTGGCATATTCCATCGGGGGGGGCGGCGATGGCGGAACACCGGGAGCGTCACTTCACCGGCAACGATGCGGTGCGGGACATCGTCATCGGCATGTCGGACGGGTTGACGGTGCCGTTCGCGCTGGCGGCGGGCTTGTCCGGCGCCGTCGCCTCGACGACGATCATCGTGGTGGCGGGCTTGGCGGAGATCGCGGCCGGTTCCATCGCCATGGGCCTGGGCGGGTACCTCGCGGCCCGGACGGATGCGGAGCATTACGCAGCGGAGCGCGCCCGGGAGGAACGGGAGGTCCTGGAGGTCCCCGAACGCGAGGTGGATGAGGTCAAGGAGATTCTCAGTCGCTTCGCCGTTCCGGAAGAGGCCGCCGGGGCCGTGGCCGAGGCGCTGCGCCGCCGGCCGAAGGAGTGGGTCGACTTCATGATGCAGTTCGAACTGGGGCTGGCTGCGCCGGAGCCGCGCCGGGCGTTGACCAGCGCGATCACCATCGCCCTTTCATACGTCGCCGGCGGTGCGATACCCCTGGCACCCTACGTCTTCATTCCCCACGTGACCCCGGCGCTGAGAGTGTCCGTCCTCGTCACGCTTGTGGCGCTGTCCGTCTTCGGCTACATCAAGGGACGGTTCGTCGGCCTGCGGCCCCTGCGCAGCGCCGTGCAGACGACCGTCATCGGCGGGGCGGCTGCGACGGCCGCGTTCATCATCGCACGGGCGATTTCATGATCGCAGTGCCGCCACGTCCTCGGCCAGCTCTTCCACGAGCCCTTCCTGGTACGCCTTGCGCCGCTCCTTCAACATCTCCGCCACGACGTCGGGGAAGGCCGGTCGCAGGCGCTCAAGGAGTCCCTCATCCTCATCGTCGAGCAGGGTGTAGGGGTCGCATTCCTCGCCGGGCAGGCCTGCCCGTTCCAGCGCCAGGCGGTAGGAGGCGGAGTCCATGCGCCAAGGCGTGAAGCGGTCTCCGTAGCGTGCGCGCAGACCGGCGGCGATGGACAGGCCCTGCGGGTCGAAGTCGCCGCTGTAGTGGAGGGCGCAATCCGCCGCCGCGAGAAGGTCGAGGAGCCGCGTGGCGGCGGCGCTGGGCTGGCCGCTGGTGCAGATGATGGTCGGGGGGCCGGTGTCTTCGCCGGATGAGGCGTCCGGCGTGTCGAGCGTGCGCAGCCGCTCCACGATGAGGCTGAACACGGACGGGTTCTCCACGATGAAGACACGGTGGCCGCGGGCGCCGGCGGTGGACCACCGGCGAACTTCGCGCAGCGGCCAGGCCACGACGGCCCTGTCGCGCCGGGCGGCTTCCACGGCGGCGACGGGCCGGCCGTCGCCCGTGACGGCTTCCGCCAACCCGTAGCAGAGCACCAGCGAGGACACGTCGTCTCGCAAAAGCCCGGCGGCCACGAGGGAAGCCTCGCGGGCACCATCGAGCGCGTCGCCGGCTGCGGGCGCCGGCTGTCCAGGGGTCCCAGGCGAGGCCCCGGACGGTGCGAGAAGCGTGGCCAGCGCCGTCTCCAGCAACCGCCCGGCCAGCGTGCCGGCGTCGAAGGCGTGCGGGTTGCCGGTGATGCGTTGCGCGAAGACGGGGAGGGGCACGCCGCCACCGGTCCCAGGCAGGCGGACGAGGGCCAGGGCGCAGTGCCTCAGCGCCCGGCGCAGATCTTGCACGGCCGGGCTGGTGAGCACGGCGGCCGGGGGTAGGTCGGCCGCCAGATCCTGCACGGCGGCCCGGAAAAGGCGTCGCGCCTGCTCCTCTCCGCCCCCTGAAGCGGACCACCATTGCGCGGCGGCGGGCAGCTCCAAGAGGTCCTTCAGGCCCGCGACGAACGCCTCCCATGCGCCATGGCGCCACGCGCGCAGGTCCTCCCGGGTGAGAACAGGCTCCCCGAAGTACGCCTCAAGGATCTCGGCCAGGCCGCAGCGGAACCGGGTGGACTCCCGGAAGTGGCGGTCCAGCTCAAGCAGGCTGACGGCCAGGCGGCCATCCGCTCCGGGGCGCATGGGCCGTCCGAGCAACCCTTCCAAGGCGTTAAGCTCGTCGGAGGTGGGCGCTTGGATGTAAGCACGGCCGCCGATGCGGCTGAGGCGGGTGAACGTGCGAAGACAGGCGTCCATGAGCCGGCCGAAGGGGCGCGTGCGCAGATAGGCGGCCGCAGCCGCCGCACCGCTGGCGGGCCGCGCGGCGGCTGCAGGCGGACCGCCGGCCGCCGGGGATGGCTCGTGCCCTCTCCGGCCCGGCAGCGAACGGCTCATACGCCCGCTCCAGCGGCGCCGGCGGCCGCGGTGAGGGCGTTCCGGGCACGCGTCCCGTCCCAGACGGTCCAGATGGGCGTCACCACGGTGCCGCTGCGCACAAGTTCATAGGTGGAGCAGCCCGGCAGGGCGTCCGAGACGCCCCAGAGCTTCTCGCTGGTCATGATCCAGCAGAAGTCCAGTTCCACGAGGAAGCGGAACATCTCGCGGATGTTCTGCTCGTCCACCCCGGCAAACGCCTCGTCCATGCCGATGAGCCGTGGGGCGTCCGGTGCAGCCAGCCTGTAGCGGGCATGGACGGAGGCGAGGATCGGCACGAACATGGCCAGGGACTTCTCCGCACCGCTGCGGGCGGCGAAGCGCAGGTCGGTGAGCTCGCGGCGCGGTTCGTTCGGGAGTTTGCTGTGGAGCTGGAACCGGAACCAGTGGCGGTAGTCCAGCACATTGGCCAACGCCTCGGCGAAGCTCTGGTCCAGCTGGTCGTCGCGGTACTGTTGCCGCACCTGGCCGACGCGCTGGCGGAAGTGTTCCACCAGCTCCTTCACCTCGTCCTCGGTCAGGGTTTCCACGTCTCGCTGCAAGAGCTCCACGATGCGGCTGAAGTCAAGGCCCGTGACGCGATCGGCGACGGGGTTCCAACTGATGGAGAGCACTTCGCCGTTGGAGAGCTGCCGGGCCGCGAGAAGACGATTGATCTGGTCCCGCCAGTCCCGTGCCGCGGAGATGCGCGCGCGGACCTGGCGCGCCACCTCCCGCAGGATGATGTCTTCGTACAGCTCCCGTTCCTTCTCCTGGAGCACGCGCCTTTTGAGGGCCAGGTCCTCCAGGAGGATCGCGCGCAGCCGGTACGGCGCCACGGTTTGACCCATGTGGCGGAAGGTGACGCGCCCGTCTTCCTCCAGAGACGGGCTGTAATCGACCAGCTGGGCTCGCTGGTCGGCGAAGTGGGTGATCAGTTGCTGGCGGGCGCGGTCGAGGCTTTCGCGAACCGCGTCCTCCAGGTCCTTCTCCTCTGAACGGCGGAACTTCAGCAGCTCACCGGCGGCCCGCAGCGGGCCGGACTCGTCATCTTCCTCCGCCATCTCTAGGAGAGGGGCGAGCGAGGGGTAGGCGGACAGGGCGGAGCGCAGCGCCGCGACGGCTTCCTCGCGCCGGTGCCGAGTGCGCTCCACCTCCGCGCGCGCATCGTCCAGGTCGCGGTGGCTGCGCTGCACCTCGGTGGAGAGGGCGCCCACCTGTTCTACGAGTTGGAGCTCCTCTTGCTTCAGCCGCGCCTCTTGCTGATTCAGAGCGCGCAATTCCTCGAGGAGGTCCTCCACGCGCACGCCGGTCTGGGCCAGACGCTCCTCCAGGGTGCGGCACTGCTCCTGCCAGCGCGCGCGCTGCTCCGCCGCTTCGCCGGCGCGCAGGCGATCGCGCTCCAGACGTGCCAGAGCCGCCTCACGGTCTTGAGCGTTCTGCCGGCGGCGTTGCCGCCAGGGCTTGACGCGGCGCAGCTCGGATTCCAGCGCGCGGCCGCAGGCGACCGTCTGGCGCGCCGCCTCCATGAGGTCGCGCAGGTCGTCGAGGTTGGAGCCGCGCGCTTCAGGCAGGCCTGCGGCGAGCGTTTCGTACGCTTCCCGGGCGGCCTGGAGGTGGCGGTACGCCGCCTCGGCCGCGGCGTTGGCGGCGTCCAGCGCCTGCCGGCGCTCTTCCACCCAGGAGGCCGCGTGGCGCACGCGTTCCACGGCGCCCGGCAGGCCCGTCCACGCCGGCATGGCCTGCAATTCGTCGAATTCGGCGCGCAACTTTTGAAGACGCATGCGGGCCGCGTCCAGCTCGCTCTCCAGTTGCCAGACCTGGCGCTCCTGATCCTCCAGGTCGGCGCGCAGCCGGGCGATGATGGCCTCGCGGTACCGGCGCCGGTTCGCCTCGCCGATGTAACGCGGCTGTGCCTCGGCGCGGCGGCTCGTCCGGCCGTGGAGGTTGCCCACGCGCCAGGCGGTGGGGGAGATGGCGGCCGGCGGCGCCGACGCCTCCCATGCCGCCGCGAGCCCGGCGAGCCCGTCTGCGCCCGCTGCCGGGTGCCAGGCGATATTCGTGAGAGCGGCCGCGACATCGCGCGCGGCTGGATGCCCTTCAAGGGGTCGGAGCACGTCGAGCAGCGTACCGGTCGGGGCGTCTCCCGCCTGCCCGGCCGCCGGTATCCGATCGGACGGTCGCAGCCACCTGTCCCCGAGCCCAGCCTCGGCCAGGCGCCGCTCCACGTCCTCCGCGGCCTCGACGGGGACGACGAGCGCGTCGAGGAGGCCGGCTTCGTCCAGTGCGGCTTCCAACTGCGCGGCCAGTTCGAGGCCGATGCCTTCGCGCACGTCGCAGAGGGCATAGAGCGGCTCCGCCGGAACCCCTGCGGCAGCGAGGATGCGCCGTGCGGCCGCCTGCTCCTCGCGGCGGGGAGGTGCGGGTTCGCGCTCCTCCTGCCACTCTTGCAGCTCGCCGGCGAGGCGGTCGCGCTCGCGCTTCGCCAGCTCAAGAGCGGCGCCCAGCCGGCGGATTTCGGCATGCAACCCCGCCTCCATCGCGTCCACCGCGCGCCGGACCGGATTCAAACAGCTGGCCCAGGAGACGTCCGCGCTGCCTGGCTTGGCCTGCAGGTACGCATTCAGGGCGGACGCCACCTGCGCTTCCAGGCCTGGCTGAGGCGCGAAGGCGGACACCGCTTCAAGCCAGGCGCGGAACGCTTCCAGCGCGGCCTCACGCGCGCGTTCCAGACCCTGCTCGGCGGAGCGCAGGCGGGCATCGGCTGCGTCCAGCAGCTCCTGTTCGCGCTGTGCGTTCTGACGTGCGGCTTCGTGGCGCTGCGCGGCCTCCTCCGCGGCGCGGTATGCTGCGCCGAGCTCCCGCAGCCGTTCGATGCGCGCCTCGGCGGCGGCTGCGAGGGGAGCCGCCGACCACTGCGGCTCATCGTCCTCGTCCTCTTGCAGCTCACGCACGAGCTTTGCGGCTGCGCCGGCCTCCCAGCGGCCAAAATCCCAGGCGGCGCGCGCAGCCGCCTCCTCCAGGTCGGCCGCGGCCCGCTGCCACGCCTCCCGCAGCTGCGCCCACTCGTCTTCCAGGGCGCGCGCGGCGTCGTCGACGCGGCGCAGGGCCGCTTCGGATGCTCGGACAGCCTCTTCGGCCTCGTGCAGCGAGCGCTCCGCACGCTCAAGCTCCTCCCGCCAGCGGGCGAGCTGCTGGTGATCGCGGTAAGCTTCGTGTTCCTCCAGGGTTCTCCGGCGAGCTTCGACCCGCACGGCCTCCTCCTGCAAGGCGCGCAACCGTGCGCGGACCGCCTCGAGTTCCCGCGTCGCGCGCTCGAAGCCCGCCGCCGCTTCTTCCTCCTTGCGGCGCGCTTCCGCTGCCGCCGCGTCGGCGCGCCGCAGCGCGGCCGCTGCCAGCTGGGCCTTCTGGTTCAGGAAATGGGCGTAGCTTTCATCGATCACCTCGGCCGCCTTGAGGCACGCCTCCGTGTGCTCGACGTCCTCCAGGCAGTCGTCGATATCGTCGAGGATCTGCGTCACCTGGCCCAACAGCGATCCAGGAAGGGGCGGCAGCGAGTCGCGCAGCATCTCGCAGATCATCGACGGCTTCATGTCCTTGTTGAGCTTCGGGCTGCGGAGCTGCAGCAAAAGCTGCAGCAGGAATTCGTAGTCGCGGATGTCCTCGTAGCCGAAGAGCAGGCGGTTGACGAGCGCCTGGTAGTCGGCGGCGCTCTCGACAACGGCGCCCCCGATGCCGATGCGCTGCGCCAGCTGGCGGCGCGTCAGGGGGATGCGGTCGTCGTCGTAGAGATGGAAGTCGATGCCGATACGGCGACCGTCCGTCAGGGCGAAGCCCCAGGAGTCCACAGAGAGGTCCGGACGGTTGCGGCTGGTGTAGAGGCCCACACCGATGGTGAGGAAGCGGCCCTCCGTGGCGTGCTCGAACTCCAACGCCACGTACCCGGTCCGCTCGTCGTAGTAGAAGTCGCTGTCCGGCGTCGCGTCGGCCGGACCCACAAGGTAGTAGGCGACCCCCCGCCCCTGGCCTCCAAAGGTGTCGAGGCGCTCACGCCGTTTCTCCCCGTCCAGTACCAGCGTGATCGCGCTGACGAGCACGGTGGACTTGCCCGTCGCATTGGCGCCGCGCAGCACCAGGCGGCCGTGCGTGAAGTGGAACTCCTCATACTGGAAGACCCAATAGTTCTGAAGGATCAAGCGCGACGGCCGCCAGCCTCGCGGCCCGCCAGGGAGGGATCGGCAGACCTCCTGGAGGGAGGCCGGCGCCTTGGTCCACGCGTCCAAAAGGCTCGGCTGCACTGTCATGGCTGCGCTCGTGCCTCCCTCTCGACCTCGTCCGCGTTCTCCGGCACATCCCCGTCTCCCGCCTCGGCGCCGGCGTAGGCGCCGCTGAAGCGCGCCGCAAGGGGCATCACATACCACTGCCCGTCGGCGTCCGGTCCCCGAAGGAGGTCCCATTCGGTGAGCGCCTCGAGGACCTCTTGGACGAGCGCACGCGTGCCGAGTTGCGCCATGGTTGCGCCCCAGTGTTCACCATAGCGAGCGCGCAGCTCGGTGACCATGGAAGCGAGCTGGGCCTGGGTGAGGCGGAGGCGGTCGTAGGCGTCCGGCTCCAAGAGGCCGCGGCGGACACGGTCGCGCAGTTCGGCGAAGAGAAGGAGGATCACGTGCGAGAGTGCGCCCTGGATGGGGAAGAGCGCGGTTTCCGACACTTCCGAGGCGGACGGGCGCAGGAGGCATGCGTAGGCGGAGGTGACCTCGAGGTCCCATCCGAAGGCGTCCTGCAGGTCCTCAGCGATGCGCCGCCGCCGCTCGCCGTGGGCGAGGAGGTCGAAGGCTTCCGGATCATCCGCGCGGAACAGCGCGGGGGAGAGCAGGAGCGTCCGGTACAGGCGCTGCTCCGGCGGAACGGACTGCGCGAGGGGCGACGCGGCCCCCGGTTCCAACGCGGCGGCCACCTCTTCAGCCGGGACCGGCGCGCCGATCTCCCCGACGATGCGCGTGGGCAGCTCCACGTAGAAGTGGCGCAGGAGCGGCGTGAACTCGTACATGCTGTTACCGCTGCGGTCCTCCGCCCACTTTTGCGCATCCCCATCCAGGCGGCGCAGCACGCCGATCGCCTCCAGGCCTGCAAGGGCGCGCCGCATCGAGAGACGATGGGCGTACACGTCCCAGCTCAGGTGGCCCGGTCCGACGAGCTCATTGGCACGCGCCTCGATCTCCTCAGTGAGGTGGGTCAGGACGAACGTTTCGGCGCCCGTCGCCTCCCCGTACCACAGCACCCAGACGGCGAGCTCGTAATCCAGCCGATCCTCGGCCCAGCGGAATCCGTGCCCTGGACTGGTGAGCGCCGGGGTCTTGATCAGCCGGAAGACGTCGCGGCGCTGCACCAGGGTCCACCCCGTCCGTTCGGCGTACCACCGGCGCACCCGTTCGGCCTGCGCGCGCAGCCGTCGGAACGCGAGCGGGTCGTCCCAGGCCGTCACCGCGGGGCGGTCGAGCAGGTCGATGAACGGCCGGTGGCGGTCGAGCGTGCGCAGTCGGCTCATGCGCCCGCCTCCTGGCGGTACAGCACGAACCGCGGAAGGTGGACGGTGCCGTCAGGGGCGGTCAGCCGGCCCGCGGCCCGATCGTTGGGGAGCTCCAGGCGGACGAGGGAGCCGTCGGGCGCGACGGCCGTGCGGTCCGGCGCCTCGAGGCAGCGGGCGACGAGCGCCAGGAGCTCGTCGCGGCGATGGGGGTCGTCGACGGCGACATTGTGGAAGTCCAAGCGGCCGCCGGCAAAGAGCGATTCCCACGCCTTGGCCGCGTCCCTGCGGCGCTCCAGCTCAGCGGCGAGGGCCTCCGCCTGCCGGCGCCCGTCCGGCTCCACCGCCGCGGACGTTCCCCTGGCACCGGGCCCGCGCCGGACCGGGTTCAGCTGCACATGGCGGGACGGCAGGAGCCAGCTCGACCCGCTGCCTTCGACGGTCCAGGCATCCGCGCTGCCGCTGATGTGGCGCGCGACAGCGCTGCCGAGGGCGATGCCGGCAAGACGGTGGGCGTCGGCCAGGGAGCGGCATGATGCGAACGCCAGGGCAAGGTGCTCCAGCTCCCGCTTGCGGTTGACAGCGGAGCGGCGCTCCACGAGGCGCTGAGCTTCCCTCACCACCTGGGCGATGGTGTCCACGGTGCGCCGCTGCAGCGTGTGCAGCCCGCCGCCCGGCTGGAACCACCGCAAGAGCGCCTCCACCTGCCGCTCGAATCCGCGGCGCTCCTCCGCTTCGTCGCGCGGGCGCCCGTCGGGCGCGGGGAGGTGATGCATCACGTACGTGGTGAGGCTCTGGACGAGCCTTCCCGGGATCCCCTTCTGCGGCCAGGATGCGAGGAGCGAGCGGATGCGCTCGCCGTGGTCGTCCAACTCGCGCACGTAGGCTGAGAGGTAGTCCGCGAGGAGCTCCTTGTAGGCGAGAAAGGCGGCGACATCCCCCGACTCCTCGTCCCGCCCCGAGCGCCGGATCGCGGCCAGGTAATCGCTCGCCTGGGTGCCGATGAGGTCGAAGAGCGCGTGCGCGCCGTCGGCCGCCGCCCATAAGCGGTGGATGCGTTCCAGCCCGGCCCGACCGGACGGCGATTCCGCGCCGCAGAGCCGCGAGAGCTCTTCCAGCCGTTCATACAGCGCCCCCATGAGACCGGTGTCCAGGGAGCCGCCGGGGGTTCCGCCGGACTCCAGCTCCGTGAGGAGACGCTCAAAGGCGATACCGTAGGGCGTGATGCTGTAGAGCAGGCGCCGGCGCAGGAATTCCTCCAGCGTGCGGGGACGCTCGCGGTCCTGTTCGGCGGTGAGGTTGCCCCACTCCACGAGCTGTTGCAGGTCCTGCTCGCACTGCTCAGGCGTGTAACTGGACAGCCCAGTTGCGCGCAAATGCGCCAGCACATCCTCTGCCGTGAGCGTGTACTGGTGCTCCATGTGCCGCAGGTAGAAGAAGCGCATGATCGGCCGGTAGCGCTCCGCGTTGTCGGCGATGAGATAGGTCGCTTCACGGACGCGTTTTGTCAACCGGCGCATCTCTGGGTGCGGGGGGAGGCGATCCATCGTCATGATGTAGCCATGATTCTGTGGCCAGCCGGCCATCCCCTGCGCCCCGCCGCGCTGCGGCGCATCAACGAAGTTGTGACGCCGCCCTTCCGGATTTGCTCGTCGCGACCGCGGTGCGGGACGGCGTCGAGGAGTACCGTGCGGAGTGAGGTTCGCGCCTGCCTACTTCAGGCTCAACATGGTGTGCAGGCCCGGATGGCGAGAAGGCTTAAGCCAAAAACCTTGGCGTATTTTGCGGAAAGGGGCTTCGCAGTGTCGGATAAGCCAAAACAGTTGGCTTACTTGTGCGGTGAAGGCCCTGAAACCCATATGGTTTAAAAAATAGGCCAAGAATTTTGGCTTATTCGTCCCGAAATGGAGTGTGAGCGCGGAATAGGCCAAGGTTTTTGGCTTATCCAGCACATCTTCGTCGGCGCCGAGGGGCTCTGTAGTGCGGGGCAGAGGATGGACGAAGCAGGATCCCTCCGTAACTCTCCGCCCGTGAGGGCGTCGGGGGCGGAGGCGCCAGCCGGCGGTCAAGGGGGAGTGCCAGGCCGTCCCCAGAAGGCGGGAGAGGGGGGTTCAGCCCAAGATGGCGTGCGCGTCCCGAGGGTTGATCGCGACCGTGTAAGCGCGCACGCGCTGACCCTTGCGGTGAGCATGGTGGGCCATTCCCTGCGGGGCAAGCCAACCTCTTTCCACGAGGAGGCGGAGCACCTTTATCGCGGTGGTGTCGCTGACGCCGAGATATGCCTGTACGTCCGCCGGCCGCAATGGGCGATCGAGGCGCAGGGCAAGGCGCATGACCTCGCGTTCGGCTGCGGAGAGGAGCGAACCCGGGGGCAAATGGCTCAGATGGCGCCCTAGAAGCTGCTGGATCTGCTGCTGGCACGCGCGCGGCCGGCTTTCGACATCGTCGAAGGCGAAGCGGAGGACGAACCAGTCGTCGATGATGAGGTGGTTCTGCCGAAGCCACTGGTCCGCGAACTCGCGCCGGCTCTGCCGCGACGCGTGAGGGCCGTAGCCGTCGATCTCGATGGCCAGCCGGAAGTGGGTGCGGATGTATGCCCAGTCGATGTATCGGTACCCGTCACGGAAGTCGCGGACCTCGTATTCGGGATGGAGGTGGTCGAAGTTGCGGAAAGCGGGCCACCACACGCGTTCGGCGAAGAGTCGCTCCGCATGGCCCTGCGTTTCAAGACGGCGCCGGCGCTCTCCACTCCGTTGGGAGAGGTGACCAGCGATGAACTCCGAGTAGGCCTCCTCGAAATCGATGTCTCTTCACCCTCTGTTCCCAGATCCTGCCATGAACCCATGGTAACATATGGCGTAGCCCAACGGGGCATTTTGAGTTCGGCCCTTTAACGCCGTCGAACGCCCGGTTCAGGGTTCCGGTAGAGCGGCCGGGGAACCGCCCGCGGAGCTGCTGGGGGCGGCGCGTAGGTGACGGATACCGGTAGGAGCGGGCCGGTAGAGCACATGTCCGCCTTGCTGCCGGGGTTGTGCTATACAAGAGATAGTCGTGTGGAAGGATGGGGAAGCGACCATGCCAAGGCTCGGGCTTGTGATCGCCAGCACGCGCCCAGGACGGGCGGGGTTGCCCGTCGGCCGCTGGTTCCAAAAGAAGGCTGAGGCGCACGGTGCGTTTGACGTGGAGTGGATCGACCTTGCGGAGATCCACCTTCCGTTCATGGACGAGCCGCACCATCCTCGGCTGCGCCAGTACGTCCACGACCACACCAAGCGCTGGAGCGCGCTGGTGGAGGAGATGGACGCGTTCGTCTTCGTCCACCCGGAGTACAACTACGGTATGACGGCGCCGCTGAAGAACGCGTTGGACTACCTGCATTGGGAGTGGCATTACAAACCGGTGGGGCTCGTCAGCTACGGCGGCATCTCGGCCGGGCTGCGGGCCGCACAGCAGATCAAGCAGATCGTGACGACGTTGAAGATGATGCCGATGAACGAGGCTGTCTCGATCCCGTTCGTGGCTCAGTTCATCAAGGACGGCGAGTTCCATCCGAACGATGTGCTGGAACAGGCGGCGGTGGCGATGCTCGATGAGCTGGCGCGGTGGGAGGAGGCGTTGCGGCCGCTGAGGGAGTCGGTGCGGGCGGCGCGGTAGCGCTGGGGCGCACGTGGGGCGCGGGTCCAGGCGTGGGCGCGGGCCGGGACCGCGGCCGCGGGCGTGGGGCGCGGGCCGGGGCCGCGGGGCCGGGCCGCGGGCGACAAGCCGGCCCCGCCCGCGCGCACGCGTAGGGGCCGACCCGAGTCGTAGCCGTCGACATAATGCGGGATATCGACGGGTCACCGGGATTATAGGGCGCGCAATGGGTCTATTGACAAACCGCGTGCGGGGAGACGGTTGTTGGGCTGTGCTGGGG
>JADBKN010000016.1 GCA_014896375.1 Bacillota bacterium | reverse complement strand
GGGGCGTCCAATCGCAGGGGATGCCCGCGTACTCGGCCGCCAGCCTCAGGACGAAGTCGGCGAGGCGCGGGTTCTTCGGCAGAAGCGGGCCGTGGATGTACGTGCCGACGACGTTGCGGTAGCGCACGCCCTCGAATCCGTCGCGGCCGTTGTTGCCGTGCCCGGAGAGCACGCGGCCGAGGGGCTCGTGCCGGTGAACCGTGCGGCCGCCATGGTTCTCAAATCCGACGATGATCCCGGCCTCCGGCGACTCCACCGCGATGTTGCCGATCAACCGCGGCCGTCCGGCCGTCGTGACGAGGTCGAGCACACCCAGGCCGGGCAGCTTCGTCCCATCGGCGAGCTGGTAGAACTCTCCCAGCAGTTGATACCCGCCGCACACCGCCAAGAGCGGCAGGCCGCCTTCCACCGCGGCCTTCCACTCCTGCCGCTTCTTCAGAAGCGCCTGCGCCACCGACGCCTGCTCGCGGTCCGAGCCGCCTCCCAAGAGCACGAGGTGATACTCGGCAAGGCGCGGTTCGTCCGCCTGGGTCACGAGCGTCACGCGCACGGGGATGCCCCGCCACTCGCAGCGGCGCCGCAGGATCAGGAGGTTGCCGCGGTCACCGTAGAGATTGAGCAGGTCCGGGTACATGTGGGCGAGGTGCAACTCCCGCTTCACGGCCGCTCCCCCTCCCGCGCCGCACGGGCCGGCGCCGGCTCGGCCGCCGCGGCCCTGCGCCGCAGCGCTTCCGCCATCGGGTAGAGCGCCGTATACGTGGCCAGCACGTGCACGACCGGCACGCCGTGCGCGCGTGCCGCTTCCAGAGACCGGTCGAGCGCCGCGTCCGGATCGGGCACCACTTCCAGCCGGCCCGTCGGGTACCCGGCGTACTTAAGCCGCAGCGCCATATCCTCGGCGCGCAGGCCCGTCGTCACGCACAAGACGGCGCGGCCGCGCTCCGGGATCCGTTCAAAGTCGGCGTCCCACAACCAGGACACGTCGCGGCCGTCGGCGGCGAGGTCGTTGATGGCGATGCACAGCACCTTGTCCACGTCTTCCCCGCAGAGCGTCTCCAGCACCGTGTCGCAGCCGGCCGGATTCTTGACGAGGTTGAGCACCGACGCCGGATCCGTCCCGTACACCTGCATGCGTCCCAGCGGACCCCGGTAGCGGCGCAGCGCCTCCTCGACGGCGCTGTCCGGGACTCCTTGCAGGCGCGCCATGGCGATCGCGGCGAGGGCGTTGTAGGCGTTGAACACGCCGCGCACCGGCAGCTGGAAGCGTGCCGGGGCGCCGCCGCCGGTCACGCGCAGCGACGCGCCGTCGTATTCGCCCATGAAGTCCGGCGAAGGCCGCGCAAAGCCGCAGGCGGGGCACTCGTACACCCCCAGTTGGCCGTAGAAGAAGCCCTCGTAGCGGAGCGGGCGGCCGCAGCGCAGGCAGAGCGTGCCGTCGCGCATCGTCTCGCGCTCCGGCGGCTTCGCCATGCCCCTCTCCATGCCGTAGTAGACCGCGGGGCGGCCCGCGGTGAGGCCGATGTAACGGGACAGGGGATCGTCGGCGTTGAGGAGCACCGTCGCCTGCATGTCCCGGATGCCTTCGAGGATCTTCCGCACGGTGGTGTCGAGCTCGCCGTAGCGGTCGAGCTGGTCCCGGAACACGTTCGTCACCACGACCCATTGCACCGGCAGATCGTGCGCCACGCGCGGCAGCGTGGCCTCATCGATCTCCAGCACCGCGCGCGTCCACTGGAGGCGCCCCCGCCAGTCGGTGTGCTCAAGGAGCGCGCTGACCACGCCCTGGGCGAGGTTCGCGCCTTCGGCGTTGTGGATCCAAGCGTCCGGGGGCTCTTGAGGATCCTGCGCCGCGAGGATGGCGGCGAGCAGGCGGGAGGCCGTGGTCTTGCCGTTCGTGCCGGTGACGACGATGCACTTTTTCAGCTGGCGGCCCAGGCGGCCGAGGAGGGACGGCGAAAGGCGCAGCGCGACGAGGCCGGGGAAGCTGGTCGCGCGGCGTCCGGTGAGGCGCATGAGGATTTGGATGATCTTGCCGATCCAAACCCCGACCGTAAAGGGTCATCTCCCGAGCACGGGTCCAACTGCATCTATCATAGGCCTGTCCCGCAAAACTCAACGGCCGAAGATGCGCTGTGCGGCCGGCAGTTCCTGCCGTCGCGGCGGCGAAACCTGCGAAGCCGCTGCGGCGCAACCTGTGGAGGGGCTACAGCATGGAGACCGGATCCGGGTCCACGTGTGCCGCGAGAGGGTCCTCCAGGCGCACGACGTCCAGCGCCTCGCGCACGGCGCGCAGGAGCCGGAGGCGCTCGTCGCCCGTGAGCACGAGGTGCCAGCGCACGCGGCCGCGCAGGCGCTCGATGGGCGCCGGCGCCGGTCCCAGGACGCGCACGGCGGATCGCCTCAGCACCACGCCCAAAGCCCGCGCGCGCTCGTCCACGCCGGCCCCCTCCGGCCCGCTGACGACGATGCGCACCAGTTCGCAGAAGGGCGGCCACGGCCCGGCTCGCCGGATCGGCACCTCCGCCTCCCAGAAGGCGAGGCAGTCCTGGCGCGCGGCCGCGCGGATGGCGTAGTGGTCCGGCGCGTAAGTCTGCACGAAGACGCGGCCGGGCCGCTCCCCGCGGCCGGCGCGGCCCGCCACCTGGGTGATGAGCTGGAACGTGCGCTCGGCGGCGCGGAAATCCGGTAGATGGAGGCCGGTGTCGGCGTGGACGACGCCCACCACCGTCACGCCCGCCACATCCCAGCCCTTGGCCACCATCTGGGTGCCGACGAGGATGTCGGCCTCCCCCGCCTGGAAGGCCCGGTAGATCCGCTCGTGCGCACCCCGCGTGCCCGTCGTGTCGACGTCCATGCGCAGCACGCGCGCGCCCGGGAAGTGCTCCCGCGCGAGCTCTTCCACGCGCTGCGTGCCGATGCCGTAGTACTTCACGTTCGGGCTGGCGCAGTGCGGGCATACGGCCGGCGGCTGCGCGCGATGGTCGCAGTAGTGGCAATGGAGGAGGCCCGTCTGGCGGTGGTAGGTCAGGGTGACGGAGCAGGACGGGCACTCCACCGTCCGGCCGCAGTCGCGGCAGAGCACGACGGGCGCGAAACCCCGTCGGTTGAGGAAGAGCAGCACTTGCTCTCCTCTGGCCAGCGCCCCGCGGATGGCCTCGGCCAACGGCTCGCTGAAGAGGCTGCGGTTGCCGGCCTCCCGCTCCCGGCGCATGTCGATGACCTCCACGTGCGGCAGAGGCCTCCCCTCGACACGCCGGGGCAGCGGAAGGAGCCGACCCCGACCGTTCAGGGCGGCGACGTAACTTTCCAAAGAAGGCGTGGCGCTGCCGAGCACGACGGGCACACCCAGGCGGCGCGCGCGCTCCACGGCCACCTGGCGCGCGTGGTAACGCGGCGCCTCGTCCTGCTTGTAGGTCGTCTCGTGTTCCTCGTCGACGATGAAGAGCCCGGGCCGGCGGAAGGGCGCGAACACGGCGGAGCGCGCGCCCACCGCCACCCGTACCTCGCCGCGCATGATGCGGCGCCACTGGCGCCGCCGCTCCCCGAGGGTCAGGCCGCTGTGCAGCACGGCGACATCGTCGCCGAAGCGCTCCCGGAACCGGGCGACCGTCTGGGGCGTCAGCGCGATCTCCGGCACGAGCACCACGGCCTCGCGCCCTGCGGCGAGGCAGGCTTCGATGGCGCGCAGGTACACTTCCGTCTTGCCGCTGCCCGTCACGCCGTGGAGGAGGAAGATCTCGTGGCGCCCCGCGGCGACGGCGGGCAGGATGGCGGCGAGGGCCGCGGCCTGGTCGGGGGTGGGCTCCGGCACCGCCGGCCGTGCCGGTGCGCCCGGCCGCACGGCGGCCGGGGCAGCGGAGGACGCGGCCGCCGCGCGGGCGCGTCCCTCCCCGCCACGCGCCGCGGCCGCCTCCGCCGCGCCGCCGGCCGCACCCCCGGGCGCGGCCCCCTCCGGCACGGCCAGTGCGAGGCCGCGCCGCAAGAGCGCGGCCACGACCGCGGGCGCCACGGCGGCGGCGCGCGCCAGCTCCAACCGCGTCCACCGGCCCGGGTTCTCCGCCAACACGCGGTAGGCGCGCGCCTGCGCCGGCGCCCGCCCCAGGGCGGCCGGCGGCGCGTCCCCCGCGGCCGGCCAGAGCACCTCGCGCTCCCTGGGGCCCTCCGTGCGATTCTTCACGCCGCCCGGCAGCATCGCCCTCAGCACCTGCACCAGCGTGCTGCCGCACTGCTCCGCCAGCCACGGCGCAAGATCCAAAAGTTCCTGAGTGAGGAGCGGTTCCTCGTCGATGGCGCGCAGGATGGGCCGCACCTTCTCCGGGTCCACGGAGGGCTCGTCGAGGCCGCGCAGCACGATGCCCTCCACGCGCCGCCCGCCCAAGGGCACAAGCACCCGCTGCCCCGGCGCCACCCTCCCCCGGAGTTCCGTCGGCACGGCGTAGTCGAAGGGGCGGTCGGTGCGCGCCACGGCCACGTCGACGGCCACGGAGACGTAAGACGGCGCCTCAGCCACGGGGCTGGCTCACCTCTCGGGTCCATCGTGCCACAGGGGGGCGGCGCCCGTCGCCGGGTTTACACCGTAGCACCCAGCCCGGTCATGTCTCCACCGTCGGCCGCTCGTCGCCCAGCCAGTAGCGCGGACCCGGCCCGTGCGCGGCCACGCGGTCGTCCGGGTTGAGGATGCTGCAGCGGTCGAGCGACAGGCAGCCGCAGCCGATGCATTCGGAGAGGCCCGCCCTGAGCCTTTCCAGCTCCGCGATGCGCTCCTCGACGCGCGCCTGCCAGGTTTCGCTGAGCCGGCTCCAATCCTCGCCCGTGGGGACGCGGTCCCTGGGAAGGCGGTCGAGCTGCGCCCGGATCTCCTCCAACGTGAACCCCAGCCGCTGCGCGAACACGATGAACGCCACGCGGCGTGCGGTGGCGCGTTCGTAACGCCGGTGGCCGGCCGGCGTCCTCACGGAGCGGATCAGGCCGCGCGCCTCGTAAAAGCGGAGGGCGGAGGCGGCCACGCCCGTGCGCCGTGAGAGTTCCCCGATCGACCAAAGATCCTGCGTATTCGCTGCCAGTGGGCCTCCGCCTTTCGGTGAGTCTTGACTTCGATTGCACTTTAAACTCTACCATCCCCACCCTAGCCGCGCCCGGCAGGGGCGGGCCGCGCCGGCGTGGTACCTTCACAGGGAGATAGGGGGAAGACCATGTTCACCCACCGCCTGCGTGTGCGCTGGGCCGACACCGACGCCTCCGGGCGCATCCACAACGCCGTCGCCTTCCGTTACTTCGAGGAGGCGGAGACGGAACTCTTCCGGCACCTGGGCCTGCGCCTCGAACCGTTGCCCGAGGCGCGCCTCGACTTTCCCCGCGTGCATGTGGAGTGCGACTACCTCCAGCCGCTCGCCTTCGACGACGAGCTGGAGATCCGCGTGCGCGCCGGTCGCCTGGGCCGCACCTCCTTCACCTTGGAATACGAGGGGCTGCTCGTCGCCGAGGGGCCCCACCGTCCCGCTCTCACGGGCTCCGCGGCCGCCGCCCTGCCCCTGCCCGCCCTGCGCGGTCGGGTCGTCATCGTGGCGGTGGAGCGCGGAAGCAACCGGCCGGCGCCCCTGCCGGAAGAACTGCGCGCCGCGCTGCGGACGGTGCAGGCGGACACGGAAGGGGGTCCAGCATGACCGAAGATCTCGACCGCCCCGGTGATGACGCCGTCGTCTGGCGCCCGGGAGACAAGGAGCGGGCCCGCAGCCGGCTGCTCCGCTTCATCGAGCGCCACGGCCTGCGGGACGTGGCGGCGCTCGTCGAGCGCGCGTCCGCGGACCCGGCCTGGTTCTGGGACGCCGCCGTGCGGGACATCGATTGGCGATGGTACGAACCCTACCGCGAGGTGCTCGACCAGAGCCGCGGCAAGCCCTGGGCGCGCTGGTTCACCGGCGGCACGACGAACATGGCCCTCAACGCCGTCGACAAGCACGCGGACGGCCCGCGCGCGGGCGCCGCGGCCGTTCTCTGGGAGGGCGAGGACGGGGAGACCCGGCGCTGGTCGTTTGCCGACCTCCGCCGGGAGAGCGACCGGCTTGCGCACGGTCTGCAGGCCTTGGGCGTCCGGCCCGGCGACCGCGTCGGCCTCTTCCTGCCCATGCTCCCGGAAACGGTGGCCGCCATCATGGCCATCGCCAAGCTGGGCGCGATCTTCGTCCCCATCTTCTCCGGCTATGCCGCGGAGGCTGTGGCCACGCGCCTGCGGGACAGCGAAGCCCGCGTGCTCGTCACGGCGGACGGCTTCCTCCGCCGCGGCACGGTCGTGCCCATGAAACGCACGGCGGACGAGGCCGCGGCGGGCGCACCGTCGGTGGAGCGCATCGTTGTCGTCCGGCGGCTGGGCGTGCGCGCCGGCGACGTCCCCTGGGACCCGCGGCGCGACATCGACTATGCGGAGCTCGTCCGCGGCCGGCCTGACCGGTTCGAGACGCGCCCCGTCTCCGGCGAGGAGCCGCTCATGCTGATCTACACCTCGGGCACCACGGGCCGACCGAAGGGCACCGTCCACACGCACGCCGGCTTCCCGCTCAAGGCGGCCCAGGACCTGGCCCACTGCTTCGACCTGCAGGAGGACGACGTCCTCTACTGGATCACGGACATCGGCTGGATGATGGGGCCGTGGCAAATCATGGGGGGACTCGCCTTGGGTGCGGCGATCCTTCTTTACGAGGGCTCTCCGGACCATCCGGGGCCGGACCGCGTCTGGGCGCTCTGCGAGGCCCACGGCGTGACGGTGCTCGGCGTCTCGCCGACGCTCATCCGCTCTCTCATGCCGCTTGGCGAGGAACCGGTGCGCCGCCACGACCTTTCCCGCCTGCGCGCCCTCGGCTCCACGGGGGAACCCTGGAACCCGGAGCCCTGGCGCTGGACGTTCGAGGTCGTCGGCGGCGGCCGCATCCCCATCATCAACTACTCCGGCGGCACGGAGGTGTCGGGCGGCATCGTCTCCGGGCTCACCATCGCGCCGCTGAAGCCCTGCTCCTTCGCCGGGCCGGTCCCGGGCATGGCGGCGGACGTCGTCGACGAGTCCGGCCGCCCGGTGCGCGGCGCCGTCGGCGAGCTCGTCATCCGCCAGCCCTGGCCGGGGATGACGCGCGGCTTCTGGCGCGACCCGGACCGCTACCTGGAGACCTACTGGTCCCGCATCCCGGACCTCTGGGTGCACGGCGACTGGGCGTACATCGACGAGGACGGGTTTTGGTACATCCAGGGGCGCTCCGACGACACGCTCAAAGTGGCCGGCAAGCGCGTGGGGCCCGCGGAGGTGGAGTCGGCGCTCGTGGCGCACCCCGCCGTGCGCGAGGCGGCGGCGATCGGCGTGCCCGACGAGGTCAAGGGCGAGGCGATTGTGGCCTTCTGCATCCTTCGCCCGGGGTACGAGCCGGGCGAGGACCTGCGCCGGGAGCTGAAGGAACTCGTGGCCGGGGCGCTGGGGAAGCCGTTTTTGCCGAAGGACGTGCGCTTCGTCGACGACCTGCCGCGCACCCGCAACGCCAAGATCATGCGGCGCGTCGTGAGGGCGGCGTACCTGGGCCAGCCGGCCGGCGACCTCACGGCGCTGGAGAACCCGGCGGCGGTGGAGGCGATCCGGCAGTCGCGCTAGGGTTGAGGCGAGGACGCGGCGGCCTGTTCGGGCGCCAGTCCTTCGCCCAGGGCTGCGCCGTACAGCCGTGAGTCGAAGGTGAGCATCCTCAGCGCCGGCAGTTCGCGGCGTAATGTGACCGCCATGGCCAGATGCCACAAGTCCGCGCCGCGAAGCGGCCATCGCGCGGCCAGCCGGCCGATCCAGTCCGGGTCGGGAGCGGTGGCCAAAAGCCGCCCGGGTCCCGCTTCCAGAGTTTGCAGCGCGGACTCCGCCAGCATGTCCGGTAATCCGGCCTCCCTCTGAAGTCGTGCCACGACAGCATGGACCTCAGCCCAGGCGAGGCTTGAACAGAGATGCAGGCCTTCTACCGCCGCCCACTGTAGAGCTTCGCTGCTGTAACGGTCCCGAAACAGCGCGGAGACGATCGCTGAGGCGTCCCAGTACAGGACGACGCGGTCCGCGCCCGTCACTGGCCGCGATCCTCCATCAGGAGCCGCTGCGCCGCCCCGTCCTCAAGCGGAATGGGCGGAGGCAGCTTCCGCGCAGGGCGGACGCGCGGCAGCAACTCGCCGCGGTCTTCGAGCTTGCGGATCTGTTCATCCAGAGACGGCGCGTCCTCCGTGACGGGTGTGAGCTTGGCGGCCGGCCGGCCGCGGTCCGTGATGATCCACTCCGTCCGCTCCTCGCGCACCGACTGGATGAGGCGACTCAATTGCGCCTTCGCTTCGCGGATGCCGATCTTCGGAGACAACCCCCGGACCTCCTCTTGTGGTCATTGTAGATCACTGTCTCCGGTGACCACAATGACCACAACCGGCTTCCGAATGTCAGACCTCCCGTTCTTCCATCAGCGCCAGGAGGTTCCCCTCGGGATCCCGGAAGAAGGTCATCCAGTTCTCCGTCGAGCCCACCCTCGCGATGAGGTGGGGCGCGTCGACGAACTCCACGCCCCGCTCGCGCAACGCCCGGTGGGCGGCGTCGATGTCGTCGACCTGGAAGTAGAGCGTAGAGCCCGGATGGTCGAACTCCGGCCTCTCGGGACGGCTCAGCATGAGGCGCACCTCGCCGCAGCGGAAAAACGCAAGGCTGCCGGCTTCAAAGAGGAACGGAAGGCAGAGCGTGTCGCGGTAGAAAGCCACGGCGCGCGGCAGGTCGTGGACGCGGACGGCCACCTGGCCCAGTTTGCGGATCTCGGTGGATGACATGCGACGCCTCCTCGCCCCCTGCACACCGGCAGGTCAGGGCTGACGCTCAAGGCGGCGGACGACGGCGTCCCAAATGCGCTCCGCCACCTCACGTTTCCCCATGAGCGGGAGCGCTTCCTCCCCCTCCGCGCTCACCAGCACCACGTGGTTCGTGTCGGTGCCGAAGCCGGCGCCCGGCTCCGTCACATCGTTCAGCACGACGAGGTCGAGGTTCTTGCGGCGCAGCATCTCCCGCGCGGCCTCCAGCCCCGGGCCGGTCTCCGCCTTGAACCCCACGAGCACTTGCCGTCCCTTGGCCTTGCCCATCTCCTCCAGCACGTCGGGATTGCGCACGAGCTCCACCGTGAGGGCGGCCTCCGACTTCTTGATCTTCAAGGGAGCGGGCGCCTTCGGGCGGTAGTCGGCCACGGCCGCCGCGGCCACCAGCGCGTCGCAGGAGGCGAAGCGCGCGCGCACCGCCTCCAGCATCTCCGCCGCCGTGCGCACCCTCACGACGTCGATGCCTTGGGGGTCCGGCAGCGCCACCGGCCCCGCCACGAGCGTCACCTGGGCGCCGCGGTCCCGCGCGGCCTCCGCCAGCGCCCAGCCCATCTTTCCGGAGGAGTGGTTGGACAGGTAGCGGACAGGGTCGAGCGGCTCCTGCGTGGGCCCGGCCGTGACGAGCACGCGCCGTCCGGAAAGGTCGCGCGCTCGGCCGGCGGCGCGCAAGGCCTCGACGATCGCCGCCGGCTCGGCCATGCGCCCCCAGCCCTCCTCCCCGGAGGCCAGCCGCCCGTGCTCCGGACCGATGAAGCGGTACCCGAACTGCCGCAGGCGCTCGACGTTCGCCTGCACCGCCGGGTGGCGCCACATGGCGTCGTGCATCGCCGGCGCCAGCCACACGGGCGCGCGCGCCGCTAAAAGAACGGCCCCGAGCGCGTCGCGCGCGAGGCCGTTCGCCAGTTGCCCAAGAAGGTCGGCCGTCGCCGGCGCCACCACGATGCCGTCGCACCAGCGGGCGAGCTCGATATGCGCCTCGCCCGCGCCCGGCGCCCAGAGGTCGACGAGCGCCGGCCGCCCGGTGACGGCCTCGAAAGTCAGGGGCGCGACGAACCGCGCCGCCGCCTCCGACAGCACGGCGCGGACCTCGTGGCCCTCCTTCACGAGACGGCTGGCCACATCGACCGCCTTGTAAGCGGCCACGCCGCCCGCGACGCCGACCACCCAGCGCGCCACGGCCGCGCCCTACTTCACGCCGGACTTGCGCTGTTCCCAGCGCAGCTGTCCCGTCGCCAGCTCCTTCAGCGCGGCCGTCACCGGCTTGTCCTTGACGCTGCCCGCGAGCGGCCGCGATCCCTCAAGGATCTGGCGCGCCCGCTTGGCGGCGACGATGACCATCGTGTAGCGCGTGTCGACCTTCTTCAAAAGTTCGTCCATGGAAGGCAACGGCAGGTCCATCTCAGACCGCTCCCCCGCTGCGGATTTTCTCGATCAGGTCAGGCTGCCTGGAGACGCGGCACTTCTCCGCCTTGATGATCGCAAGGAGCTTCTCAGCGGCTGCCTCCACGCGATCGTTCACGACAGCATAGTCGTACCGGTCCAGGTAGGTCAACTCGCGGCTGGCGCTGGCCAGGCGCTGGTGGCGCGCCTCCGCCGTCTCGCTGCCGCGCGCCGTGATGCGGCGGCGCAGCTCTTCCAAGGAGGGCGGCAGGATGAAGACGAAGCACGCGTCCGGATAGGCGCGCTTCAGCGTCATGGCGCCCTGGATGTCCTTCTCGATCAACACGTCGTGGCCCTCGGCGAGCCATGTCTCCATGGGCTCCCTGGGCGTGGCGTAGAAGTTCCCGTAGACCTCCGCCCACTCCACGAACTCACCGCGGTCGCGCCGGCGGAGGAAGTCCTCGCGGTCGAGGAAATAGTAGTGCACGCCGTCCGTCTCATGCGGCCGCTTGGGACGCGTCGTCACCGATACGCCGTAACGCAGATCCGGATACCGCTCCATGAGGGCCTGGCGCACGGTGCCCTTCCCCGCCCCGGACGGCCCGGACAGTACGATCAGCAAACCTTTGGACACAAAGGCCTCCTAGACGATGTCGCCGGCATGCAGCGAGTCCCGCGAACCGAGGCGGTGCGCGACCGTTTCCGGCTGCACGGCGGAGAGAATGACGTGGCCGCTGTCGGTGAAGATCACGGCGCGCGTGCGCCGGCCGTACGTGGCGTCGATCAGCGAGCCCTGATCCCGCGCCTCGCTGATCATGCGCTTGATCGGCGCCGACTCCGGACTCACGATGGCGATGATGCGGTTCGCCGAGACGATGTTGCCGAAACCGATGTTGATCAGCTTGATGTCCACGCCCGCATCCTCCTCACTCGCGGAGATCGACCGTCTCTGGCGGCCCCGTCACTCCACGTTCTGGACCTGCTCCCGCAGCCGTTCGAGCTCACCCTTCATGGCGACGACATCCGCCGCCGTCTCGGCATCCAGCGCCTTGGCGCCCAGAGTGTTGACCTCGCGCTGGCATTCCTGGATGAGGAACTCCAGCTTCCGGCCCACGGGGCCGTCGGCCTGCAGGCAGGTCCGCATTTGGGAGAGGTGGCTGCGCAGGCGGACGATCTCCTCGGAGACGTCCGCGCGGTCGACCAGCAGGACGACCTCCATGGCGAGGCGCTGCTCGTCCAGCGGCGCCTCCCCCAGCCAGGCGGCGAGGCGCTGCCGCAGGCGCTCTTGCGCGGCCGCCAGCACAGCGGGCAGGCGGGCCTCGACGGCGTCCAGGCGCTCCGACAGCAACTCCATCCGCGCGGCCAGGTCCGCCGCCAGCCGCCGGCCCTCCTCTGCGCGCATCCCCAGAAAAGCATCCAGGGCGGCCGCGAGGGCCTGGCGCACGGCGGGCGCGGCCTCCTCCGGCGTCGGCGCCGCCTCCAGGGGGGGCAGCACGCCGGGCAGCGCCGCCAGGGCCCAGACGTCTGGCCGCCAAGGGATCTCAAGCGCCGCTGCCAGTTCTTTCAAGGCTTCATGATAGCCCCGGGCCCGTTCCACGTCAACGAAAGCGGCCGTTTCCGCACCCGCGTGGGCCCGCACGTCCACGGACGCCTCCACGCGCCCGCGCTCGACGGCCTGCGCCACGGCCGCGCGGACGGCCGGCTCCAGCGCCGCCAGCCCGGCCGGCAGGCGCACGTGCACGTCCAGGAAGCGGTGGTTGACGCCCCGCAGCTCCACCACATAGCGCCGGCCGCCCGCCTCGTGCTCCCCGCGCCCGAAGCCGGTCATGCTGCGCATCAGCCGGCCCCCCGCGAGGCGCGCCGCTCACCGCGCTCCACAAGCGGCAGGTAGAGGTGCACGGGGCGCATGCGGAGCGTGGACTTGTCGTCGAGCCAGTCGGCGCGCGCCGGCAGGAGGTACTCGTGGCGGCCGGGCTCCGCCAGCGGCGCGCGCGCCGCCTCTTCGCGCCGGTCGCCGTACACGAAGCTGCCGCCGCCGGTGTCACGGTTGGCCACGGCCACACACAGGTCATTCTCCTCCGCGCGCGCCGACCAGAGCCACGGCCGCCCGGCCTCACCGCCGCCCGGTGCGGCCACCAGCCGGCACCCTCGCTGCGCCAGGCGCCGCAGCGCCTCCGGCTGGCGCAACTCCGCGAGGTGCGCGAGCCCCACGCGGCCCAAGGGCAGGTCGACCCATACGTCCCCGGCGCCGGAGCCGCACCACGCGCGCGCCGCCTTCGGGATCGCGCCCGAGCGCTTCTTCGCCTCCACACCCCCCGGCCCGACGAGCACCGTGGTGAGGTAGAGCTCCCCATCCGCCCATTCCAGAAGCGCGCTCGCGATGCGCGTGTCCAGGCGCCGCGCCCACTCCAGCAGCCAGTCGCTCGACGGCCCAGGCAGGGGTTCCGCCCACGCGGCTACATCGCGCGCCCCGCGCACATCGGTGACGTCGACCAGTGCCGGCAGCACCACCAGCGCCGGCGGCGCCTCGGCGTTGAGGAGTTCGATGAGCTGGCGCTCGCAGGCGAGTTTCACGTCGGACGGGGAGGACGGCGCCTCGCCGGCCTGCACCACGACGACGCGTCCTTCCTTAAACGGGCCCCTCCGCGGCGGGTACAGGTGTGGGTTGAGGAGCAGTTCCTGGCAATCGTCGGCGCGCACGTCCAGCGCGTCCAGGTCCGGACGCGCCTTGTCCCGCGCACGGTCCACGGAGACGACGGCCATGGCCACGCCGTCGCCCTCCGGACCCTTGGCGTCGAGCACCTCCCCGTCCGGCCCGATCACGCAACTGCCCCCTGAGAAGCGCGCGCCGCGCTCCTCGCCCCAGCGGTTCGTCGCGATCCAGAACACGCCGTTCTCAGCGGCCCTCGCGCGCCAGACGTTCGCCGGCGTGCGGCCGAGCCAGTTGGTGGGGTGGATGACGAGGTCGGCGCCCTGCAGGGCGAGGATGCGCGCCGCCTCGGGGAAGTCGGCGTCGCGGCACACGAGGAGGGCCACGCGGCCGAGATCCGTCGACACCACCGACCATTCCTGGCCCGGCGCCGCCCAGCGCGTGTCCTCCACCCAGAGGTGCGTCTTGCGGTAGCGCGCCGCCAGCCGGCCGCGGCTGTCCACGAGGACGGCGCTGTTGTAGTAGACGCCCGTGTCCGGATCCACCTCGGCCAGGCCGTAGGCCACGAACACCTGCCGCTCCCGGCAAAACGCGGCCACGCGCTCGAACGTCGGTCCCGGCAGCGGTTCCACGAACGGCGCGATCTCGGCGCGGTCGGCGAAGATGTAGCCGGTCGTCGCCATCTCCGGCCAGACGATGAGGCGCGCGCCGGCGTCGGCGGCACGGCGGGAGAGGTCCAAGAGGCGTTCGAGGTTTTCCGCGGGCCGCCCCCACGCCGGCTCGAATTGCACGGCGGCAGCGAGAAACTTCATGAGGTTCGCCCTCCCGCCACGCGATTTCGCGGTGGGCGGGGCAAATCCTGGCGCGGGGGCCGCGGCGGCGCGAGCGGGGGGCGCGGCGGCGCGAACGGGGGGTGCGGGCGGCGCGCGGGGGCGCGGCCTCGGGTGCGGGGCGCGGCTTCGTCGGTGTGGGCCGTCCCGCTCCCTCCGGCGCTCTCGTCCGACCGAGGCGCGTCGGAGCGTCGGACGCGTTAAATGCTCTTCAGGCCTTACGCCGCCCGTCCACGGCCAAATCGATAGACTTAAACGTAACGGCGGATTATGTCACGCAAGGCAAAGGATAAGTGCAATAACGCCGCTAACGAGACCGGTATCGCCGCATGGCGGTGTGATAAGGTCGAAAAGTGCCTCCCGAGGACCGCGCCGGGTGACGTCACGCCGGCGCGCCGGCAAACGGGGGGCAAGGACATGCATTGGCGGGAGCAGGAGGGAATCGAACCCTCCAGGGACGGTCCACGTCCCCCAGCGGTTTTGAAGACCGCGGGCGGCACCAGCCTTCCGCCTGCTCCCACGAAGCGTCGTGATTCAATATAGGCGAGGATCATGCGTCCGCCAAGCCGCCGCTCGTCGGAATCCAGTGCCACGCCCTCCCCGTCCGCCGCGGGCCGGGCTGCTCAGGCGCCGCGCAAGGAGACGGGCGCCCGCCGCCGCCCCGCGACCGCCTCGATGCCCGAACGGGCATCCTACGCCGCCCCCGCCCCCGCGCCCGCATCGCCCGGGCGACCCGCGCACCCCGCGCGCCCCGCGCTCGGCGGCCCGCCTCCGCACGCCGTCTACCGCACGCTGCTCGCGGCCTTCGGCCCGCAGCGCTGGTGGCCCGCTGCCACCGTCTGGGAGATCGTCGCGGGCGCGATCCTCGCCCAGGGCACGGCATGGCGCCAGGTGGAGGCGGCCCTCGCCCTCATGAAGGAGCGCGGCCTCATGGAGCCGGAGCGCATCCTCGAAGCGGACGATGACGCTCTCCACGCCGCGCTGCGGCCGGCCGGCTATTTCCGTCGCAAGGCGGAACGCCTGCGCCTCGCGGCCGCAGAGGTGGAACGCTTCGGCAGCCTCGCCGGCTGGCTGGACGCGGCCCGTCGCCTCGCCGATGACGCGCTGCGCCGCAGGTTTCTCGAGTTGCCGGGCGTGGGCCCGGAGACGGCCGACGACCTCCTCCTCTACGCGGCCGGCCGGGCGGCGTTCGTCGCCGACACCTATGCGCGGCGCATCGGTGCGCGGCTCGGCTGGTTCCCTCCCGATGTGCGGTACGAGGACGCCCGCGCGGCGATGATGGCCGCCTGGCGCGCCTCCACCACCGAATGGGCGGAGCTGCACGCGCTCCTCGTCGAGCTCGGCAAGCGTCACTGCCGGGCGCGCCGCCCCGACTGCGCCGTTTGCCCCCTGCGCGCAGGCTGCGCCCATGCGACGGGCCGGGCGCCAGCCTTCCCCGCCGTCCGCCGGCCGCGCGGCGCATGAGCCGCTGGCGCCGGTGGGAGACTGGGCGCGGTCGACGCTTGCGGGAGGGATGCATCGTGGGACGCAGGCTGACGCAGGAAGAGCGCCTGGAGCGCGAACGCCAGCGATGGTTCGGGCCGCAGTCTCCAGAGGAGGATGACAGCCCCCTGGCGCCGGTCAAGTGGGAGGCCGCCGAGATGCTGGGCCTCCTGCAGAAGGTGCGGGAGGTCGGCTGGGGAGGGTTGACGGCCTCGGAGGCGGGGCGCGTCGGCGGCTACATGACGAAGCTGCGCCGCGAGCGAGGCGAGTTGCCGCCGGGAGAACAAGGCGAGCGTCCGCCCGCGGATCAGGGCGGATGAGGGCGTCATCCCGCCGGAGGCCGTGACCGATCCCGGCCCGCCGGGCCCCTAGCCGGCGCCCCGCGCGCGCACGGCGGCGCGCAGCGCGCTGCAGGTGATCGCCTCATGCGAGGCTGTCCACACGGCGCGGCCGTGGCGCACCAAGAGCGCCTGCGGGCTGGCGTGCGGCACGCCGAGCCGGCGGGCCAGCGCCTGGGAGAGGCCCCGCTGCTCCAGCACCCAGACCAGCGCAGTCGCCGCCTGCGCGGCCTCCGGCGAGTGCAGGAACGCCTGCCATTCCTGGAACGCCCGCGCGGAGCGCGCGCAGGCGGACGAGTGCTTGAAGACGAGCACCGGCCGCCGTGCCGACTCCTGCATGAGCCGGGCGATGTCGTATTCGGAGTTCAGGGCCATGACCTCCATGGCGTCCAACCTCCCGTCCAGCATATGCCCGCTCAACAATTCGGCGCCCCTTGTCGAAAAAGAGAGCGACGACCGGCCGCACCGCCGGCCGAGGACGTCACACGAAGGCGCCCGGCGCGCTGGAACCTGTGCGCGGACCGCCGCCACATTGCGCCGTGCGCCGACGACGAGGGCGGGGTGAAGGCGATGCGCGTCGTTCCCGTCGGTCCCAACCTGGCCGGCCGCCGCCTCGCGCGCAGCGTGGTGCTCAAGGACGGCCGCGTCCTGCTGAAGGCGGGCACGGTATTGACGCCGCAGTACATCGAGAGCCTCTCGCGGCGCGGCTTTCAGTGGGTCCACATCCACCATGAGCTCCTGCCGGACCTGGCCCTGGACGCCGACATCAGTGAAGAGCTGCGCATCCGCGCCACCGAACAGGTCTTCCAGGCCGCGGAGGCGGTGGCGCGGCGGCGCCCGCTCGACCATGTGGGCATCGAGCGGACGGCGGAGATGCTGCTGGAAGAGGTGCGGGCGAACGGCGACGTCGTCTACGGACTCGCCGTGGTGCGCGCCGCGGACGACGACACGTTCACGCATTCCGTCAACGTGGCCGTGCTCTCCTTGGCGATCGGGCTGCGTTCGGGGCTCACGGACCGCCTGCTGCGCCGCTTGGGCGTGGGCGCCCTGCTGCATGATATCGGCAAGGCTCTGCTTCCGAAGGAGATTCTCACTAAGCCGGGCCCACTCACGGACGAGGAGCGGGAGATCCTCAAGACGCACACCACCCTCGGCTTCCACGCGCTGCGGGAGGAGGCGCCGAGCATGAGCCCGCTCAGCACCAACGTGGCGCTTTCGCACCACGAGCGCCTGGACGGGTCCGGCTACCCGAGGGGCATCCGCGACCCGGAGATCCACCTGTTCTCGAAGATCGTCGCCGTGGCGGACGTGTGGGACGCCATGGTCTCCGACCGGCCGTACCGGCCGGGCCTGTCCGAGGTCGAGGCGGCGCGCACGCTGGCCGCCGGCGCGGGCCGCCTCTTCCGGCCCGAACTGGTGCAGCGGCTCCTCCTCCGCGTGGCCGTCTTCCCCACCGGCACGTACGTGCGCCTCTCCGACGGCCGCGCGGGCGTCGTCACGCGCCAGACGCCGGAACCCACGCAGCCCGAGGTGACGGTGCTCTGGGACCGGCGCAACCGCCCCGTGAAGCCGGCCACAGTGCGCGTCGGCGAGGAGGGGCTCTACATCGACGCCGTCATGGACCACCTGCCGAGCGCCATGGACGGGCACGGCCGGCTCTGAGGGCCGGCGCCGCTGCGCCGCCCGAAGGCGGGAACCTGTCCCGCGGCACGCGCATAGCATGCGCCGGGGGAACGGATCATGGCACTGCGCCTGCGGACGGGTTCACGGCCGCGCATCGGCCTGGCGCTCGGCGCCGGGGGACTGCGCGGCCTGGCGCACATCGGCGTCATCGGGGTTCTTGAGGAGGCCGGCATCCACGCCGACGTGGTGGCCGGCACGAGCGCCGGGGCCATCGTGGGCGCGCTCTACGCGTGCGGCTGGAGCGCGGCGGCCATGCGCCGCCTCGCAAAGCAGTTGCGGCCGCGCGACATCTTCGATTCCAACCTCCGTCCCCTGCCGCTCCTGAAGATGGCGGCCAAGGCCGGCCTCGACGCTTTGCACCTTCCGTCCGGCTGCCTGCGCGCGCCGATGGGGGTCGTTCCGGGGCGGCGCCTTCTGCGCCAGCTCACGCGCTGGACCGAAGGGCGCCAGGTGGGGGACACGGCGCGACCGTACATCGCCGTGGCCACGGTGGTGGAGACCGGAGAGCGCGCCGTCTTCGCGCCGCCCGAACTCACCGACGACGCCGCGGCGACCGGCATGCCCTCCGTGGCCTGCCGCGGCGCGTCCGTCGCGCTGGCGGCGCGCGCCAGCAGCGCGATCCCCGGTGTGTTCGAGCCCGTTCCCTGGCAGGGGCGCACGCTGGTGGACGGCGGTCTTGTCGACAACGTCCCGGGGGACCTTCTCAAGGCGATGGGGATGGACCTGGTCATCGGCGTGGCGCTGGGGCTGCGCGGCAACGAGCCGGAACGGGTGGACAACGTCGTCGAGGTCGTCGACCAGGCGGTGGCGATCATGATCAACGCCATGTCCCGCCGCGACGCGGTGCGCGGCGCGGATGTGGTCGTGGCGCCGGCCGTACCGGGTCTGTCGCTCACGCGCTTCGACGCCGTGCAGGCGACGATCGCCGCCGGTGAGGCGGCGGCGCGGGAAGCCCTGCCGGCGATCCGCGCCGCGCTGGAGGAGTTGGGCGCTTAGTCCTCGTCCTCGTCACCCTCGTGGTGCGCCTCCACCAGCTCATGGCCGCACGCCGGGCAGCTCCAGACGTGGTCGTGCGGCACGGGCCCGTCCGCGCGCCGGCCGAACTGGACCCAGTCGCGAATCCAGGCTTCCATCTCGTGCCCGCAGC
>JADBKN010000015.1 GCA_014896375.1 Bacillota bacterium | reverse complement strand
CCCCGCCGCCGGACGGGTAGGCGAAGATGACCTGGCGGTACGAGAGCGCGAGCAGTGCCAAAAGGCCCACGATGGCGAGTGAGATGGGCAGCACGACCGCCGTCTGGGTAAAGCCGGCGGCCACGAGCACGATGAGCGTTTCCTCGGTGGCATACGCCACGGACGACAGGGCGTCCGCCGACAGGACGGCGAGGGCGCGGGCGACGCCGATGCGCTCCGTCTCCTGGGCCCAGGTGGGCAGCGGTCGGCCGATGAGGAGCCTCTTGACGATGCGCCACATGTGCGCGTCACTTCCGTCTGTGATCCAACGGACGCCATTCTAGTACGGCCGCACGCAGTGTCAAGGCGCGCGCGCCGGTCGCGCGGTAGGCTCCAGCCCCACCGGCATCGCCCGCGGCCGCCCCGCCCCCGCCGCCCGCACCGCATTTCTAATGCAACCTTCATGAAGCGCGGCGCCGAGGCGGCTATCATCGGCCGCGGGAGGTCGGCACCATGCGACAACTCCTGACACGCAGCGGTCGCCGGCCGGCGCTCGCGATCCTCGCGGCCGCGCTGTGGCTCTCCGCCTGCACTCCGGGAGCCCTGCCCGCGCTCGGCCGCACGTCCTCGTCCGGCGCGGCTGCGGCCGGCACGAACACCGCCTCCGCCGGCGGTGCCACCACGCAAACGCTGGGCACGCCGTTCAGCGAGGTGACGAAGGTCAACCCCGGTCCCTTGCCGGGCGATCTCCTCATCGCCGACCGGTACAACAACCGTCTTCTCATCGTGTCGCCCGCGAAGAAGATTCTCTGGCAGTACAGGCTCCCAGCCTCGCTGGACGGCGGCGAGGGCCGTCGGGGTCCGGACGACGCCTTCCTCACCCCGGACGGCACCTCCGTGATCACCAACGAGGAAGACAACCACACCATCGTGGAGGTGAGCCTGGCCACGCGGCAGATCGTGTGGACGTACGGCCACCCGGGGACGCCGGGCCGGGCGGCCGGCTATCTCAACACGCCGGACGACGCCTACCGCCTCCCCAACGGCGACACCACCGTGGCGGACATCGGCAACTGCCGCATCCTCACCATCGCGCCCGACGGCCGCGTCGTCCGCCAGTACGGGCGCACGGGCGTGTGCCGGCACGATCCCCCATTCACGTACAGCAGCCCCAACGGCGACACGCCGTTGCCGGACGGCGGCATGCTGGTGACGGAGATCGGCGGCAGCCACGTCGTGCGCCTCGACGCCGAGGGCCGCGTCGTCTGGGACCTTCATCTGCCGATCCATTACCCTTCGGACGCCCAGCTCACGAAGGACGGCAACATCCTTGTCGTGTCCTACACGAACCCGGGCACCATCCTCAAGGTGTCGCCGCAGGGCGAGGTGCTCTGGAAGTACGCGCCGAGCTCGGGCGAGGGACGCTTGAACAAACCGTCGCTGGCGAAGGAGCTGCCCAATGGCGACATCGCGGTCAACGACGACGCCAACCATCGCGTGGTGATCATCGATCCGACGACGGATCGGATCGTCTGGCAGTTCGGCGTCACGGGCGTGCCGGGCGACGACGACACCCACCTCAACACGCCGGACGGCTTGGACTTCGTGCCCTTCCGCATCGGCGACGCCCTGGACAAGAACGGCCAGCCATGACCGGCGGCGCGCGGCGATGGAGCCCGGCCCGCGCGGCCCGCAGGGCGTGCCTCCTCGCGGCGGCGCTCGGCGCGGCGCTCGCGTGGAACGGGTGCGGGTTCACCGGGCCGGTCTCCCCGTCCGGCTCGGGGGCCCAAATGCGCTCGGAGGCCGCCTCAGCCGGGGCTGCGCCCGCAGCGGACAGTTCGCCGCTTGGTTCTGCGCCCGAGTGTTCCGCCTCCCCATCCACGCGGCCGCCCTCGCAGGCCGCGCCGGTGTCCCGCATCGAAGTGCGGAGCGCAGAGGCGCTGCGGGACGCGCCGGCTCTTCTGCGGCGCGAGGGCGCCGCGGCCGTCGTCCAGGGATCCACGGTGTATATCTTCGGCGGGCTCGGCGCGGCCGGCAGCGCGACCGACGTGGTCGCCGACCGCCCCGCGGCCGCCGGCGATGCGGCCACGCGATGGGAGGCTCGCGTGGTGGCTCACCTGGCACGCCCGGCGCACGACCTCGCCGCCGCGGCGCTCGACGGCCGCGCGTTCATCTTCGGGGGCGGCGACGTGCGCTCGTACGACTCGGTCCAGGAGATGGATCCGGCCGCCGGCCGCCTCCGCACCGTCGGGCGCCTGCCGCAACCGCTGTCGGATCTGGGCGCGGCGGTCGTCGGGGAGGCCGCCTTCCTTGTCGGCGGGTACACGGGTGCCGCGGCCGCGGACGAGGTGCTGGAGTACCGGCCGTCCACAGGCTTCCGCACGGTCGCCCGCCTGCCTGCGGGGCTCCGCTACGCGGCCGTCGCGGCTTTGGACGGGCGGCTCGTCGTCGCGGGCGGCCACACGTCGGGCGGCGGCTGGTCGCGCGACCTCTACACCGTCGACGTCGCGACGGGGCGGGTGGCCAAGGCGGCCGTCTTCCCTCAAGGCTTCGCGTACGCCGCGGCGGTCGCCCTCGACGGCCGCGTGATCATCCTCGGCGGGCGCACGGCAGACGGGCCCTTGGATCGCGTGTGGAGCTGGGACGGGCGGCGCCTTGGGCCGGCGGGACATCTTCCCCAGGCCGTCTCGGATGCGGTGGCGGTCGCGTTCGGGGCGAATGTGTACGTGATCGGCGGCCGCGAGGCCGTCGCGCACCCGGCGCAAGCCGCCGTACTCAGGCTGGAGATGACCTGCGTGCAGCCCTGACGGCCCGCCCGGAGAGTTCGCCAGGAATCCGGCGCGCCTCACCAGAGCACGGGTCACGCCACCTCACGGACTCCCCTCTCCCACGCTTCCTTTGCCGGCCAATGGGTCCTCAGAGGTCGGCGGCTCGACCGGCGGAGCGGCGTAGACCCGATGGAAGCCGGATCCGCCATCTGACGGTGCAGGGAGCAGGCGATCCTGCGGCCGTGGGCATCATCGGTTTCCGTCACCATGGGAGGAGCTGGCAGGCGCCGGGTGACTCTCCTACCGGCCAGGGGAGAGCCCTCATTTGTTATATTTGGTAAGGGTTGACCACCGGCGGCCCCCGGCACACGGCGGCTCAAGGACGGCGCCGCCCGTCCCGATGACCTCGATGGATGGATCGCCCAGCGCCAAGCCCCGTGTCGGGAACGCCGTTCACCCGGCGTCGGAACCATTCCTGGACTCGCTCGACGCCTACACTCGCTGAAGGAACGGTGAGCGCGCTCTTGACGCTGGAGGAAATCCTTTCTTCGGACGGGATCCGGACGTTGCTCCAGCCCGTGGTACAAGTGGACGACGGGACGGTTTACGGTTACGAGGCCCTCAGCCGGGGGCCCGCCGGCTCGCCCCTGGAGCGGGCGGAGGCGCTCTGGCGGGCCGCAGAGGCCGAAGGCCGCGTGGGCGAGCTGGACTACGCCTGCCGCCGCGCAGCCCTGAGGGCCAAGCAGCGCTGGTTCCCCGAAAGCGGCACGCTCTTCGTGAACGTGGATCCCCTGGTCGTCCGGTCGCCCTCCTTTCGCTTGGGTGTCACGCAACAATGGCTGCACGAGATGGGGATCGATCCGGGCCAAGTGGTGCTCGAGATCACCGAACGCCGCATGATCGACGACTATGAAGCCTTCCGGCAGGCGCTCCGCATTTACCGCGACCAGGGTTACCGCGTGGCGGTGGACGACGTGGGCGCCGGCTATTCCAGTCTCCGGACCGTGGCCGAGATCGAGCCCCACTTCCTGAAGATCGACCTGTCGCTGGTCCGCGGGCTGGACCGCGACCGCGCCCGGCGGGCGGTGGTGCGCGCGCTCGTCGGGTTGGCCCACGCCCTGGGGGCGCTGGCGGTGGCCGAAGGCGTCGAGCGCGTGGAGGAGCTGTCGGCGGTCCAGGAGCTGGGGGTCGACCTGGCCCAGGGCTTCCTCTTGGCCCGCCCGGCCGAGGAGCCGCCGGAGCTCTCTCCCATCGCCCTCCCGAGGTTGCGCCGGTCGCGCGTGCGGGGTAGGGGAAGGGAGAGGCGCCATGGGGCAGCCACCGGCCGTTAGGGAGAGGCAGCGGGAACGGGGGCGGCGGTGCGTTGTCCGGCTGACCGACTGGGCCAGGAGCAGCTGGGCTCAGGCCGAGCAGGTGCTCCGTCGCCTCCACCGCGCTCGCCACGGCACGGGCACGCGGACGGAGGCCTTCCCCGGCGAGAGCGAGTGGCGATGGCGCCAGCAGCTGGCGCTGGAGAGGCTTCTCTCCCCGGTTCGGACGCTCTCGGTCCTCGTGCTCACCCTCGTGGCCCGGAACGGCGGTGGCGCTCCCCCGCCCTTCCACCCGCCCTCCCTCCTCCTGCTGGCCCTTTGGCTCTACGCCCTGGTCGATCTCCTCATGGTCTACCGCCTTCCCCGGGTGGCCGCGCGCTTCCCGTACGGTTCGGTTCTGCTGGACGGCCTCTTCGCCGTCGCCGTGGCGTCCTTCCTCCCCGCCAGCGGCAACTGGCAGGCGGTTCTGGAGGTGGCGCTGGTGGCCACCGTCCTTCGGCTGGGCTCAGGCCCGGGCCTCCTGGCTACGGTGGCGTACGTCGCCGTCTTCCTCCTCTTCGCGCGGACGCAGACCGCAGTCGCGCAGGAGGTCGGAGCAGGCAGCCTCGTCGTCGCGGGCCTGATCCTCGTCCTCTGGACGGCGCGCCAGCAACGCGAGCTGAAGGAAGGCCTGCGCGACCCGCTGACCGGACTCGTAGGCCGCTCGTACGCCCGCTTCCTCATCGAGCGGATGCTGGAACGGAGCGCCTTCCCCTTCTCGGTGGGACTGGTCGACCTGGACGGCTTCAAGGAAGTGAACGACCGCTTGGGCCACCCCGCGGGCGACCGCGTCCTGGCGGAGTGCGCGCGCAGGATCGCCGCTCTGGTGCGGGAGAGCGACCTCGTCGCCCGCTACGGGGGCGACGAGTTCCTCATCGTCTGGCCGGGCGTGGACGCCCGGCAGGCGGCCGAGGTGGCCGAGCGCGTCCGCGCCGGGGTGGCGTCGGCCCCCTTCCCCCTCCGCTCCGTACCGGAAGGCATCCGCCTGACCGTCAGCATCGGCCTGGCCGAGGCGCGGCCCGGCGACAGCCTGCGCCACCTCCTTGAGGAGGCCGACGCCTGCCTCTACGATGCCAAGCGCCAGCGGAACCGCGTGGTCCACGGCGACTTCGGCACGGCCTAGCCCTGTCTACGCCCGGCTCCTGCCGGTCCAGCGGGAGGCGGCGGCCTCGGTGGCGGACGGGCGACGCCCGACCGCAGCGCCCGGCCACGCCAGAGCGACGTGAGGTGGCCCAAACATGAAGGGAGCCGCCGGAACTCGCCACGATCTGACCCGGCGGCTGCCTCTTGACTCCCATCCCTTCGGCCCCCGGACAGCTCCCCATCCGAGAGGTGTCAACCGGAAAGCCGCTCAGAGCAAGGGTTTTCAAACTCTTTGGTGCCGAAGGTGGGATTTGAACCCACACGAGCGCAAGGCTCACGGCGCCCTGAACACCGCGTGTCTGCCAGTTCCACCACTTCGGCAAAACTCTTCGCTTTCGCGCGCTCATCATGATACCACGCGCCGCCCGGCTGCGCAACGCACATGCGCCACGCGGCCGTGCCACACGCCCGCCGCGTGGCCGCGCCTCAAACCCGCCGCGCGGCCGCGCCACACGCTCGCCTCGCCGCCTCCGTAGCGCGGACGGCGCGAAAACGCTCAAGCGGCGCTGCGCGCGGCGGTGATGCGTCAATCGCCGCGGTAGAGCCACGTGTAGACGCGGTACGCGCGCCGCACGCGCTCCAGGAAGCGGCGCGTCTCCGAAAACGGCACGCGGTCCGCGTGCTCGAACGTGCCGTCCCAGACGCCGCGCGCGAGCCACGCGCTCACGTTGCGGCGCCCGCCGTTGTACGCCGCGAGCGCGGCCGGCAGATTGCCGCCGAACGCCGCCCGCAGCTCGGCGAGATATCGCGTCCCCAGGCGCACGTTCGTCTGCGGGTCGAAGAGCATGTCGTCATCGAAGGAGGCATAGCCCGCCTCCTCGGCCAGCTGCCGCGCCGTGTCCGGCATGAGCTGCATCAGCCCGCGCGCGCCGGGGGGGCTCACGGCGCCCGGCCGGAAGCGCGATTCGGTGCGGATGAGGGCCGCGAGGAGGAGCGGGTCGAACCCGTATTCGCGCGCCGCGGACTCGATGATGCCGCGGTACGGGAAGGGGTAGGCGGCGTAGACGGCCGCGCGCAGGGCGAGGGCCCCACCCGCCAGCAGGAGGGCGAGCCAAAGCCATGCCCAACCGCGCCCGCCCCGCCTCATCCGCCCACCCGCGCCAGGACCTCGCGCCACGCGGCGACGACCGCCGCCCTCAGCGCCTCGACATCGCCGTCGTTGCGGAACACGCGCGTGGCGCGGCGCAGCCGTTCCTCCCGCGGCATCTGCGCCGCGAGGCGCGCGCGCGCCTCCTCCGGAGTGAGCCCGTCACGCCGGACGAGGCGCTCCACCTGCATCTCAGGGGGGACGTCGACGACCCAGCACTCGTGCACGCGCCGGTCCCAGCCGCTCTCGAAAAGGAGCGGGATCTCCAACACCGCGGCGCGCTCGCCGGCCGCCTCCTGCCGCGCCAGCCAGGCCTCGATCTCCGCCCCGACGGCCGGGTGGACGATGGCCTCGAGCTCGCGGCGGCGGGCTTCGTCCCGGAACACGATGCGCGCCAGGGCCGCGCGGTCGAGCCGGCCGTCGGGCAGGAGGACGGACGGCCCGAAGGCGCGCACGACGGCATCGTAAGCGGGCCGTCCCGGCTCGACGACCTCGCGCGCCAGGGCGTCGGCGTCGACCACCGGCGCACCCGCCGCGCGCAGGGCCGCCGCCGCCGTGCTCTTGCCGCTGGCGATGCCGCCCGTCAACCCGATGCGGTACACCGGCCGGCCCTCCGAACGTGCAAAAGGGTAGCACAGCCGGGAGCCGGCCGGCCAGTCGATCTCAAGCGAGCCGCGCCAGGCCGACGGCGATGAGCAGGAGCGCCGGCAGTACGCCGAGCCGCGCCGCGATGGGCGCGAGCGCCCGCCGCCCCAGGAACCGCCCACAGGCGACGAACGTGATCTGTGCGAGTCCCACGAACCACGGCAGGAGCGTACCGCCCCAGCCGCCGATGGCGGCGCCCAGCCCCGCCCCGAATGCGTCCATCGAGAGCGCCAAGCCGAGCGTCAAGGCCTCGCGCAGGTCGATCGTGCCGGAGCGGTCGGCGTCCGCCGCCTCCGGGGCGCGCCAGATCTGCACGACGCGGCTGCCGCGCGCGACGCCGTCGCGGCCGGGCGCCGCGCGGGAAGCGCGCTGCTGCCAGAGAAAGGTGACGCCCACGCCGATGAGCATGAGCCCGCCGAGGCGGCCGGCCCACTCCGGCGGCAGCCAGGCGGCCACGCGCCCGCCCGCCGCCTGCGCCACGGCGACGATGACGGCGGACGTCGCGCCGATGATGCCGAAGCCGGCGGCGTGCAGGCGGATGCGCTGAGCGCCGTACGCCGCGCCGACGACGAGGCCGTCGAGGCTCACGGCGATCGCGATGAGGACGGCCGACAGGATCAATGGCATCTCCCCCGCCCCGCCACGGTATGGGCGCCGGGGGAGAACGGTTACGCCGGTTGGCAGGCCGGACAGAAGGTGGTGCCGCGACCCGCGACCACCGTCTTCTCAAGCGTCCGGCCGCACCGCCGGCAGGGCTGCCCCGCGCGGCCGTAGACGCGCAGGTGCGGCGCGTGGCCGCCGGCGCGCCCGGCGCCGTCGCGGTAGTCCCGCAGGGTGGTGCCGCGGTGCTCGATGGCCTCCCGCAGGACGCGGCGCACCGCGCGGTGGAGGCGGGCGACCTCCTCGCGCCCCAGGGAGGCCGCCGGCCGCGCCGGGTGCACGCCGGCGAGCCACAGCGCCTCGTCCGCGTAGATGTTGCCGAGGCCGGCCACGCGGCGCTGGTCGAGCAGCACGGCCTTCACGGGGGCCCTGCGTCCGGCGAGCTCTTCCGCGAGCCGCGCGACCGTGAAATCCGGCGACAGCGGCTCCGGACCGAGACGCGCCAGCGGCGCCGCGCGATCCTCCGACCAGAATGCGACGCGCCCGAACTTGCGCACGTCGTTGAACATCAGGACGGCGCCGTCGTCAAGGAGCAGCGCGAGGTGGGTGTGCTGCGGAGGCCCGGCGGCCGACGCCGCCTCCCCGAGGCTCTCGAGCCACGAGGGCGCGCGCCAGCCGAGCGCAAGGGCCGGTCCCCGCCGCGCGTGGATGCCGGGCGCGCCGCGCTCCACGTGGGGCGCCCCGCCGGAGGGCGCGAGGTAGAGCAGCCGCCCCGTCATCCGCAGGTGAAACGCCAGCGTGGCCGGCGGTTCCAGGCTAAAGAGAAGGTACTTTCCGCGCCGCTCCAGGCGCCGCACGCGGCGGCCGCGCACGGCGCGCGCGAAGGCGTCCGCTTCGCCTTCGATGACGTGCGCGGCAAGGATGTGGAGGTCGGCGATGCGCCGCCCCTCCACCACGGGCGCGAGCGAGCGACGCACCGTCTCCACTTCAGGCAGTTCAGGCATGGCGTCCTCCGCTGGCGGTGCCGGGCCACCCGGTGCGAGGGCCGCGGCTAGATCGGGCGCATGGCGTACCAGTTCGGCCCGCACTTCGCCTCGGCCACGAGCGGCACGCGCAGCTCCGCGGCGCCCGCGAGCGCGCCCAGCGCCAGCTCGCGCGCCGCCGCCAACTCCTCTTCCGGCACCTCGAAGATCAGCTCGTCGTGCACCTGCAGCACCATGCGCGCGCGCAGGCCGCGCTCCCTCAGGGCGCGGTCCGCGCGCAGCATCGCGATCTTGATGAGATCGGCCGCCGTCCCCTGCAGCGGCGTGTTCATGGCGGTGCGCTCCGCGTACTGGCGGCGCGCGAAGTTGCGCGAATGGATCTCCGGCAGGTGGCGGATGCGGCCGAAGAGCGTGCGCACGTAGCCCGTCTCGCGCGCCCGCTGCACCGTGGACTCGAGGTAGCGCTTGACGCCCGGGTAGCGCTCGAAGTAGCGCTGGATGAACTCGTGCGCGGCCTCGCGCGGGATGCCGAGGTTGCGGCTGAGGCCGAAGTCGCTGATGCCGTAGACGATGCCGAAGTTCACCGCCTTCGCGGCGCTGCGCATCTCCGGCGTCACGTCCTCCGGCGCCACGCCGAAGACCTCGGCCGCCGTCTGGCGATGGATGTCGGCCGCGTCGCGGAAGGCGGCCAGGAGGCCCTCGTCCTCCGAGAAGTGGGCGAGCAGCCGCAGCTCGATCTGCGAATAGTCCACAGCCAGGAGCAGGTGGCCGGGCGGGGCGACGAACGCCCGGCGCAGCTGGCGGCCCAGCTCCTCGCGCACGGGGATGTTCTGCAGGTTCGGGTCGACGCTCGACAGCCGCCCCGTCGCCGCCACGGTCTGCGCAAGGGTGGTGTGGATGCGGCCCGTGGCCTCGTCGATCTGCGCCGCCAGACCCTCCACGTACGTGCTCTGCAGCTTCACGAGGCCGCGGTACTCCAGCACCTTCGCCGGCAGGGGGTGCTCGGCCGCGAGCGCCTCCAGCGTCTCCGCGTCCGTGGAGTAGCCTGTCTTCGTCTTGCGGAGCGGCGCAAGACCCAGCCGCTCAAAGAGGATCGCGCCCAGCTGCTGCGTCGAGTTGATGTTGAACGGCCCGCCCGCCAGCTCGTAGATCTCGCCTTCCAGCTCGGCGATGCGCGCCTTGAACACGCGGCCGAGCTCCTCGAGCGCCGCGCGGTCGACGCAGATGCCGGCCGCCTCCATGCGCGCAAGGACCGGCATGAGGGGTAGCTCGACGGTCTCCCACAACGCCTCCAGCTCCATCGCCTGCAGCTCCGCGCGCAGCGGCGCCTCCAGCCGTGCGGCGGCCAACGCGCGGCGCGCGAGCGCCGCCGCCCAGACCGCCGGCTCGCCCTCCGGCGCGAGCGGCGGCAGTTCCTCCCCCAGCCGGTGGCGGGCGAGGTCCTCCAGCGGGTACGTGGAGCGGCCGGGGTCGAGGAGGTAGGCGGCGAGCTCGGCATCGAAGGCCACCTGCGGGAGGGCGGCTCCGGCGTACGCCGCGGCCGTGAGGAGCGGCTTGACGCCGTGGCCGGCGAGCGCGCCCTGCAGGCGGCCCAGGGCGTGCAGCGTGCCCGCGCCGCACGGTCCCACCCATACGGGTCCCTCCGGGCCGGCGCCGGCCGCCAGCCACGCCGGCGGCAGCGGGCGCGTCCCGCGCGGCGCGGGGACGAAGGCGAGGGCCACGCGGCCCGCACGGCCCAGCGACGCGAGGACGTCCTCCCAGGCAGCCGCGTCCGGCAGGAGGCGCACATCGACGGATGCCGGACCGGCGTGGGCGGCGGCGGCCGCCGGCGCGGCCGCGGACGGCGCGGCTCCGGCCGCGGGCTCCCGCGCCGCAACTCCGGGCTCCGCCCCGCCGCCTGCGCCCTCGCCGTGCACGCCCCCGCCGCCTGCACCTTCGCCTTCCGCACCCTCGCCGTGCGCGCCGGCGTCCGCGCCCTCGCCGCAGGCGCCGCCGTCCGCCTCGCCGGGATCAACGCCCACGGCCCGGCACACGGCCGGATAGCGCCGCAGCAGCGAACGGAAATCCATGTCCAGGAAGAAGGGCCTCACGGCCGCGACCGGTGCCAGCCGCACGCGCAGGTCGTCGAAGGACGCATCGAGGGGCGCATCCTGCGCGATCGTGGCGAGCCGCTTTGAGAGGCGCGCCTGGTCCGCGTACTCGCGCAGCGCCTGGCGCAGCTTGGGTCCGCCCGCCTCCTCCGCGTGCGCGAGCACGCCTTCGAGATCGTGGAACTGCTGCACGAGGCGCACGGCCGTCTTCTCCCCGATGCCGGGCACGCCGGGGATGTTGTCGGACGCGTCGCCCATGAGCGCTTTCACGTCGACGAGCTGTTCAGGAAGGAGGCCGTAGCGCTCGCGCACGGCGGCCTCGTCTACGCGTTCCATCTCCGTGATGCCGCGGCGCGTCATCCGCACCTCGACATGCGGGCCGACGAGCTGGAACGCGTCGCGGTCGCCGGTGACGATGAGCACGTCAAAGCCCGCCTCGACCGCCGCGCGCGCCGCCGTGCCAATGACGTCGTCCGCCTCGAAGCCGGGCGCGGCCAGCACGGGGATGCGCAGGACGGCGAGACATTCCTTGAGCAGCGCCTCCTGGCTGCGGAGGTCGTCCGGCATCGGCGGGCGGTGGCCCTTGTACGCCTCGAACAGCTCGTCGCGGAAGGTGCCGCCCGGGAGGTCGAGCGCCACGGCCAGGTGGCTCGGCCGCTCGTCCTCAAGAAGGCGGAACAGCATGCTGAGAAAACCGTAGAGGGCGTTCGTGGGCTGGCCGGCGGCGTTCGTCAGCGGCGGCAGCGCGTAGTACGCGCGGTGCAGGAGACTGTGGCCGTCGACCAGCGCCAGGCGGCGGGACGGGGTGGGATCCGGCATGGGCGGGCGCGTCAGCCGCGCGTCTCCTCGCCCTTCGCGTCCTCATGCGAGGGCGCGGACGGTGCGTTCGGCTGGGCGGGCGGCGTCGCGCCGGCCCCTCCCTGGAAGCTGTCGCGGAACTCACGGATGCTGCTGCCCAGGGCGCGGCCGATCTCCGGAAGGCGCCGCGGCCCAAAGAAGATGAGGGCGGCGATCAGGACGACAAGGATCTCGCTCAGGCCCCAGTGTGACATGGCGGCCACCTCCGTCCCCACGGTACATCAGGCCGGGAGCCGCGTAAAGGCGCGCTCCGGCTAGCGGCCCAGCGCGATGGTGACGCGCGCCCAGTCGACCTGTTGGAGCAGGTCCTCGCGCTCCGCCTGCGCCTGTGCGGCGGCGTCGGCCGCGGCGCCGCCCGTGCCGGACGCCATGCCCAAGCCGGACGCCGTCGCGCCTGCGGACGCGTCCCCGCTCGGGGCTCCCGAGTCTGCGGAGCCCATGATCTTCATCGGCGAGGTATCGGCGGCGGCGGCCTCGCGGTCCAGCTCCCGCAGGCGCGCCGTGACGTCCGTGGCTTGGACATCCATGGCCTGCAGCGTGCCCAGCCCGGCCACGGATGCGAGCAGCGCGTCGAGGCGCTCGGCCGGCACGCGCACCTCCAAAGTGGCGGCGGCCTCGCTCCCCGCCGCGTCGAAGCTCCCCTGGACGACCTCGCCGCCGTTGAGGGCCACGATCTGCAGGGCCTGCGTGTAGGCGGCGGCGAGCGAGGCCACCTTCAGCTGGACGCGGCCGGTGCGCACGAGGCGGAGCCTGTCCGGCGCGAGGGCCGCCGGAGCGGAGATGCTCGGGGCGATCTTCACGGCGTCCGCGCCGGGCGCTCCCGACGCCGCGGAGAAGGGAGCGGCTTCGTTCACCGGTGAGTCGGCAGCGGAGGCGCCCTCGGCTGTCATGGCGCCGGCCGGCGCACCCGTGCCGCCGCCCGGCGCGCCGCCCTGAGCGCCGCCGCCCTGCGCGGCCGTCGCCCCGGATGCCGTGCCGGCGGCCGTGCGTCCTTGCGCCTGCAGCCCGGCGGCGCGGTGTGAGGCCGCAGCGCCCCGCCAGCCTGCGCCGGTGATCACCCAGGCGGAGCCGAAGCCCACGCACAGCGCCAGCACGGCGGCCACGGCCGCCGGCGCCGCCTGGCGCCAGCGCGCGCCGCCCCGCCCGCGTGCGCCGCCCGGCGCGGCCGCCGGCGCGCCCAGCGGCACGATCGCGCCCGTCGCCGCCTCCCGCGGCGCCGTCCTCGCGTCTCGGCCCGCGCCGGCGCCCGGGCCGGCCACCGCGCCCGCAGCCGCGCCCGGCGCGGCGCCGTCTCCCGCGGCCGCGACTGCGCCCGCGGCCGCGAGCAACCGCGCGCGCAGCGCCTCACGGAAGCCTTCCGGCGGCTGCGCCTCCGGAAGGCCGCGCAACGCCTGGACCACGCGGCCCAGGCTGGCGAACTCCTCGCGGCACTCCGCACACGCGGCGAGGTGCGCCTCGACGGCGGCCCGCTCTTCTGCTGTCAGCTCCTGGTCCAGGTAGGCCGAGAGTTGGCTGCGATCGAGCGCGCACGTCAACCGCGCCGCCTCCCTTCTTCTGATGCGGAGACGTCCCGCGCGGGAAAAAGTTCCGGCGCGAGGCGCTCGCGCAACTGCAAGCGCGCGCGGTGGATGCGGGACTTCACCGTGCCCAGGGGCAGGCCCGTGAGGTCCGCGATCTCCTCGTAGGAAAAGCCTTGCAGGTCGCGCAGCACGAGGGGCACGCGGAATTCCTCCGGCAGCGCCGCGATGGCGCGCTCGATGGCGCGCCGCTCCTCGCGCCGCAACGCCTCCGCCTCGGGCCCGGGCGCCGGGTCGGGGTGGACGCGCGGCGGCGCGTCGTCGTCCTCGCGCTCCACCGCGAGAAGCGGGCGGCGCCCGCGCTTGCGCATCTCATCGAGACAGACGTTCGTCGTGATGCGGTGCAACCACGTGCTGAAGGCGGACTGGCCGCGGAAGGAGGGCAGGGACAGGAACGCCTTCAAGAGGGCCTCCTGGGCCATGTCGAAGGCGTCGTGCGGGTTGCCGGTCAGACGCAGAGCGAGGGAGTAGACGCGCGCCTGGTGGCGTTCCACAAGGGCCTCGAAGGCCGCCGCCTGCCCCTCCTGCGCCAAACGAACGAGATCGTCCTCACGAACCAACCGGCGCGCACCTCGAATCCGGTCCACGGGCGTGCGGCGCCGCCCATGCGCCTCCGGCACCGTCCGGAGGCGCAGCACCGCCGCTATTCATCATAATCGCTACATCGGTCTACCGTCGCGTCGTCACCAGGAGAGATCGAGAGAGGCGGCGTCGAGCCAGCGCTCCGTCATGTGCAGGCGGTGCGCCATGTCCCGCACGGGGATCCAGGCCTCGCCGGCGCGCAGCTCGGCGCCCGGCAGGGGCTCGCCGTAAAACCGGACGACGCCGCTCGCATCCACGTCGAAGTGCGCGCGAAAGGCGTCCGGCAGCCGCTCAAGGGGCAGAAGGTAATCGTCGCCCCGGCGCTCGGCCTGGCCGAGGGGCGTGAGCGCGATCGACACGCTCACCTCATCTGGATGCGCGGACGGCAGGGCCGCGGCTATCACCGGGCCCGGCACCGGCGGGCGCAAGGCGTCCGCCGGCCGGCCGAGGGCGACGTACACCGGACCGCCCGCGGCTGCGGCCAACTCGGCCTTCCAGAAGGCGTCGTCGCCCAGTTCCTCCGGCAGGCCGGCCGACCGCAACGCGGCGCGCACATCGGCGACCGCCGCCCGCCCGCGGCCGTAGACGCTGGGGTACAGCGCGAGCAGCGCGCCGCCGTCTGGACCGCGCACCACCTCGACCGTGCGGTCGACGATGTCGACGGGCGTCCCCACGGCCACACGGTCGAAGAGATCGACGACGTCCGCGTTGCGCATGCGCACGCAGCCGAGGGACACAGCCCGGCCGATCGAAGCCTCGTCCGCCGTGCCGTGGATGCCGTAGCCGCTGTAGCCGGGCCGCGAGAGCCCGAGCCAGCGCAGTCCCAGCGGATTCGCCGGTCCAGGCGGCACGAAGAAGGTTTCGGACCATCCCTCTTCCCGGATCCACCAGGACGGCGGGATCCAGGACGGGTTCTTCGTCTTCTTGCCGATCCAGAAACGCCCGGTGGGCGTGGCCGTGACGCGCAGCGCGCCGCCCGCGCGCCGGTTGGGCGCGCCGATCGCGACGCGGTAGGAGGCCACGGCGGCATCGCCCTGGTAGAGGGTGAGGCGGTAGGCCGAGAGGTTGATCTCGATGCGCGCCGCCGCGGGCGCGGCCTGAACCGCGGCGGGGTCGGGCAGCAGCTGCCCGGCGGCCGCGACGGCCAGGAGCGCCGCGCCGGCCCATATCAAAGGACGCCCGAACGCGTTTCGCCTCGCCATGGACGCGCATCACCGCCAGCAATGCATGCGCGCGCGAGGCAGGTTATGCCGGTCGTCTTCGCCGGAACGGCGATCGTGGTATCATGAGTTGTGCATGCCGGAGTGGTGGAACGGCAGACACGCACGACTCAAAATCGTGTGCCCGCAAGGCGTGTGGGTTCAAATCCCACCTCCGGCACCAGGTTTGAAAATGCTTCAACGGCGCGGCTTTCGGGCCGCGCTCTTCATTTGCTCGCAGGCGCGCCCGGTCATCTTGTCTGCCCATTTGTCTGCCCAAGGCGTGTTTCACGCGCTCATGGGCGTGGATAGGCGCACGTCGCCGAAGATCGTCACGCGAAATGAGAAAGCCCCTCGGACGAGCCGAGGGGCAGGCGAACCATGTGACAGAAGCAACCGTGAACCCACAGTCGCTTGCCCGTTACGGATTTCTCACTTTCTGGCAGGACAATCGGGCAGGTTCGTGGAAACCGCCCTCGTCCTGGGCGGGCCCGACCTTGCCTGTGCTCCAGGGAATGCTGCGGCGGCGGCGAGTCCTATGGGCGGGGGACAGCCGCTAGCAACAAGCGAGCTTCCCTGAAGGGTGAGCACTATGGCCTACGGCCCCGAACGCATGGGGTTCTCGTTCGGCGAGTTCCCCTGCGTGTCGTGCGGGTTCGTCGTGGTGGCAACGCCTCGTGACGAAGTTCTGCGTTGCCCCATTTGCGGCGGTCCCGTTGTCGTGAAGGGCAAGGCCATCGATCTCGCGTAGGTCGCGGAGGTCGTGGCAGCGGGCCCGCTCAGGCAAAAAAGTTTTACCAGGTTGCAGGAGGAATATGTTGCACATAGAATAACGCGGCGTGGCCACAGGGGCCGTAGGCCACCCGCCCAGAACCGTTGCGCACGAGGCCGCCGAAAGAGGCGGCCTTCGTGCTTGCTCGCCGGGCTCCGTTCCAGACCCTCACGCCGCCGGCGGCTCCGGGGCCTGGCCGGTGGCCTGCTCTCCCCCGCCAGAAGGCGCCATCGCGGCCGCCTCATCCTGCGCCGCGCTCTCGTGCGCCTTCATGGCCGTCATGCTCACCACTAGCCCGTTGACGCCGGCGAGGAAGATCACTTCCCAGGTCACGGGCCCAGCGAACGCGCTCACGGCCAGGTAGAGCCCTGCGGCTACAAAGAAGGCCACGTATCGCGTCTCCACATGCCCCACACGAAGGCGGGCGAGGAGTGCGTCCAGCGGCCGCTTCAGCATCTGGGTCGCGGCCCAGCACAGGAACACGAGTGTCGCGAACTGGCCGACCTGGTCCAGGGTCAGAAGGTCGTTCGGCATTGCCCATCCTCCCAACAAAAATGCCGCCCTGCGGCGGCTTTGCTTCGTCTGTGGTCTGTCGTCATCGGCGCCGGCGAATCACGCGCTCTCCAGCGCCTGCTGGACCCGAGCGATCAGCTCCTGGCGCACCTCCTCCCTCACGGCGGCGACGTCGACGGGCGCCGGCGCGGGCATCGTGGCCATGGCCTTGACGTGCCCGACAATCGCCGCGCCGTATCCTTGGCCCGGCCATGCCCAGCCAGCGCCGCGCGGGTTGTCAGCGTGGCCTAGCCACTCGACGTACTCGGCCGTCGGCCGTGGCTTGACGAGCGCAAAGCGCGGGTCCACCTGCTGCACCATGGCCGGCAGCGGCCGGTCGCAGGCGTAGGCGTACAGATGTTGGAGGTGCGCATGCACGCCCTCCGCCGGGCCCGCAAAGCTCGCACCAGGATTGCCTGGGCCGGTCGCCCCGAGGCCGCAGAGGTTCCACTGCTCGGGCTTCACCAGCCCGCCGAAGCCGTAGAACCCGGTCTCGTGCAGGCTCTGCGCAAGCGCGACCTCGGGCCGGATGCCATAGACCGGCGCAAGCGCCCAGTAGAGCCGGACGATGGCGTCCACGACGGGCGCCGGGTACTTGGCGCTGCTGGTATGCGCCCGGACGTAAGCGAGTGCCTGGTCCACCGTGATCTGGGGCTCGCCCAGGATCGGCGTGAGGCCGCCGGTGGGTTGCGTTTGTTGCGGTTGCGCCACGGTCTTTATCGCCTCCCCAATGTCGTGAATCGCGTCCGCCACCGTCTTGCCCAGCTCCTGGAGGTAGCCGTCCGGGTCCGTGTGGTGCGTGCCACCGAGCTCCTGCGAGACGCGGCGGTGCGTCCAGAGGTGGGCGGCGTCCGCTGGCCAGCCGTAGGTGTGGAGGACCATCGCCGCGGCCTGGACCCAGTTCGCGTAGGCTGCGAGCGCCTTGGTCTTGTCACGGCTCTGGCAGAGCTCGATGCCGATGAAGCGCGAGTTGGCTGGCTCCCCCGCATGCCAAGCCTTCTCGCACTTCACTGGTTCCCAGGGGACGCACTCCACCACCTCGGACCAGTCCGCGATGAGGTGGGCATTCGCCCTGTTGGGTGACCGTAGGCGCGCCCAGTAGTCGCGGATGGCCTGGGCAGTCGCCTCGTAGTCGGCCGTAGCGTGAAGGACCAGCCCCTGCGGCTGTAGCTTCTCCCCGCCGCGCCCCACCGGGTTGCCGACAGGGATGAGGGCTTCGCGGATCGCAACCATCAGTGCAGCCTCCCCTGTGTGGCGAGGTAGAGCAGGATCTCGGCCACCATGCCCAGGGCGAGACCGGCGAGCGTGCGTGACATCCAGCGCAGCGTCGATTTGATCTCGGCCACGTCGTCGGCGATGCCGCCTGTGCGCACGTCTCCAGCGGCTGTGGCCCGCTCCAAGGCTGAGATGCGGTCGCCGTGGGAGTCAAGCCGCCTCTCAACGCGCTCCACGCGATCATCGAGCGCGTCAAGGCGAGCAGAGTAGCCGTTGGCTGCCACGTCTGCCATCCCCGCCACCTCCTGGGCATGCAAAAGGCGCCCCTCGGGGCACCTGCGTTGTATCGAACCTGCCCTACCTCTGCCGCATGGTCTCCAGCGCGTCGGCCACCGCCTTGGCGAGGTCCTGCACCGTCTTGGCCTGCCTCACCGCGGCGATCTTGTCCGCCACCGGATCGGGCGGCGGGCCGATTACGACGCCCGTCACGCGGCCCTTGGAGTCGTTGCGCTCCTGTTGGACCTGATGCTTACCCGGCATGGATCGTCACGCTCCCCGATCCCCAGCGCGGCGTGCCCGTCGCCGGGTTGGTCTCCTGCGGCGTCGCTCGCACCGCAATGTCCCCTGGGGTCGTGCTGGACACGGTAAACGTTGCCTTGCCGCCGCTGGCTGGGACGACGTACGTTTGCCCCGCCACCTCGAACAGGACGTCGCCGCTCCACTGGTCGTCGCTCACCTGCGCCGTCACCGTGGCCGTATCCGTGCCGTTGGCGGCGATGGTGGGTTTGTCGATTGTGACGGTGAGTGTGGCTCGCGTGATCGTTGCGCCGTCCCACACGTCTCCCGGCGAGACGGTGCCTGCGGTGTCCTCCATTAGCCGCCACCCGTTCCCCGGGTCAAAGTCCGGCGTGGCGATGATGACGTTGACGACCATGCGGCGCGCATCGTCCACAACTGCGTAACGTCCAGCGCTCACCAGTAAATCACCACCCGACCGTTTGCCCCATAGCCGCCGACTGCGGACGGCTGATTACCGCCCGCACCGCCGCCTCCGCCTCCGGGCGCACCTCCGGGGAGACCGTTGATGCCCTGACCGCTGCCGTCGAACGTACCGCCAGCACCCCCTGCTCCTCCATACGGCGCACTCGCCCCGGCGCCGCCGTTTTGGCCTCCCTGTGTACCCGCGTTCCCGTTGACGCTCGCAGCAATTCCCCAACGCCCGGCTACAACAGTGCCCCCACTGCCTCCGGAAGCTGGGTCGGAGTTGCTAGCGTTGTCTCCTCCGCCACCACCGCCGCCGCCAGCCGTATAGCCCAGGCAGGAGCTAGCGCCGCCAGCGCCACCATTCTGCCCGGATCCTCCGTTACCCGAAGCCCCACCACCGCCTCCGGCGCCGACGGTAATGGTGATCTGCTGCCCCGGTGTAACGTTAACCGCGTTGCTGATGAGATACGCGCCGGAGCCTCCGCCACCGCCGCCTCCCCATGTCCCGGCAACGTTGCTTCCGCCACCGCCACCGCCGCCCGCGCCCCACATTTCAATCCAAATGCGGGTAACGCCGGCAGGCACGGTGAACGTGCCGGAAGCATCGAAGACTTGCGAACCACTACTGTAGACCCCGGGGATTTTGCCGCTCGCATCCCGCTGCACGATCTGATTCGGCCCCGAGCCGGGTGCGTAACCGGCTAGCGTCGCCGCATTGTCCGCCTGTTTTGCCGCCCCGACCTTACCTGAGCTGTCGGTGACGGCGATCCGGTTGGCCTCGGTGCCGCCGGCGGAGGTTTTGGCCGCCGAATCGATGCCTCCGATGGGGATCGGCGGGGCGTCGCCGGCCGCTCCCGTGTGCTTGTGCCCCGTCGCGCCGTCGAACTTGGCGTTCGCCCCCGCAAGGCTGATGGGCGGGTTATCGTACCAGTTCGTCGTGCCGAGGATGGCCTTGATTCGGTTCGCAAGCCAGTCCAGGATCTGACGCAGGGTGCCCGAGTTGCCCGTCGGGGCCTGGGCCGGGTCGACGGTGCGGGAGCCTGTCTCGATGGCGTTGATGTTCCCCTCGATGCGGTTGAACGAGCCTGGATCAACGACATCTGCGCTCTGCCACGTAGTTTTCGGCGTCTGGAATCCGCTAGGAGCCGACCCCACGTTAGCTCACCTTCCTCCCGGTCAAACGAGCGCTGAGCGCGCCCTGCCAAGTAACCTCCTGGCGGATCACATGCACGTCCTGTCCGACGACCGTCACCCGGTCGCCCAACTCCAGCGCGGGATTCCCCCGCCATTCGACCTCGATGTCGCGGCGCGGGTCCTTCGCGCTCGCCAGCAGCGCGTTGGCGATGGCCTGCGCCTGGCTGAGCGTCTGAACCAGGGGGTTCGCCGGGAACTCGAAGCGCAGCGTGCCGTTCTCGGTGATACTGGTCTGGTCGCGGGCGACTACCTGCTCCCCGCCCTGGACGCTGAGTGGCTTCCCGGTGATGACCAGCGCTACGCTTCGCCTGCGACGCGCCAGGTTCTGATGGTCACCCGGCGCTCCAGGCGTAGTAGGCTGCCGTGGCGATGTTCACGCCAGCGGCGGGCTGGTCGAGACTGGCTGCAGCCCGATCACCGGAGCCTGCGTACTGCACCGTGACCGTCACCGTTCATCCAGGGCGCACCGTCACAGGCGTGGTCGATCGGTAGACCCCGCGCCGTGGTTGCCGGTTTGGCAGCGGCTGCGTAGTGACGACGATCTCATTCGCCACCTGACCTGGCGGCTCGGCGCTTGCAGCGGCGGGAAGTAGTCCGCCGTGATCCTCCAGCACCGGCGGCACGCTGCCTATGCTCTCGATGCGGATCACGCCGTCACGGTCCGCGTAGACCACCGCTAGGGCGGCCTCGGCGATGATCCGTAGGGCCTCGCGGTGGCTGGTCGGCGACAGCCACGCCCAAGGCACCACGATGGACTGCAGCGCGGGGTCAATGGCGTACTCGCCGGCCTGCAGCCCCGCGTCCTGCAGCACCTGCTCGGCGAGGGTGTAGAGGCTTACGCCCTGCTGCACGGCACCGGGCTGGTAGGTGCTCAGCCGCAGGAGCTCCAGCCTGTCGCGGGCGGTAACTGTCGCCTCCAGCGCGTCGTCCGGGCTGTCCCAGTCCAGCGACCAGAACGTGCCGAGGGGCACCCACTCCTCGTGGTTGACCTGGATAGTGAGGCTCTGGAGCGTCGGCGTCTTCGTCGTGTCGGTGGTGCTCAGCCGCTCCCGCCAGAGCAGTTGCTTCCCCGTCAGGTCCATGCCCGGCGTGATCCCCGGCACCGGCTCGCCATTCGTCGCGGGTTGCCACGTCTGGCCGCCGTCGAGGCTCACGTCCACACTCACCGACGTGCCAGCCGGGGTGTCGGCTGTCCAGGAGATGGCGCTGCTTGTAGCCACGCCGACTGGGGACAGGTCAAGGGCGGGCGCTGTGCGGGCGCCGGACATCGGATCGTAAATGTCCGACGCCTGAAGCACCATGACGGCAGCGATCCAGTACGTTCCGCCCGCTCTCCAACTAGGGTCGACTAGTGCCAGGGTAACGGCGTCTGCTGGTGCGGTTCCAGCAGGGATGCGCTTCACGAGCCAAGCGAAGTCGTGAGTACCGCCAGGATCATCGGTGAAGCCAAGGTCGGCCGTTACTGTGCCGTCAGATCGGCGTAGGTGAATCCACAGTGGCCGCCTGTGGCCCGTCGTCGCCGCCCCCTGGCATGCCAGGAGCACAGCCACCACGTAGTCCTTCGTGCGGTCAAAGGCGAATGTCGGGCCTTTAAGGCCGTGGTAACCCGTCTCGGTCGCGGTGACGACCTTCCAGGTCGGAAGTCCGCCCCAGGTCTTCGCCGAGTCCAGGGAGTGAGAGCCGCCAGGGATGTCGGTGAATGTCCAGCCATCCGGCACGTTGTCCGCATTGCCGTCCCGCAGCGTCGGGTTCGGCGCAAGGTTTGCTGGTCCTGTTATCAGCATCAGTTGCAGCCCATCCGCCGTCGCCTGCACGCCGGAGAGGGTGCCGGTGGCGAAGTCGGCCTGGGACTGCTCCTGGGCAGTGACGTTCTGCCCGTCGCCGTCGCCCTTGAGGCCGAGCCACGCCCGAATCCGGCGGTTCGGCTTCAGCAGCCCGGCCAGCGGCGAGTTCGGGTTCGTTACGTCGAACTTCCGGCCCTCGTTTGCGAGGCCGATCGTGATCTCGTTGGCGCTGATGTTGCCGACCGGGAGACTGCCCTGCGACGCCTCGCGCTCTTCAATGAGCTTGATTTCGACCACGTCGCCGGATTCATAGGTTTCCTGGATGCTCGTGAAGAACTCCAGCACCTTCGCCTGACGGCCAGGGTGGCTCCACTTCGTGACGGTCAGCACCTGCTTGGTGACATTGAGCACCGGCGACGCGAGCGTGAGGCTCCAGTCCATCTGCGTGTTGCCGGTAACATTCTGCGAGTACAGGAGCGTGTTGCTGGCGTCATAAAGCTGGATCGTAAGGTCAACAGGATACTCGCCGCGCGCGCTGTCCCCGACTACCCGCAGGCTCTGGATTGGGCGGGCGATATGCGTGACGGTGAGCGTCGGGTAGGGTGAGGCAAACGTGCCGGTAGAATCGGCGAGCTGGGCGGACCACCACCCGAACTGGTACTGCGTTAGATCCTCCGGCTCCGGTGCCAGATGCCACGTGCCATCGAGGACCCAGGAGCCGTCAAGACTGGCCCACTTGTTGGTCGCCGCGCTCACGCTATCCGCCGTCTGCTGCGGGTAGCTGACGTTGGCTTGCTCGGAGGCGGAGACGGTGATGGACTGGTCGATGGTGGGGTCCGTGTAGTCGATCGTCACGCGGGCATTGACCTGGCGCTTGTCAGCCCGCATCACGTCGTTGAAATCCTGGGTTACCGCGTACATTGCCCTATATCACCTCACTGCTCGATCAGCGCGAAGCTCACGTCCTGCCACCAGCGGACGCCGCCCACCGTGTACCAAAGGCCCGTGTTGATGTCGCCCACGTACGCGGTCATGGAGGCCGTCCCGCCAGGCACCGGGAAGGTGACCACGAAGAACGGCTTGTGCGCGGCGATCACGTCCAAGATCGCCTGCAGGTCGGCGTCCGCGATTTTCTGCCAGGTCAGGTCGAGCCGCCGCTTGGTGGCGACAATCTCCATGACCATGCGCCCGCTCGCCGTCCTGCTGCTCTTCGTCAGGTCGAAGTAGCCCAGTTTGATCTCGGACGGGTCAACGATCGGCGTCCCCGCGATCGTGATGAGCGCCACCGGCTACACCCCCTGCGGACGGACGACGAGCTGCAGCCCTTGCCGCTGGCCTTCGGCGATGACGGCGGGCAGCACGGCGCGGGCGAAGGTGCGGCCGTCAATGCGGAGCACGATCTCGCGGTCGCCCATGCCCGGCTGCGGAGATGCCGCCTGGCTGACCCGCAACGCGTCGCGCACGGCCGTGTAGACCGCTTGCGCGATGGAGTCCGCGAGCGCGTTGTCCCGGCCGAGCGGCACCACGGCCTCCGGTCCGCGCTCGCCGACGAGCGCCAGCGTGGGGCTGTCCACGATGCCGCCCTGCGCCAGACGCGGGATCTCGGGCAGGTTGAATCCCCAGCTCATGCCGCCGATTACCGGCACCCAGTTAGGCGCGCTGAAATGCACGCGGTTGAGCCCGCGGATGAGCCCGTTGATGGCGTCGATGATCGCATTGATCCAGCCCTTGATGCCGTCCCAGATGCCGCGCCAGACACCGAGGACCGTGTCCTTTATCCCGCCCCAGACGCTGGCCACGCGGTCGCGGATGGACGACCATGCTCCCGAGAGCCAGTCACGGATGCCGTTCCAGAGGTCCACTGTGCTGGACTTGACACTATCCCACGCGCCGGCAATTGCGTCCCGGACAGCGGCGAACCGCTCACCCGCCCAGGCCCGTAGGTTATCCCACGTGTGCGACACCCACGTGGAGACAGTCGTCCATGCGGCCTCTGTCCAAGCAACGACCTGGTCCCAATGCGTAGCGACCACGGCCGCAATGAGCGCCACCACGCCGATTGCCCAGCCCACCGGGCCGAGGGCGACGAACCACGCCGCGGCCATCCGCACCGCGCTTGCTGTGGCCACGGCAGCGGTCCACAGCCAGCGTGCGGCGAGGATGCCGAACTGGACCACCTGCACAGCGACGGAGGCTGCAGCCTGCCAGCCCTGCACGATCCAGGCCCACACGACCTGCGCCGCGCTCGCGACTGCCTGTGCGGCCATGCGCACCCACCCGGCCACGACCACGCCGGCAGCCCAGAGGTGGAAGACGACGGCTCCCATTGCCTCGGCCGCCGACGTGAGCCACGCCCAGATGAGCTTGGCGCCTGCCACGGTGGCCTCGACTCCCGTCTTGATGAGGGCTGGGATGAGCGCCACGCTCAGCACGCTTGCGATGCCTTCCACGATCGGCCCGATGGCCGGCCAGTATTGCCCGATCCAGGAGATGGCCTCATTGACCGGCTTGAGCGCAGCCAGGACGCGCTGCCAAGCCGACGCCAACCCGTCCGCCATGGACTGCACGGGGCCTGTGATCGCGCCGGCGAGGTCGGCGACACCACCGAGCCCACCAGAGAGGCCGGAGAGATCGACGCCCGGGATCGCCGGCGTCGCAGCCGCAGCAGAGGCGGCCATCTGGTCCTGGAGCTGGTGCACCTGGTCGAAGCTCTGGATGTTGTCCTGGGCTGCCTTGGCCGCATCCTGGGCCGCCTGTGCAAGCTGCTCCTGGCCCTTGGCCGCCGCCTGGGCGGCATTCTGCGTGTTCATCTGGTTGGCCGCCATCTCTTGGGCAGCGTTGCTGGCGGCGCTGAAGCTCGCCATGGCCGCCGAGCGCAGCTGGTCGGCCAAGCCCATCACGGCGGACGCTGTGCCACGCAGAGGCGGCACGATGACCGCGATCCCCGAGAGGATCAGGCCCGCCCCACGGACGACGAGCGACGCGCCGTAGAGCGCCGCGCCACCGATCACATGCCAGACGGACTGCGCCACGCCGGCGAGCTGGCGCCAGTGGGTGGCGACGAGGAGACCGACGGCGACGACTGCCGTCATGCCGATGAGCACCAGCCGCAGGCGCGAGCCAGCAAAGTAGAGCAGGGCCTCGCTAAGCTTGGCAGCGCCGCCCTGCCAGGACGCAAAAGCGAAGGCCGCCCGTCCGGAGACGCGCGCCAGAAGCGCAGCCCCCTGGACGGCGACGGCGGTCGCGTTAGACATCGCCCCGATCACGCGGAGTAGAGGGCCCGCAGCCAGGGCCGCAACGCCGAGCCATACAGTGAACGACCGCAGCCATGGCGGCCATGCCGCGAATGCATCCGCGGCCCTCTGTAACCATTCCGTGAGCGCACGGACGCGGTCAGCGAGGCGGAGCGTACCGGCAATCGTATCGCCGATGGTCACCCCTGTTTGCTTAAGCACGTCGATGAGGTTGCTGAACGCACCGTTCAGCGTCCGCGACTGCTGCGCCATCATTCCAGGCGCTTGGGACTCCATCCCTTGCAGGATCGCCCGAATGGCCTTGTCCGCAGGGATCAGTCCCTGCTCCGTCATCTTAACGACCTGCTGCGTCGTGACCCCCATGGCATCGGCCAAGAACCGCCAGGCAGGGATGCCAGCCTCAGTCAGCTGCAGCATCTCGTCCGCCTGAACACGGCCCTTAGCCTGGATCTGGCCGATGGCCAGAATCACGCGGTCGAGCATGTCCGCCGAACCGCCCATGGCAGCGACGGCATCGCCGACGGCGGTCAGCATCGGGATGACGTCTCGTGCCGAGAAGCCAAATGCCAGAAGCCTACGGCTCGCGTCGGTCAACTGGGTGAACTCAAAGGGAGTGCGTGCAGCGAAGTCCTGGAGCTGGCGCAGAAACTCATTCGCCCGCTGCGCAGACCCGAGCATGTTGGTGAACGCAATGCGGGTCTGCTCCATGTCGCCCGCGAGGCGAATAGCGGCAGCGCCAGCGAGGGACAATGGGAGCGTCATGCTGACCATCATGCTGTTACTGATTGACTCGAGCTCTCGCGCCCGCGCACGCATTACCTTGACTGTGCCGGTCATCGTCTGCGCGGCCTGGCGCATGGCTCTCTCAAACTCGGTAGCGCTGGCCACGAGCCTTACGGTCAGCGTGCCGACGTTCACGCTTGCGCCTCCTCTCCTTGACAACAGGAAATTATTGGCGGATCATGCGAGATGAAGGTGATGAGAGTTGCTCAGATGGGCCATAGCGCTTGCGGCCGCTCTAGTGCTGGCCGGATGCAGCGCGCCGCCGCCAGAGACGAATACGCAGGCTGCATCCAACAGTCAGGAGGCAGCCGACGCGGCGCTGCAAGGCCTCGTCTCTGACTTTCGCGACAATTGGGGCATGACTAGCTGGTATGCCTCCGTGTCGTCATTCGCACTGTCGCTGGAGGGCCAGCACGCCACTCTAAACGTCTACACCAGCCTTTACCCTAAAGCGAGCAATGAGCAGGCGGCCAGAGCCATTTGCGTCGGCGCGGTGCAATCGCTCGCGCATGTGGTTACGACGACGGAATCCACTGTCACCGTCTTTTCCGGGAATCCAGACAGCTACCGCTACCTCCTGGCATGCACAGCAAAATACGGCAGCGACGGCAAGCTACGCGAGCCGATAGCGTGGCAAATCTTCTCCGGTCTACGCTAGCGTCTCCTCGCCCTCTGCGCCGCTAACCGCTCCTGCCGCTCCTGCTCGCGCGCCTCCGCCGAGTAGAACGCGGCCCACTCGGCGAACTCGCGGACCGTGAGCCGCGCCTGTAACTCGGCAACCGTAGTCCCGAGGTCCCGCGCGAGGCGGAAGAGAAACGCGCGCTCCGCCTCGCGCGGGTGGCCCTCCGGATCACGAATCCCCAGCGCGAAAGGTGCGCTGCGCCGCCTTCTGCGCCCCCTCAGTCATGCCGTTGACCTCGAGGATCACCTGCAGCACGCGATTGACCGCCGCAGCCGACTTCTCGCGGAGCCGGTCGGCCTGCTCGGGCGCAATGCCGAGCCCTGCGGCGAGCATCAGGAGCTCGAACCGCGCCGCCTGCTCAGGTGCGACCTCGCCGCCGCCGCCGAAGCCCGCCTCTTGCCGGATGCGCTGCTGCTCAGCGAGCGTCATGGCCCGGATGCGGACCTTGCCGCCCCACTCCGGCACCTCGACCAGCGTCTCGCGCAGATCGTTAGCCGCCAGGATCTCGTCGATGCTCAGCACCTTGCCACTCACGGTCTCACCTCAGTCTCAGTAGGTCGCGCGGGTCACAGGACCCGACACCTGGAACTCCGCGCTCCAGGTTGCCTCGCCATCGACCGCCGTGTCGACCTCGTACTGCGTGAGGATGCAGGTGCCCGTGAACTTGGGGCTGCCAGTCGAGGAGCCCTGCGGCCCGTACTCGAACGCGACCGCGATGCCTCGGATGCCGGCGAGCTGCGCGTCCACAGTCGGATCGAACTTTCCCTCCAGGGAGAACGTCGCATCCAAGAGCCCAGGGATGTACGACTTCGCCGTCGCCCCAAGCGTGGTCACTTCTGCCGTGTCACCCTTGATGGGCAGCTTCGCGCTGGTCACGTAGGCGCTGATGTCGGTCGGGGTGGTCGGCGCGGACGCCGTGCCCAGCTTGACGACCGCCGTGGAGCCGTGGCTGAAGGCCATGCTGTCTCAACCTCCTCATTTAGAAGCGCGCCAGGCCGACGTAGAACGTCGCGGCGCCGCTCCACGTGACGCGCACGTAGCGCTTGATCGTCCCCGTCACCGCCACGCGCTGGGCCGAGCCGCCAGAAGCCGCCGTGAACGCGACCACGTCGGCCCAGGGGTCGGTTGAGCCGTTGTCGTTCGAGTGCTGGATCTTCACGGTAACAGAGGAGCCGGAGACCATCTCCAGGTAGCCGGCGCCGCCGTTGCTGGTGGCCGCCGTCTGGTCGATGCCTGTTCCGTTTCCGGCCGCCGCCTCCGCCTGGAGCGGGTGCAGGGTGGTAATGCGCTCCATGCCGGATGTGGACTGGACCTCTGCGCTGATGCCGGTCACGTCGTCCACGGGCGAGTCGATCTCGACGGAGGTCTCGATGTTCGAGAGCCCGTAGCCGACGCTCCCGTTGCCATCGCCCTGCGGAAGCAGCACCATCACGCCGGGCTTGCCAAGCGCCGCCTGCAGTACTTGGTCTACGGCGTTGGGCGAGCCGTCGTAGATGCCCTCCAGGCTGACCGTCGCGTCAGGCAGGCCAGGGATGTAGGTCTTGGCCGCAGCCCCGAAGGTGGTCGTCTCCGCCGTGTCGACCTTGGCCTGATATTTGGCGCTCTTGAAGTAGGCCGACAGATCGTAGCCGTTGACGTAGACTTTGGTCTTCGAGCCATGGCTGAAGGCCACCCGCAATCACCTCCCATCAGTAGGCGACCTCGACGTCCACAGTCACGCGATAGAGCTTTGTGTCCGGCTCGTAGAGGTCTAGCTCGGAGACGACGTGGGCGTCGAGGATGGTTGTGCCGCCCATGGCGCCGCTCCTCCCGTCCAGTGCCGCCATCACCTGCGCGGCCACGTCCTTCGCCTGGCCATAGCTCTGTGCCCAGCAGTCGAGTTGGAACCTGGCGACCTGAACGGCCACAGGCGACCCCATGGTCCGTTCGTTCCTCCGGCTGATGCGCTGGTAGCTGATGGCGGGCAGCGTCGGCGATTCCGGCAGCGCCAGCGGGTAAATGCGGGAGCTCACCAGGGCCGCGAGCGGGGCGTAGGCGACTAGGCAGCTTCGCAGATCGGCCTCCACGCTCATAGCCCTAGCACCTCCTTTAGCGCCGCCGCCACAGCGGCCTCCGCCAGGTGCCTATCCTCGTCCAGAGCAGGGCGCAGGAATGGGCGCGCGGCCATCTTGCTGGTCCCGAGCTCCACAAAGAGCCCGTAGAACCGCTCCTTATCCGGGCCGATGAGCACCTCGGCACGGCCGGGCGACTGCTCCTCGCCGGGCTGCGTGATGATGTGCTCCTGCAGCGCGCCGGTGCGCACAGGCGCCCGTCTGGACGCTCCCTCGCGGATGACCTCGGCGCCGGCCATGGCGGCCTCATCGACGACGGCCGCGGCCTTCTCGCCGAGCACGGCAAGCCGCCGCGCAATGAGGTCGCCTCCCTCGACCTTGACCCGGAACCGTACGGCGCCGGCCATCAGACCACCACCTCGACGCACATGAGTTGTAGCTGTCGTCTCCGGCCGTCGGGATCGAGCACCGCCCGCACATCCCACGTCCGGCCCGCGCCCACGACCCGCATGGAGGCGCTTACGTCTGGCCGCCAGCGGATCGTAATGCGGGTCGTGATGGTCTCCGTCGGCACCTGCTGCGCCGCGAAGAACTCGCGGCCGGACAGGTCCTCGACTGCGGCATGCACCGTGGCGACGTCGGACCACGTCTGCACGGGCTGGCCGTACTCGTCCTGGGCGGTCGTCTGGGCCTGGATCGTCACGCGATGACGGAGCTGTCCCGCTTTCACAGCACCGTCACCACCCGGTGGGGCGAGAGAAGCGCTCGGTAGGCGAGGGGAAGCTCCGTCACGATGTTGCCGATGTTCGCCGCCTCGCGGTTCTCGTACAGGTGGCCGATGTGGAGCAGGATCGCCGCCTTGATCGCCTGCGGAATGTCCGCCGCGGACTGGTAACCGGCCACGTACCGGACCCGGATAGCTCCGGACTGCGGCTGGAGCACGTCAGCCGGCCAGGTGTAGCTCCAGCGCAGGACCACGCGCGCGGGCTCGCTGGCTGTGTCCACCACATAGCTCGCCGGATCGACCGTGCGAACGACGCCGGCGGCGTCGGTGTACGAGATCGACGCCACAGACTGCACCGGTGGCATCGGCAGCAGAATCTCGTCGCGCGGCCAGTCATCCAGGCCTAGCTCGAGGGTTTGGGTCATGAGCGCGCGGCCCAGGATCTGCTCCGCGTGCTCGCGGGCGGCCCGGATGAGGCCCGAGATCAGCGCATCGTCATCCGTAGCATCGACGCGCAGGTGGAGCTTCGCCTCGGCCAGCGTGACGGGTTCAGAAGCCGGTGGCGTCACGACGCGCAGGCTCCAATGCCCATCCATGGCTACGCCCCCTCGCGCGGGCGAGCGCGGGGCTTCGTGGCCTTCTCCGGAGGCTCAACGACCGCGGCCTCGGGCGCGTCGGCCTCCGCCGGCACAGCCATGCCGGCGGCGATCCAGACCGTCGCGACCCGCGGCTCGAGGTCGAGCACGTCGCCAGGAGCGGCGTTGATGCCTCCGGCGATGCTCGTCAGCATGCGTACACGCATCCCATCACCCCCAAGGAGAGGGGCCGGCGCTCAGGCCGGCCCCGTCACCCGAGCTTCGATTACGTCGCGCTGTTCTGGTAGACCTTGACCGCCTCTGCGAGGATCAGCTTGCCGTCCACCCGCTCCATCGCCCGGAAGCCGATCTGGCCGTTGGCCGCGTAGAGCTCGTTGAGCCGCTGCAGCACGCGGCCCTGGCGATCGGCGATCCAGTAGTAGCTGAAGTCGCCGAACGCGATGGACTTGGCCGACGCGGCCATCGCCGGCATCGCTGGGCTGATGACCACCGGCCGGCCGAGCAGGATGTCGGGCTGGCCCGCCTGCAGGCCCGGCTGCCAGAGGTACTGGCCGGTGCTGTCCTTCAGGCCCCGGATCGCCCTGGCCGTGCTGTCCGCCATGAGCCAGCGAGCACGGCTGCGGTACGCCGGCTTGAGGGCGTGGAACAGGTCGAGGATGTCGTCCGCCGTGACACTCGTGGTCTGGCCGGCGGCGCCCGTCTTGCCCACCTGCGCGTCCACGAGGACGCCTGTGGGCTGGCCGGTGCCGCTGCCGTTGACGAACGCAGTCTCCTCCGCCACGCCGAAGCGCCGGGCGATGACGTCGGCGATGTAGGTCGGCAGGTCGAACGCGGAGTCATTGAGGAGCTCCTCGCTGACCAGCACGAGCGTGCCGAGCTTGTAGGCGCTCAGCGTGACCTGCGCGAACGTCACGTCGGCCGGCGTGTAGGCCCCGGACTCCGCCAGCCAGGCGGCAGTCCCGAAGTCGCTCTCCACCGGGATCTGCGTCTGGCCGCTGGAGGTCGTGATGACCGTGGCCAGCGAGCGCATCACGTTCTGCTGGAGCAGCTTCTCCACGAGAACACGCTCGAACTCGTTGGGCACGAGGTAGCCGCCCTGGGCATTGGTGCCGATGACGAGCGCACGAGCCTCAGGGTGATTCAGCAGCTCCGCCTCTTCTGGCCGCAGCACCTCACGCCCCTCACGGATCGCGCGCCAGAAGGCCTGGGCGTACTCGCGCGTCTCCCACGGGCGAGCGCCCGGCTGGTCGCCCTGCGCGGCATCGCGGACGCCGACGACGGGCGCGCCGGCCGGCTGACGTAGGTCACGCTCCAGGTCGCGCAGCCGCTCCTCCCGCGTGATCTGGTCGCCCAGGCGGTCGATGTCCGCCATGATGCGGTCGTACTGCTCGCGCTCCTCTGCCGTGAGGTCGCGATGCTCTCCCTCGGCGCGGTCCAGGATGGCGCGGGCGTCCGCGACCAGCTTGGCCCGCTTCTGACGCAACTCGTTGATGTCCATCTGCCTTTCCCCTTCCCCGGGCACGAAAAGACCGCCCATCCTGGGCGGCTCCCGTGTCCCTGTGTGGTGTCTGCTGGCTACACGCGGCTGGCGAGGTCCAGCCGTCGCCGCAGGACCGCCAGCGTCGTCCGCGGCTCTTCCTCGGAGTGCCGAACCAGCGGCGGCTCCAGGTCGATGCCGGCGGCGAGCGCCGCGCGGAGCGCGACCGACGTGTCCTCGTACGCCGGGTAGGTCACAGCCGAAACGTCATAGAGCTGCACCTCAAGCAGCTCCCGCGTCACAACCCCCGTCTCGTCCTGGCGCCAGCGGTCCTTGATCGCCCGGAAAGCGAACGACATCTGGTTGACGTCGCCGCGGCGAACGAGCTCCATCACGTCCCGCGCCCAGGTGGTGTCGGGCGGCACGATTTCCACGCGCAGGCCGCGCTCGTCTTCCGCGAGCGTGAGCGTGCCGTTCGTCGTCCGCCCGAGGACGAGGTTCGGGTCGTGATTGAAGAGAGCCCGGACATCCGGGCTCTCCGAAAGCGTCTTCGTGAACGCCCCGCGGCGGATCACCTCGGTGAACATTCCGAGGTCCGTCGGGGAGTCGAAGACGGCCGCGTAGCCAACGAGCTTCGGCGGCGCGTCTGCGGCGCCGTCCGCGCGCAGTTCCAGCGTCGAAAGCGGCAGCGACCGCTGCTCGCGCGAGGCCGCCACGGGCGAGCTCGCGAGTTCCGGCGGCTCGATGCCGGCGTCCCGCAGGTGCGCAGCCAGGTGGTCGTAGACCGCCTGCCGATCCGCCCGCGGGATGTCGACGCCGCCGCGGGCGCCGTTGAGCGCCGCGATGGCCGCGCGGCAGGCGCGGATGTTGGCGGCGCCCACCTTGCCGCTCTCGTCGACCATGTGATGCGGCAGCTTCCAGGCCGACTTGGCGTCCGGGTAGCCGTCGCCATTCGGATCGTCTGCCTTGTCGTCGTACCACGCAAAGCACTGCAGGTAGGCGCGCTCGCCGTTCTCATTCGGCAGCCGTGCCACCATCGCCGGCCCGTCCCAGGTCTCGTCCGTCGTCGCCGTGTGATGCACCTTGATCGCCGGCATCACGTCATCCCTCCTAGCCAGGTAGCAGCACGCAGTCGCAGCCCTCGTGAATCGGCGGGTGGCCGATGTGGGAGTGCGGCACCAGCGGCGAGTCCGTGCCAGGCGGCATCAGTTCCTGGCCGGCCTGCACGAACCACTCGTTGACTCCCACGCGCATCCCATCGAGATGCTGGCAGTAAGGGCAGCTCTCCCCGACCGCCGCCCAGCGGAGGGCCAGGATGCCGGCGGCCGCGTAGACCGCCTTGGCGATGGCGCCGTCCATCCGGACGACCTCGTGCTGGGCCTCGCGCGCCGGCTGCTGCTCGTCGAGCTGGTCCAGTTGCGCCTCCACCGCCTCCAGCGGGTCGGCCCCCTGCTCGTAGGCCTGCTCTACCGCCCCGCGCACGGCGCCGAGCACCTGGCCCGTGTGCCGGATCGGGTAGGCCTGCGTGTAGCCGGCAGCCGCCTGCGCGATGCGGTCCGCGTCGGGCTCGTGGCCCACCTCGTCCGCCACGGCCCGCGCGATCTCATGCGCGTAGACCTGGTGGACCGGCTCCACCTGCCGGGCGACCCAGCCGCGGTGCTCGTCGGACGTCAGATAGCGGATCAGATCGGTCTCAAAGTCATGGCGAGCGCGGGACGCCAATGCCCTCCGGGCGAGCTTGCGGATCTCGCGGACCTCCTCGGAGATGATCCGCTTCGCGGACCGCTCAAAGGCGGGCGCGTAGGCGGACCGCAGCCGGCGCCGGATCTCGGCCGCGTGCTCATCTGCCGACCGGGACTCAAGAAGCCGGGAGCGCCCCGCCGCCCCGCCGTCTCCGGCGGTCGAGTCCTGCGGAGGCGCTGGCGGAGCCGCGTGCGTGCCGGCCGGCACCATGTTGAGCGGGACGAGGTACTCGTCGCCGCCGTCGATCGGGTCCATGTCCTCGAGCTCGCGGACGTCGTTAGCCGAGAACCAGCCCCATTGCCGGGCGATCGCATAGGCGCGATAGCGACTCTCCGTATCGCCGCGCAGCAGGCCCTCGACCGAGAACCGCACGAAATACGTCCGTCGCTCGGCCTCGGTGAGAAGCCGCTGCTCGATGGCCTGCTCCCAACGCACGAGCCACGGGCGGACGGAGTGGACGACGAACTCGATGCTCTGCTGCTCGATATTGCTGAAGGTCGCCCGCTCCAGGTCGCCGAGCAGGTGCGGCGGGATGCGGAAGATGCGGGCGATCTCGGCCACCTGGAATTTTCGGGTCTCCAAGAACTGGGAGTCTTCCGGCGGGATGCCGATCTGCTGCCACTCGAGGCCTTCCTCGAGGATGGCCACCCGGTGCGCGCGGTCCGGGCCGCGGTGCAACGCCTCCCAGGACTCGCGCAGGTTGGCGCGGGCCTTATCGCTCAACGCCTGGGGGGCCTTCAGCGCCCCGCCGGGCATGCTCCCATTGCCGAAGAAGGAGGCGCCGAAACGTTCTGTCGCAAGCCCCAGCCCGATGGCCTCCCGGGCCATGCGAATCGGCGAGTAGCCGATGACGCCGTCTCCCGACAGGCCGCGGATATGCAGCACCTCGCCGAGGACTAGCTCCTGGCCGCGCTGGTCGCGGTACGTGTAGCTCAGCGTCCGACCGTCCGGCCCGACGATGACACGCACGCGGTCGGGCCGGAGAGGCCAGAGCTCTAGCACTCGGCCGGCACGGTCCCGCACGACCTCGGCATAGGCGTTGCCCCATAGCAGGAGGTGGCCCATCATCACCTCGCGCAGCTCGAAGCTCGTCATCACCGGGTTCGGCCTGCTGTGGAGCACGTCGTACAGCGGATGGTCGGTCGCCCGCACCTTGGACCGGCCGTCCTGGCGATAGACGTGGAGCGGGAGGCTGGCCACTGTCTCGGCGAGGACGCGGATGGCGGCATAGACCGCGGAGTACGTGAGCGCCGTCTGCTCGTTGACCGTGACCCCGGACGCCGCCGGCTCGCCGCCGAGCAGCCACTCCCGAAGGGCCGAGTCCGGCTGCGCGAGCGACGACCGCCGCCCGATCAGGGACGCAAGCGTCTGCCAGATCGCCATCCTCACCGCTCCCGTCAGATCGTCAGAATGCCGCGCTCCTCGTACACGCTGCGCTTCGGCTGCTCGTGCCGCATGGCGCGGTCGAGGGCCATGATGAGCGCCACCATACCGTCGATGCGGCCGCTCGACTTGGCCTTGTTCGGCTTGATGTTGCCGGCCGGGTCTTGCGCCACGACCATCGAGTCCGCCTGCCAGCGCAGGACCGGGTTGCCGCCGTGACGGAGCAGCCCGCCCACCACGAGGCGCATGAGCTCCTTCGTCGGGGCCGAGAGCGTCGCGAAGCCCTGCCGGACCTGCACGACGGTGAAGCCGTCGTCCTGGAGCTGCAGGGCCAGCTGCGTCGCGTTCCAGGGGTCGTAGGCGACCTCCACGACCTTGTAGCGCTGGGCGTCCCGGTGAAGCTGCTCCCGGACGGCCTGGTAGTCGATGACGTTGCCCTCGGTCAGCCGGATGAAGCCCTCACGCGCCCACGTCGAGTACGGCACGCGGTCGCGCTGCTCGCGCTCGCGGAGGCCCTCCTTCGGCAGGAAGAACCGCGGCAGCACCGCGTAGGGCTCGCCGTCGGCCTGCGGCGGGAAGAGCAGCGCCATCGCCGTGAGGTCGGTCGTCGTCGAGAGGTCGAGGCCGACAAAGCACGGCCGGCCGGAGAGCGACTCCTCGGCGATGATGCCGGCCGTGGCGTCCCACGCCGCGAGGTCGAGCCAGCGGCTCTCCTGCTGGGTCCACTGGTTCAGGTGCAGGCGCCGGAAAGTGTTCTGGTAGGCCGGCACCTCTTTGGCTCGCTTGGCTTCCTGCTCAAGGTAGTCGAGCTTGACCGTCTGGCCGAGGCCCGGGTTCGCCTTCGCCCACACGGCCGGGTCGGTCCAGTCGTCGTCCTCGTCGGCAGCGGCGATGAACGCGAAAAAGGACGGGTCGTCGATGATCCCGTCCATGACCTTGCGCGCGTACTCGTGCTGCTCCCAGCAGATGCTGTTGCGGTCGTAGCCGGCCGTCGTGATCGCCACCACGAGGGGCTGCTCCCGAGCGCCCGTCGCCGTCGTCAGGACGTCCCACAGCTCGCGGTTCGGCTGGGCATGCAGCTCGTCGAAGATCACACCGTGCGCGTTCAGCCCGTGCTTTGTGGGGGCATCGGCGGACAGCACCTTGTAGGAGCTGCCCGTCTTCGGCACGACGATCGACCGCTTGTAGACCTCGCACCGCTTCCGAAGCGCCGGCGACGCCAGCACCATCTGCTTCGCCGTCTCGAACACGATGGCGGCCTGCTCGCGGTCGGCCGCGGCCGAGTAGATCTCGGCGCCGGGTTCGTTGTCCGCAAAGAGCAGGTACAGCGCGATGCCGGCGGACAATGTGCTGTTATGGGTGGGGATGAACCCGCGACCAGCCAGGTACATGCCATCGGCCCGCGCCACCTGAATGCAGCGCGTCGGCACGCTCGGCACGCGGCGGACGTCGACAACCTGAATGGTCAACGATCGCGCCGTAGCTCCGGTGCGCGGCAGAAGCCTGGATGCCTTGCGCTGCAGCCGGAACGGCGCGCGGTCGGCTGTCGCATTCCACGACAGCCGGTACTTGACGCCGCAGTCCCGGCCGTTCAGCGTCGCACGGCCCTTTCGCAAGGTGGCTTTCCAGCCGAGGGATCTCACGAGCTGCAGGGCGTCCAGCGCCAGCCTCTCATTCGTGGTGGTGAGCTCGCAGCGCGGGATGCCTGATCCGCGAATGACGCAGCCGTCGGTATCCATCAGCCCGCGCAGGAGCTCCATACGTTGCTCCTCAGACGCGAGCAGATACGCCTCTGGGATATGCTTGTTCCCAAGCACGCCCAGCTCGCGCAGCGCCCGCCTCAGCCCGCCGTTGACGGCATACTGGTACTTCCCAATGGGCCGAACATCATACCGGGCCGCGAATGCCTCCACGACCTCCGGGTCCGCGCTCGTCATGCGCGCGGCACTCGTGTCTCCGTCGCCCAGCCATGCCCCGAGCAGGTATGGATCGATCGGCAGCTCCCGCTCCGGTAGCCGCAACGGAGCTGGAACCCGCACACTGTAGCGCCGCTCATTGTGCGTAGGACGGTTGCCGATGTGGAAATTGCCCGCCATGGTCTTCGTATCGACGATCACGACGCGCTCCCTGTAGCGGTCGTGGACCGCCCACAGGTGGTCGGCATCGGCCGTGATCACCTGGCCATCCGAGAACACCACCTCATAGCAGTCGTGACCCGTGAAGACCTCGGAAACGGCAATGACGCGCGTCGGTAGCCCGTCAGGCCCGTACACCTCATCGCCTACGCGGATGTCGCCCATCTGCACCCACCCGCGGGCTGTCAAGATGGGCGTATCCACGGCCAGCGCTTTCCCGTTCTTGCGCGGGACCTCGATGTAGGCGCGCCGATACCGCCGTGTGCCGTCCTTGCGCTTCCATCCGAACAGCGGCCGGATGATCTGGTCGCGCTGCCAGTCCATGAGCTCGAACCTGGCGCCGGCCCAGCGGCCCTTCGTGTGGCGGAGAAACCGCTCGAAGAACTCCACCACGCGGTCGGCCGCCGCCTCGTCGAACCAGAACTCAGCCGCCGAAGAAGTCATCTCCGTCATCCTTCTCGTCCGGCAGGCTCAGACGCGCCCTGGCGGCCGGCGACAGGCCGAATTCCGCGACGTACTGGCGGAACGCCGCCGAGTGGTCGCGGACGATCTGGCTGGCGGGATGCTTCCGCGTCACGCCCTGCTCGTCGACGCTGAGGATGCCGTCCTTCTTGATCCGGCGCGCGGCTTTCACGGCCAGGACGTAGTGCGTCAGAAGCATGGCGAAGGCCGGGCCGTCGACGGCAGTCAAAAGGCCCAGGCGCTCAAGCTCTGGGCCGATCTCCTTCCAGAGGGCTCGCGCCTCCCGCTCAAGCCAGGGCGGCGGATCAGGAGCAACTGGCTTGGGCTTTGGCTCGTTCGCCGGTAGGGGCCGCTTGCCCGGATTGCCGGCCAGGACCTTCAGATGCGTCGGTTTCGGCTTCCGTCCCGGCGTCGCCATCGCCCTCACCTCCCTCGTGGGAAAACGAAGTCATTTCGCGGCCGCGTTTTCGAGGCCGCGCGCCCGGTCCCGGGGCATCAGGCGGCAGAGATTTGACCCGCCCTACCCCTCGCGGCCAAAGCCCCCATCCTCTCGCGCGGTTTTCTCGCTGTGGTGCCTGTGGCACAACGGCTGCAGATTGTCCAGCACGTCCGTGCCTCCTCGGCTCCTCGGCACGATGTGGTCCACGTCGGTCGCCGGCGTCACACGTCCTTCAACCGCACAAGCTCGACATAGCGGCTCCCGAGCCAGGACCATCGCCCGTAGCCGTCGCCACCGCGCGTCATAGCCGCGACTCGCCGCCGACCCGCGCTCGCGGTCATACCGCCGCCGCTCCGCCCGCGCGTGCTCAGCGCAGTACCGCTGTCCCGCCGGCACCAGCGCCGGGCACCCAGGCTGCGCGCACGGCGTCGGCGGTCGCGTCGGCATGCCGTCCACCTCCGGCCCTTCGGGCCTACGCCCACCCGCCACCCAATACGCCCCACATGATCGTCCGCGTGGATATGTGGCATGCATCCGTCAGCGCTGCTGCGTCCGGGCGGCTCATGGCGGAACTGCCGCTTAGCGGTCGAGCCCGCCTCCTCCGTACGACCCGAGTGGCCAGCCGCATCAGGTATTGCATGCTTGTGCGAGTTCCTCTTGGAGGCGCGCTCGCCGCTTCAGCGCGTGAGCCAGCTTCCTCTGGATCCTCTCCTCGGTCAAATCACGGCGCCACACGTAGACGATGACGACGCCATGCTCCAAGGCGATCCGGTGCTTGACCTTGTCGCGCTCCTGCTGCGCCTTGAACGCCTTCGCATGCCGGTGGTAGCGCCTTTTGGCATGCTGAGCTCCTTGGTACTCGAAGGCGATGCCGAGGTCCGGATAGTATCGATCGAGTTCCAGGTGATAGCCCGTCGCCGGGTTGCGCAGCCAAGGAGGGCGGCAATTGTCGAACTTCCGCTCTCCTGGGAGCAGCTTGTCGAGGATCTCCTTCATCCGCTGCTCATGGGCCGACCTGTCAGCGCCCTTGCGGGCCATGTTCGGCTCGATGCGTAAGAGCTCGCCGGTCTCCAGGCTGTAGACCATCACATCGCTACATGACCTGTCATAGCGGCGCTTCAGCATCTTGCCGGGTCGTTCGCGCCCGTAGGCGTAGCGGATTCTCCCCATCGCGGCGCAGCCCCCACCTCGCAACGCTTGTGCGCCAGCCCCCACCCTGGCTCACGGCGCAGTCACCCTCCCGGCTCACAGCCGGGCACACCAACGAAGTCAGCGGTCGCCCGCTTCCTCGTCGAAACAGGCGGCCAGCAGGTAGCAGTAGTTGATGACGTCGGCGATCCTCTGCTTGAGCCCCTCGCCGCCGCTCGGGGTCGTCCAATCCCAGACGTACCGCCCGGTGTTGGCGGCCTGGACGAGCGACTGCACGTGCTTGAGGAGATAGCTCATCGCCACCTGCGACATGCGGCGCTCCTCCATGGCCGCCACCTGGCGGAAGTTGCGAAGCCGGTCGTCCGACCCAGGCGCGTACTCCTGGCGCTTCGCGAGCAGGATCGCCGTCGAGTGTTCCGTCAGTTCCTTGGCGAGGGCGTCGAAGCGTTCCGGCGAGTAGCTCATGCCGTCGCCTCCCTCGGCACGTCCAGATACAGCCACGTCGCCATCGTCACACCCTTGCGCGGGTGCACTGATAGGAGCGCCTGGCACGGCCTCGTTGCCCGGTGCTTGCTGCCCGCGACGAAGGGCGTCGTCGGGGCGAAGGAGCCGTTGCCCACAACCCAGGAGCCGTATCCGCTCGGCAGCATGTACGGCCGGTGGTAGTGCCCGAGCGCGAGGAGAAGGTAGTCACCCTCAAGATCCCGGTAAGCGGCCGCGGCGCGGTCGATGCCGTAGTAGGCGATGCCTCCCCAGGACGCCCCGCCGCGCAACGAGCTCCCATGCTCGAACAGGATGCGATGCCCCATGACCTCGGTCGACGCCCAATACGACTCGTGGTTGTGCAGCTCCACGCGCCCGGCGTCGATCGCAGGCCTGAGGATGGCCCGGGCGAACTCGCCGGCCAGCCAGTCGTAGGAGTCGGCCGGGTCAAGCTCAGCGAGCCCGGCGACACCGGCCTTCGGGCTCGTCCTCCCGTGGTTTCCAGGGACGCGGTGGATGGTGATGTGCTCGAAGGCCTGCAGCAGCGTCTGCACGAGCCCGGCGAGCAGCCGCCCGACCTCCGCCGTCTGCTGCGCGACGAGGGGGTCCACTTGCCGGTGCTGGCTCGTGTGCATGTTGTCACCCTCGACGTCGTCGCCGAGGTCGAGGATCACGAGATGCCGCCAGGGCATGGACCGGCGCCGGAGGTCCCAGATGCGGAGCACCGCATGAGCCAGGCGCTCGAATTGGGCCTCGACGACCGTAGCCGTCTGCGTCCAGCCGGCGTTGATGCGGGCCGGCGTGTGCTGGCCATAGTGGATGTCGCTGAGCACCAGGACGGCCGTCTCCTCATCGCCGGGCCCGCAGTCCCTGGCCTCGCGCCAGAGTGGCGGAGGCTCGATGGTGAGGGCGGCCTCGCGGATGGCATCCCGCCACTCCTCGATGACCGCGCGGCGCTCGACGAGGCGCCGGAGTTCTTCGGCTTCCGCCTTCCGCCGGGCGCGCTCACGCTCGGCGGCCACCGCGTCCGACGGGGCCGGAGCGGATGTCGCCGCCGGGACGGTGCCCATGCGGTCGAGCGCCACCAGGGCGTGCCGCACCATGTGGCGGGAGACGTGCCGGCCGAACTCGGCCGAGAGCGTGGCAGCCATCTTGCGGTAGCCGTAGCCGCGAGAGCGCATGTCCCGCAGCCGCGCCACCATCTCCGGCGTCCAGTCCACGCGGCCACCTCCCGGCCAGCAAAGTCAAGAGCCCCGCGACTCCTGGCCGCGGGGCTCCGAACGCCCGTTCGCTGATCCCTCTGATTAGCATGGTACACGGCCAAAACACGGTGTCAACGTTCATTTTGTTCATTTCGTTCACCTTGTTCACGCCGTCTCCACTTTGTCCGCCCTGAGAACCCCGCCTGGGTCTGCATACGTCTGGATGCCCGCGTCCCGCAGGGCTCGCAGCGTCACCCGACAGATCTGCATACGCCTGTGGTAAAGCGCGGTGCGTGAGATCCCGAGAGCCGCGCGAGCCTCAGGCCAGCCCCAGTAGTACGCCTCCAGCACCTTGCGGTGCGCTTCGTCGAGGGACTTGTACGCGGTTTCGATGGCCCGAACGAGGGGCTCCAGGCGCTGATACTCACGGTACTGCGGAGACGACCACAGCTGCTGCACTGCGACGGGGACGTGATCGGAGATGTGGTTGGTCCCGCTCGCCCGCGGCTGGTCGCCGTCTGGCCAGGGTAACGCGCGGGCGGCAAGCCCCAGCCTTAGGTCGTCGATCTCCGCGCGGAGTTGCGCGAGCCGTGCGGCGTTGTCCGGGTACGCGCGCAGGTCCGCCTCCACGGCCTTACGCTGCGCGTCGGTCATGCGCCCACCGCCTCTCGGTCGAGTGGATGGTCGTCCTTGTCGTGGCTCGTGAGCGTGGCCATGTTGACCACCTCCAGCACGTACTGCTGTCTGATGTCGCCGAGGTGGTACTGGTACGCGGCCCCGGCCCTGACAGCAGCCTCGGGGCTGCCGTACTCCTCCCGCCGCCCCTCGGTGCGGAGCCAGTAGCGCTCACCGTGCGGGCCGGTAATGCGGATGGCCCAGCGCGGGCGACGGCTGTCGCGGAGGCGGTGCAGGCGGATCAGCGCCTCGATCACCGCGATCGCGGCGACGGCCGCGACGGTGATGCTCAGCGCGACGACGCCAGCCCAGTCGATGGCGGTCATGCGGTGGCCTCCTCCGGTAGATCGTCGATCAGCATCTCGATCCTCGGGTTGCCCCGGTCGACCGCATAGTCCATCACCTGCGGCAGCGCGTCCCTGTCGTCCTCGTATGCGATGCCCTCCAGCGCATCGAGCAATGCCTTGAGGGTATTGTGCGTGTCGCGGCGCCGCCGGTCGGGCCAGTAGTACCAGATCCGGACACGGACCTTGCTGCCGCGCGGCCGGCATCGCCACATCGCATGCGTGCAGGCGCCGGCAGCCAGCGTGCGTACCTCCTGCATCCACGCCTGGGCCTCACGGGTGATGACGTCCATGGTCCGGCCGCGCACGGTAAAGCGGCGGTACATGTGATTGACGCTCGGCGGGACGCCGGGGACGACGACGCGCATCACGCCGCGTCCTCCTCCCGCAGCACCCGCTCGGCCATCTCCCGGCACTCGCAGCGCAGCGCGGAGCACCGGCAGCGCGAGATGTCCCGCAGCACGAGCCGCAACCGGTCGGCCTCCGCCCAGGCGTCGGCGAGGGCCGCCGCGCGCATCCACGACGCGATGCAGATCCCGCCGATGCCGCCGATGATCAGCCCCATTGCAGCCGCCGCCATCATGCCGACCGCGCCCCCTCTCGCACTCGTCCGACGAGCATCTGCCTTTCCGCGTCCCACGTAAGCGGCACAACCGAGCCCTGCCGCAGTCCGTGTTGCAGCAGCCACCGGAGCAGAGCCGGCGTCGTGCAGTACAGGCCGCCGATGGGCGAGCCATCCACCACGGAGCGGTTGTTGCGGTGCCAGCCGACGCCAGCTTCTCCCGCCCCAACGCGGCGGATGATGATCTCGCCGCCGCGCATGCCGACTGTCAGCGCGACATGCTCCTCGCCAGGAGCAATGAGCGCCGCGGCGCCGGCCGTGATCGTGAGCGACGTGCGCTTGACTCTCAGCTCCATGCGCGACGTCGCGCGCGAGCCGATCGTGCGCGGCGCGTACCACTCGATGCCCTCCGCGTCCCTGCTGCGCTCCTGCGCCTTCCTCGCCGGCTGCATGATCCGCTCCCTCCGCTCCTCGCGCTTGCGCTCTCGCTGCTCCTCGTTCGTCTGCGACCGCTTCTCCGCGCGCCGTCGGATCGCGGTCTCCTCCTGCGACTGCGTGATGATCGGCGGGCGCTTGCCGTTGCCGCCGCCCATCGCGCGGTAGCGCTCCATCTCCTCCGGCGTCAGCCGGTACGTCCGCACCGGGCCCGCCGCCTGCACCTGCGCCTCGCGCTCGCGCGAGGGCACCGGGGTGCCCGAGACGTTGATCCGGCCGTTCATGCCGCATCACCCGCCGCGACGCCCGTCATGGGGTTGTTCCGCTCGGCACGTCGACGGCCGAGGATCTCCTCCACCCGCCGCTGCATCTCGTCCGCGGTCGTCTCTCCGCGCAGGTAGGCCTGCATCGCCGCAATGCAGGCAATCGCAACGTCACGCCGATTCCGCCGCTTGGCCATCGTCCGCCCTCCTCGTCGCTTCAAGGAGCGCCGCCTGCAGCGCGTCCAGCCTGCGCATCACGTCCCAGTCGCTCCAGCCCATGCGCTCCAGGTACTCGATCAGCGCGTACTGCTCGATCAGCGTGGCCGTCCATTCCTCGCCCTCAAGGAGGGCTTGCATGTACTCGCCGAACCCCGGCTGCCATCTGGCGTACAGCGCCTCGTGGACGGCGCCGACCTGCTCAGTCGTCACCCGTCCCTCGGCGGTGAGCCGGTCGAGGAGCTGTGCGACGACGACTCGGCCCTGGTGCGTCACTTCGGACACCGGTATCCACCTCCACGAGGCGCTTATTGCTGAGCATCAGGCACCGCACGGCCCGCCCGTCCGGCGTGTGCCGCGACTTATCGAGGCCGACGACGTAGCTCACCTGCTCTTCGTCCTCTTGCCGCTCGATCCGCAGGATCGCGTCCGCCTCGCGAGCCATGCCGCGGCTGCCGGCGAGCGTTCCGGCGCCGGAGAGCTGCGCGACCATGACGACCACGATCCCAAGCTCTTGGGCCAGCGATTTGAAGCGCTTGGCGGCGCCCCACAGCACCTGCCAGCCCTTATCGCGGTCGCCCTCCCAGTAGTCGGCGAGGCGCTGCACGTAGTCGACGACCAGGCACTCAAGGCCATGGCGCCTGCGCTCGGCGCGGGCGAGAGCGCACAGGCGCTCAGCCGTCGCGTCCCAGAGCGGGTCTGTGATGTCGAGAGTCCCGTCCTTACCGGCGAGGCTGTAGATCTTGCTGAGCTCGCGCTCCGCCTCTGGACCCGCGACACGCAACTGCCAGACGGACGCCTGCTGCGCGATGCTGGCGAGGATCAAGCCAAGTTCGTCACGCTCCATCTCCGTGTTGGCGTAGAGCACCCGGCGCCCTTGGCGGATGCCCCACTCGACCGCGAGGTTGGCCGCGAGAGTGGACTTGCCGTGGCCCGTGTCCCCCGCGATGACCAGGAGATTGCCCGGCCGGATGGCGACCGCCTCGCCGAGCCGAGACAAGTCGTCGCCGAATCCCCAATAGGCCGGCCGCCCCTCTCGCGACGCCTGGATCGTGCGCTCCGCGGATTCGTAAGCGGACCTTGTCCACTCCGCCTGCCGCACGATCCGGTCTGCCACGGTCGGCGCCGCGATGCGCTCGACGGACTCAGCGAGGAGCGCGGCCACGTCCGGTACATGTCCCGGCCGCGCAGCCTCGCACTCGGCCTGCAGCCGACGGGCGAGGCGGTACGCCTCACGCAGTTGGCGCCAGCGGTCGAGTGCCATGATCCACTCGCGAATCATGCCCGGTGAGGGCAGGCCGCTCGAATATGCAGCGTCCAACGCCTGCCGCACATCCGCATTGCCGGCGACAGCCTGCCGGACTGCGCCGTAGGTCGGGTGTGTGCGCTCGGCGATCTCCTGCATCGCGCGGTAGATCGCACGGTGCTCCTCGCGTCCGAAGTGCTCAGGACGCAGTTCCGCCACGACGTCCCAGTAGGTGTCCGGGTCGTCAAGGAGCGTCGCGATGACGTTGGCCTCCAGTTCTGCGTCGATCGTCACGGCCGGCACGATGCGCACCTCCCGTCAGTTGAGCATCTGGTAGCGGCGGCGGGGCGGATTATCCGTCGGGGATGCGCGCGAGAGCGGCACGACGCGGTCCTTCGCCGCGAGGATGCCGCGCAGGTAGATCAGGGGCTTCTCCGGCACCTCTCCCGCGTCGATGCGGTAGGCCAGCGCCTGGATGGCATCGAGCACGCGGTCGTACCCGTGGTCGTTGTAGAGCCTGCCGATGAAGGCGTAGTCGCCCCTGGCATGACGATCCTCGGGCACGACCTGGCGGTACTCGGCGACGAGCTCGGCGATCAGGGCCTTGTTGGTCGGTGTCTGCTCGGCGGCCGCCGGCGGCACGGCACCAGCCGTGTCGTCGTTAGACGACATAGATTTATCTTTATCGGGTACGGGAACGGGGTTATCCGAATGTCGCTCGAACTTCGGGCGAACATCTTCCGAACCATCCGTGCGGTTCGCGGGAACGTCTTCCGAGCCAGACTTCCTGCGCGCCCTGACGTTGGCCATGCGCCTCCGTGCCGCCTCGCGTTCGGAGATGACTTGCTCCTTGGATGGCTGATAGTCCAGGTAGTCGTGAACGCGATACCCGCCAGGGACTTCCTCCCATAGGCCCGCGTCCACGAGCAGCTCAATCACCCAGGTCGAGTCGACGTCCTCGCCGACCATGCCGCTGGTGCGAGCGAGAGACCACACGCGGCCTTCGCTGTCCACGACCTCGAAGCACGCCAGAGTGGCCGCAACAGACCGCGGGATAAATCCATCCGTCAGGTTGCGATTGCAGTACGCGAGACCCGCCAGCCACACGCCCCAGCCGACGGGTCCCACGCGCGCCAGCTTCGGGTGCTCATCGAAGTGGTCGTCGATCTTGACCCACGCCATCCCTCACGCCTCCCGCACCATTGGCAGAACTTTTGCAATGCATGAATCCCGCGTTGCCACACAAACTAAGCTGGGGTGGTTCATGCCTCGCGCCGTTGACAAATCTGCTCGGGCGGCGACCGGAATCGAACCGGCGTCTCCCGTCTCGGGGGTGATCAGCCTCCCGACTAACGGGCGCATGTGGCCGCGGCCAGTGCCCGGGCGCCTCCGACGCCCATGCTGCACCGCCCGAACCCGCCAAATCTGTGCCGCCGCACCCCGCCAGCGCGGCGGCTGCCACGGCCCCTTCGCTGTCCCTGCCGGGATGACAAGCGGCTCCAGTTTTCCCGTGGCTCCCGTGTCCACCCCTCCGGCCAGGCCATCATCGGGGGCGGCGGTCACTCCTCCAGCCCGATCGCGCGGGCAAGATCGTAGTCGGCTCGCAGGTCTTGGTCGCTCTTCCAGGACGGGGCTACGAACCCCAACGGCTGATCGTGGTACCGGCTTAAGCGGCGGAGAATCCATACCGATTCGCCTGTCTCATTCGCGATCTTGCGAGCCGCGCGCTCGGCCGCCTCAAGCGTGGCGTATGCCCTCGCACGGGTCCGTTCGTAGTCAGGCGGATAGATCACATAGGGCCGCTTGCTCACGCCTCGTCACCTCCGTCCCCCAGCACCGCGTCGATCTTGGCGAGGGCGGCGCTCGCGTTGTCCGTGGCGACCACGCGCAGGTACATGTCAGGGCCGGGCTCGCCGATCGACACGAGCGGGCCAAATGCATCGAGCATGAGGACCAGCGCCTCCCGCGCCTCGCGGAGCGCATCCACGAGGGTATCGGGCCTATCGGGGTATCCCAATGCGTAGTCAGCCAACCTGAACGCCTCGTCGATCGCCGACCGATCGGTATATCCGTCCTCGCGGTACCGCATCATCAGCCCGCTCAAGACGGCGGCCGCGAAGTGGTCACGGCGACTGACCTCACCCATCCCGCTCTGCCCCCTCCATCGCCATGAAGAACGTCTCCGCACGGCGCTCCAACTCACGCGCCACCTCCGCAACCGTCGCGAGGCGCGGTAGTGCGCCCTCACAGCGGCGCGGGCAGAGCCAGTCGCCGACGGTGTGCGTCCGCCGCCAGGTAGCGCCGCACTTGGGGCAGGTCCACCAGTCCGCAAGGTAGTCAGGCATCCCGCTCCGCCTCCTTGTTCTCCCAATGTCCCCGCCCCCACGTCGAGGGGCGCCACCATACCGCCTCGCTCACCCATCGGCAGACACGCACCACCCACGACCTCTTGTGAGTCCCGCATCGTGGACAAACTCGACGGTGGATATGGAAGACATCGCCGAATGGGAGGCGAAAGTGCAGTCCGCAAGGGCAGATGGCATATGTGTCCCACTCACCCACGCGAACCTCGCCCGACTCCTCGCGCGCCAACAGATCACCCATTCCGCTCCGCCTCCTCCAGCGTGCGAACCAGCACTTCAATGCGCGCCCGGAGGCTGGGATCCACCCATATCCGCTTGGTCTCCAACAGCCCCTCCCAGGCGTCGGCTACCGCTTTTGCGGCCTCCACGACGCGCTGCATGGCCTCGACCTCATCGGCCAGTGTCCGCAGTTCGTCCAGCGCCCCCAGGCGGTAGGCTTGGTCCCGCAGCCGGGGTTCAAGGGAGCGCAGTCGGTCGGCGAGGCTCACATAGAGGCTCATGACGCCCGCCTCCCCGCGAGCCACGGCAGTGTCGCCCGTCGCCCGTGATGCCCCGCGCGCACCAGCACCTCGCGCAGGGCGGCGTCGGCGTGCGCCTGATACGCCAGCGCCCAACTGTCGTCGGCGCCGTGCTCCTCGATGGCGTGCTCCGCCCGCTCGCGCATCACGACGGCCTTGCGCATGTCCTCCGCGAGGTCCGCGGGAACCCCGAGCAGCGCCGGGGCCAAGGGCGTCAGGTCAGTCGGCATCGGCGGTCGCCTCCTCCAGCGGGGCGAAGTAGTAGTAGCGGTAGGTCTCGTCGAACGAGTCACAGGCCGTGCCGCGGAAACTGGGAGCGCGGAAGGCGGCGGGGTCAGGCGCGTTGCAACCGCCGTCCCGCGCCTTCACGCACAGGTCGCCGATCTTGGCTCCGGCCTGCTCCTCCTCGTCCTCGATCTCCGTCACGATCCACCATCCGCGATGGCGGAGACCGATGGACCTCGGATCGACTCCGTAGCGCGCCATCACCTCCTCGACCGACGTGACGTGCTCACTCACCTGCGCTCGCCTCCTCACACGCAGCCACGTCACTCTGCGTCGGCAGCACCGCCGCCGCGCCTACCGCGCGCCCGTCGTCGCCCACGACGACCGCGAGCATCCGCCCGCAGTCGAGGTATTCCCACCCGCCGGGCGCGCGTCCGACGAGCACCCAGCCCTGCGGCGGCGGCACAGGGCCGCCGGCGCCGTAGGCGCGGGCCTCGTCCAAGACGCCTGCGTGCGCGAGGACCACGACCAGGACGACGGCCACGACGACGAGAGCGAGCCATGCGCGGCGGGTCATATCTGCAACCCCTCCTGGGCCGGCGCCGCGGGAGCGGGCTCGGGCTCGGCAGACGGCGTCTCGCCGGCCACCTGGAACGGCACGTCGATGGCGTCGTCCCCCTCCGCGACCTGCTCCGCAGTCTTGGACTGCTCGTCCGTGGCCTCCACGGCGCGCATGATCTCGACGGAGATGGGCAGCCACTTCCAGCCGGCGCGGACCACGGTCTTCTTGCACATCTCCTCGTAGTCCGTGACCCAGGGGCCGTTGTTCGCGGCCTTGGAGCGCTTGCGGTGCGCCTCGATCTCCTGGATCGGCATGTAGTGGACGAAGTGACCGCCGTCCTTGAACTTGGCGACCATGTAGGCGCCGCGGATCGGGCCGCCGTTCTCGAAAGCCTGGTCTTCGCGCAGGTGCCACGGGATGTGCTCCAACTTCTCGTCGAGTCCATACCGCAGGACGAAGTGGTCGTTCTGGTAGACGACCTGCGCGTAGATGCTCTGGATGTTGCCCGATCGCCGGGCGAGGTCGATCATCCCGCGGTAGCCCACGATGAACGTGGCTTCGCGGCCGTAGGGGATGATGTAGCAGTGGCCGAGCAGCCCCGGCTCCAGGCCCAGCTGCGCCGCCTGCATCACGGCGCCGAGCAGCGAGCTCTGGTCGCACTCCAGGAGCTTCGGCGTCTGGCGGATGGTGGTCAGCGCGATCCGGGCCAGCCGGTCCGCGCTCATGTGCCGCGGCAGCGCCCGCTTGATCTCGGGCATCATCCGCTCGATCAACTGCCGCACCGTCTTCTCCGGCGTCTGGCGGGCCGGCGAGGAGCTGCCGTTCGCCGGCCGCTGCACCAGGGCGTCCTTCACGCGGGCGTTGTTCTGGTCACTCATTGATCGCGTCCTCCTTCACGAGCCAGCGGCGGGACACGGAGGGCTTGGTGTAGGCCTCATAGAGCCCAGCAGCCTTCAGCGCCTCGGTGTCCACGCGCTGCGAAATCACGGTTTTCCACGTCACAACGGGCTTGCTGGAGCCCGGCAGGTACGCCGCCTCGGCGTCCCCGACCAGGGCCTGCAGACGAGAGTCGATGGCCCGCAGCCGGGCCTGGGCATCCTCCAGGTCCGCCTTGGCCGCACGGCGCGCTTCAAGCAGCTCCCGTGCGTCGGGCGGCAGGATCACGGTCTTGCCCTCGACCGACTCCGGGTAGAGCCGCCGAATCGCCGCGGCGTCCGCCTCGGAGCCATCCGGCTCCGGCGGCCGGCGCTCCTCGACCCGGCGCCAGAACTCCGCCTCGATCTCGATGAGGCGAGCAATCAGCTCCTCGTCGCGCTCGATCTCACGGCACTCCAGGTGATTGCCGCCGATGAGCACAGCGAGGTAGGCCTTCTCGCAGCCGGTGACGGCCATCTGGTGCTGGACCTGGATGACGTAGTGGTCCGGGACCGCGCCGTCCGCCCAGGCATCGGCGCCGAAGGCGCTCGTCGTCTTCACTTCAAGGACGGCGTTCTCGCCGACGACGAAGCGGTCGACATTGGCGAGCATCCACGGGTACTGCGGATGCTGGAGGATTGCGTTGCGCCGGCGGATCTTCTTGCCCGTCCGCTCGGCCCATGCCTCAGCGACGATGGGCTCCAGCCGAACGCCCCACTCCATGGCCTCAGACGGCTCCTCATCGGGGAGCTCGCCGATCTTGTCGAGGTAGACGGCCAGCGGAGAACGCCAGGGCGAGAGCCCGCAGATCGCGGCGGCGTCCGAAGACCCGATCCCGCGCCGGCGCCACTGGAGCCACGTCTCGCGGTCCATGTCGGTGGTGGGCGTCAGAACCGTTGCCACTTGCCTTTGCCTCCCTCGCTGCGATGTGCTACCGTGGAGGCGTAGGACTTCCCGTGCCTACGCCTCCACACGCCGCGCCTCACGCCTCGCCCGCGTGGGGCGTCTCCATCTCACCGGCCTGCCGGCGCAGCTCCCGCGTCCAGTACAGGATCACTCCGCACGTGTGCGCGATCTCCCGCGTCTCAGGCGTGACGTCGCGCAGGAGAGTCATGATCTTGGCCTCGGCCGCGTGGATCTCGTCCGCAGCCTCGATGGCCACTTTGCGCAGTGCGAGCAACTGCCGCTCCAGGCGATCGCGGTGGTACTCCGCGAGGTAGGCTCGGCACTCCCAGGAGCACACTCCCTCGTCGAGGTCGGCTCCGTCGGCGTGGCCGATTACGTCTCCGCAGTACCTGCACTCGCCCGGCTCGACGCCCAACTGCTCCGCAGGCCCGAACATCGGCATCAGACCCATCCCCGTCACCTCCCCTCTTGCGCCTCGCGGATCATCTGGGCGATGAGCTCGCCAAGCGCCCCCGTGTACCACACCCTCACGGCCGCGCATCCCTCCGGGCACCTCAGCACCTGCGTCGGCGTCATCGGTGAGCCCAGCCGCATCCCTCGGTACGTGATCCGCTCGCCATCCATCGGCCGACCGCACACGATGCAGGTCGCCATCGGCTCGCTCGTCTCGACGTAGGCCGGATAGAGCTCGACCTCCCCGTCACGCCGCATCGCCGCCGCCTCCCGTCCGCACGACTGTCGCCGTCCGCCGCCGGCGCGGGACGTCGTAGGTCCATGTCACCGCGTACTCCCCGCCGCAGTCCCGGCAGCGCAGGCCGTACGTCTCGCGCTGCCCGCGGAACCGCCGGCTCATCGGGTCCGCCGCGTAGGTCGCGCTACAGTAGGGGCATCGCAGCTCGTCCCCGACGCGCGGCGGCCGCCGCGCCGGCACGATCACCACGCCCACGGGACCACCACCTCAGCGGCGGTGCGGATGATGTGGAGCCAGATCGCCGCGATGGCCACGATGCCGGCGACTCCGACGGCCATGGCGGCCGCCCACGTGATCGCCACGATCTTGGCCGCGCGTCCCAGGTCGTCCATCCTCCCGCCCCCTCTCGATCACCCGCGCCCAGGCGCGGGCGGTTCTCTTGTTGAGTCCGAATCTCACGAGGTCTGCGACAATGGAGGTCATGACGCCACCTGCTCGCTGCGCCGCTCCAGCCACTCGTCGATGGCCTTCAGCGGGACGACCCACTTGTCCCCGACCTTGAAGGCCTTGATCTCGCCCGCCAAGCAGAGCCGGCGGGTGATGTCGCGGGAGAGGCCGATGCTCTCGGCTGCCTCGTCGAGCGTCAGGGCCTTGCGCTCCGGCTTGCTCAGGTGCTCGATCAGCTCACCGATCCGGTCGGCCAGGAGCGCCAGCTGCGTCTCCATCGCTGTGCGCGGCACGTCCAACCTCCTCCCTAGGCCACGGCCTTGAGGCCGTACTTGGCGAGCTTCCGCTCGTGGAGCCGCCGGACTTGGTCGAGGTCGACGCGCCCGGCCAGCGAGACCAGCAGCGCGCCGATGGCCGTGTACACGTCGTAGACCTGACCCATGTCGTCGACCCTGATCTGCCTGCCATGGCGGATGTCCTCGTCGAGCCGTCGCGCTGCATCTCGCGCCTCCTCAAGCTCCTCCAGCAGCCACGCGACCGCCTCCGAAGGCGTGTCGCCAAAGGCCGGTGTGGAATGCCCCAGGAGCAACTGCGGCGCGTCGTACAGCCGGGCAAGGACTTGCAGCACCTCGATGGGCGCCTTACCTGTGGCCTCGTACCTGCTGAGCGTGGACCGGTCGATGTTGGCCGCCCGCGCCGCTTCCGCTTGGCTAATGCCCTTGAGCGTCCGGGCCAGTCTCAGCTCCGTCACGCTGTCACCTCCTTCCAGGTATCCCCTCCCCTTGCACCGAACCCTGATGCGGGTGAGGGCGTGGGCGAAGGGAGGGAATCGCTTGACCACTGACCAAGAGATCGCCCGCGACATCGTCGTCGCCATGATCCAGAGCGGCATGCTCACGCCGCCAACGATCCAGACCGACCCGTCCCAGAACGCTGAACCCGTAGCCGCCGCTTACCGCATCATCCTGGCCGCCGTCCGCGAGGACGGCTCCGTCTACGAGAAGCGCGGCATCCACTCCGTTTAGCACAGCGCGAGATAGTCGCGGATCAGGGTGCTCTGCGCTTCCACGAGCCTCTCCAGCTGCTCAGGCTGCCAGGAGTGCTCGCGAATCGCCCGGTCGACCTCCGCGATCTGCTTGAGCAACAGGGTGCGGATGTCGGCCTTGCTCTCTGGAACCTGCTTCACGCCCTCACCCCCTGCCAACTTGCGCCCGATCTCGCGCGTCAAAAGTCGCGCCATGTTCTCGCCGTCGACGTGTAGCACCACGGTCTTGGCCTCACCGCAGCGGCACCGTTGGCTGGTTGGCGCCGCCGGTGACGTGTCAGTCGTCTTGTCGATCTCTGCCACGTCCTCACCCCCTCCCGTCGCATGTCTGCACCGCCTGCTGAGTGCCAGCCGGTAGGCTGAGCCCCAGCACAACGGTTAGGTGGTGATTCAGTTGTCAAGGTCCAGGTCCGCACCAGCCGAGATCAGCCGCGTCCGCCTGTTCACCGCCGGCGACGCCCGCGATCTCGAGCGCCAGATCAACGAGTGGCTTGCCGCTCATCCCTGCCGCCAGGTCCGGTTTCTCCAGCTCGCCACGGACGGCGAGGAGACCTACACCGTACTGGCGGCTTACGAGGTGCCCGAGGATGCGGGCTAGGCCGGCCGCTTCTCCACCTCGTCGCCGAGCAGGTCGTGGACCGCCACGCCAAGGGCTTTGGCGATCAACGACAGGCGGCGAAGCGAGACAGCGCGGTTGTCGGACTCATAACGCGAGATGGTCGAATCATCCGTCCCGATGGCCCGGGCCAGCCGGGCCTGGCTCCAGCCCTTAGCCTCGCGGGCAGCCCGGATTTTCTGCCCGGTCGTCACGTCAATCACCTCCGTCCTTGACTGCGCGTCAATCGTACTGCCGGTTTGGCAGGGTGGTCAAAGTCGATGGTGGCGATTGGGCGCCTCTGGCGGGCATTGTGGTGGCGTTTTGACAGGAAGGAGGCGGCAGAAATGGAAATCGCGCAGGATTCCTCGCTTTTTCTCATGTCCGACTTGCCGTATAGTCAAAACACCATGACAGACGAGCAGCTTCGGGAGACATTGGCGCGCCAACTGCGGCGCTTTCGAGAGGCGGCGGGAATGAGTCAGGCGGACCTCGGCAGGGCCGCTCATGTAGATGACTCGGCCATTTCCCGCATCGAGGGAAAATCGCGTCTGCCTGCGCTCGACACTCTGGTCCGAATCGCCGAGGCCCTGAGTGTGCCCATTTCCGCCCTCTTAGGCGAAACTCAATCGCTCCCCGACCTCCGTCGCGTCCTTCGTGACCCGGATGCCGAAGTCACGTACCGGGGCCGGCGGCTCACGGACGAAGAAAAGGAACATCTGCTGACCCTGATCGACGCGGCACTCGCGCTGCGTGACGTGAAGCCAACAGAGGAGAGCGCTGCTCAGGAGCGCCCGCGCATTCGCGATTTCGAGTGGCAGATGGCCCTTGAGTTGGCACGCTTTATCAAGAACACCAAGCTGTCGGTGGATGCTACCGCCCGCGAGTTTGGCATTGAGCGCGATGATGTGGTCCACGCCATCTATGAGGTCCTGCCGGCCATCCACCCGGGGATGTACCAAGAAGTGAAGGCCATTCTTGACCACAAGATCGATCCTAGTAGCGATGAGGACTTGGCTGAGCAGCGCGTGGTCAACGCCGCTCCGTACCCCCGCGCCGCGCACTCGCCGGACCCCGGCACATACGTCGAGGGCGACCCGCGCATGGACAAGTACCTGCGGGATCTTGAGAAGCGCATCAGGGCTGGAATTGCGGAGCGGAAGAGGCGGGAGAAGGGCGAGGGCTGATGAGGCGGGTCCGGAGCTTCCGTTGGGTCGGGCCAGTGGTACTGACCGAGGCCGACCTACTGTCGCTGCGGGACGCAATATGCCGGTTCTTTCCCGAGTCCTCCGTCACGATTGGCGTGGAAACGCTGCGGGGCGACGTTGTGGATGGACTAACGTGGGACGATCTGCCCGAGTTCTATGCGGAGGGGCTTCGGGAGGTTACGGTACACATCGACAACAAGAGCGTCAGCGGCTCGATTCATATGAGGTCGTTGGCGCCAGGTGCGTCCTTGCACGCTCACGGACAAGATCTGCCGGATGTCCATGCGTGTATGGATCAACTGGTACGGATTATGAGGCCCTATCGTCGGCCATGGAGAAGGGTCATCCACGACCTTTGGATCTCGTTCCCCATGACTGTTGCCATCTACGCGACACCGTTCATATTGGAACGGACGTTTCATCTGTCGCGGCCGCTATTCCTTGTCCTCTCCGGCGCCAGCCTTCTCCTCGGTGTAAGCATCTTCTTCATATGGCCAAGCATATTCCCCGCGGCGGACCTGCTGCCGGAGCGGCGCCGAAGCCTAGTGCGCCCGGTACGGTCGTTCCTGGGGTGGATTCTTCCGATACTGCTATCGTCGCTGTTCGGCGCGATGGCCTCGCGCTTGTTCGAGCATTTTCCGTAGCGCACCCGTGGCGTAGATGATGGCGACGTTCACGGCAATGCCGGTCGTCTCGGCCACCCATAGCGGGAGGAGTCTGGACAACGCGACCGCCACGATGAGCTGCACACCGGCCGCCAACCAGAAAATGTGGGTGAGGCTCATGCGGTCATCCCCCTGCCTCGAATTTAGCACAGACCCGAGAGGGCACCCTATGGACAGGCTCTTCAAGATCGTCGCCGACGAAGGCATAGACCTCGAATATGCAGACTTATCCGGCGCGCCCAGGAAGCTCCTGGGCGTGTACTATCCCCGGCCGCCGCTGATCGTGCTGGACCGCAGCGTGGAGCGCAACGTCCCGCTCCATCGGTCTGTGCTGGCGGAAGAGCTGGGCCACCACTTCACGGTGCCGCGGGCCGACGTCGCCTCCGCCTACACGAGCTACAGCGCCCAGGTGGAGCTGTCGCGCGACGAGCGACGGGCGCTGCGGTGGGCGTGCGACATGCTGCTGCCGGTCATGGAGTTCGCAGATGCGGCGGCGACCCTTGAGGCGGACATGCCCCTCGGGGCCGTCGTCGAGCAGTTGGCCGAGATGTTCGTGGTCACTCCCTGGCTCGTATGGCGCCGCATCCATTTCCTCCGAGAGGACATGCGCGCCAAGGGGCTGCGGGTCAAGCCGCGCGACGTCTTCGCGCCCCTGCTTGTGGCCGCCCGTTGGGGTGCGGCCGCCATCACGGCCACGGCGGGTGTCGTGTCCATGTGGTCCAACCTGGGAGGTGCAGCGTAGGATGCCCGGACACTACCGCTGGAACGCCAGCCGCGACGCGTGGGAGGTCGTCGTCGACCTCGGGACCATCGGCGGCCGCCGACGCCGCCGGACGAGGCTCGTGCGCGGTTCTGAGGACGAGGCCAAAGAGGTCCTGGCGGACATGCTCCGGGAGGTGCAGGAGGGCGTCCTGCCGAGCTCGCAGACGGTGGCATGGTACCTGATGCGCTGGATCGAGGGGCGCCGGGACAACCTGAAGCCGACCGGCTACCAGGCGTACGAGCGCGCCATCCGGCTCCACATCGCGCCGCGGATCGGCCGCGTCCGGCTCGATAAGCTGACGGCCGTGGACCTCCAGGCGCTCTATGCCGACCTCCGCAAAGCTGGCCTCGCGCCGAAGTACGTGCGCTTCGTCCACGCCACGCTCCGCAAGGCCCTGGGCGACGCCGAGCGAATGCGGCTCCTCCGCTATAACCCCGCCGCCGCCGTGGAGCCGCCGCGCGTCCCACCGAGGCGGGAGCTACGGACGCTCACCCCGCAAGAGGCCGCGATGGTGCTGGCCGCCGCGAAGGACGAGCGCCACGGCGATCTCATCATTGTGGCGCTCCTCACGGGCCTGCGCCTGGGCGAGCTCCTTGCGCTCACCTGGAGCGACGTGGACCTCGACGGCGCCATGATCCACGTCTCAAAGAGCGTCTTCGTCAGCCGGCAGACGGGCGTCGTCGTCGGGCCGCCGAAGACCAAGTACGGCGTTCGGGACGTGGCGCTCGTGCCCCAGGCCGTGGCGGCGCTTCGCCGGCAGAAGAGGACGGTCGCGGAAATGCGCCTCGCGGCCGGGCCGCGCTGGCACGACCACGACCTCGTCTTCCCCGCCCGCGACGGGCGGCACCTCGCCCCGCAGGCCGTCTCCCACCGCTGGGAGCACATTCGCCGGCGCCTGGGACTCGACGGCGTGCGGTTCCATGACCTTCGGCATACCTGGGTCACGCTCTCGCTCATCGCCGGCGGCGACCCCCTGACCGTGAGCCGCGAGGCCGGCCACGCTTCGCCCGGCTTCACCCTCGATGTGTACGGCCACCTGACCGTCGAGGCACAGCGCCGGCGGGCCGATCTCCTGAGCAAGCTCCTGGGCGGCGAGGGCTGATTTCTGTCTGCCCATTTGTCTGCCCATGTCTGCCCAAACAGGCCCTCACAGGTCGATGTCCGTCGCCGGAAACCCTTGAAAATCAAGGGTTCGCGGAGCATATGTTCGCCCTCCGAGGGACTCAAAATCGTGTGCCCGCAAGGCGTGTGGGTTCAAATCCCACCTCCGGCACCAGGTTTGAAATGCTTGAATGGCGCGGCCTTCGGGCCGCGCCGCTCGTTTTTGGACCGGGCGCCGATACGGGATCGATGGCCGGCGCCGCCCGCCCCTTCATCCACTGCCCGTCACTGGCTGCCTTCCAACGGCTGGCTCTGCACGTCCGCGAGCCGCCAGCCTTCCGGCGTCTTCTGTAGCACGATGCGCACGTCCACGGTGGAGGTGAAGGCCGAGCCGCCCCACTCGCTGGCCGGGTAATGCTCCTGCAAGCGCTCCTGCACGACGGCCGTGCGGTCGTCGGCGGACACCAGCTTGAGCGAGAGCACCGTTTCACGGTCGGGGAACGTCCACTCGCCCTCGCCGCCCGCAAATTCGCTCGACATCGCGGAGGCCAGCGTCTCCGCGTACTCCGGCGTGGCGAGTGCGGCCAACTCCTGGCGCATCTGCGCAAGGAGTTCGTCTTGGAAGGAAGAGGCGCGCTCGCCCAGCGCCAGCCAGGCCTCCGCCGCGCCGCGGATGACCATGCGCGCCTGTTTGTCCAGCGTGTACGCGAGCGCCGCCAGGCCGTCGGCCGAGGGCGGGTCGGGCAGCACGTAGCGCTGCAGGCGCTGCTGCGCCTCGGCCGCAGTGGAGGCGGGCGGCTCGGATGAGGACGGCTCCGAAGCCGGCCCCGCCTCCGATGACGGTGCGCCGGCGGTCTCCGAGGACGCGGCCGGGCGCGAGCCGGACCACGGCGCGCTGCAGCCTCCCAGAAGTATCAGCAGCATCGCGGCCGCGGCCCAACGGATCGCCTTCACGCCGCCATCCCCTCCACCCTCAGGCCATCGGCCGAGTCGTTCTGCCTAGTTCTCCGATTTCGTGAGCCTCGGCATGTTTTCGACGCGGATGTCGAGGTCGATCAGTTCCCCGCCGCGCAGCACGGTGAGCTTCGCGCGCTCGCCGGGCCGGCGGCGCGCCAGCGCGCGGCGGATCGCGCCGAGGCTGGCGACGGACAGGCCGTCCACCCCCACGACGAGGTCGAGCGGCTCCACGCCGGCGTCCCGGCCCGGGCCCTCCGATGCCACATACGCCACGACGACGCCGCGGTCCACGGGCAGGTCGAAGAGGCGCACGAGGGCCTGGTCGATCACCTCCGGCTCGCCGCCGAAGCCGAGCCAGGGGTGGGTCGCCTCGCCGTACTCGATGATCTGGTTGGCGACGCGCCAGATCGTCTCCGCCTGCACGGCGAGCCCGAGGCCCTGGCCCCAGGCGATGCCGTTCACGCCGGCCACACGGCCGTCCAGGGTGATGAGCGGCCCGCCCATGTTGCCGGGGTGGATGACGGCGTCGGTGACGATGAGGCCGTCGACCGGGATGCGCTCCGGGCGGTAGATCGTGCGGTCGGCCGCGCCGATCACGCCCATCGACACCGTCGGCCCGTAGCCGAAGGGATCGCCGAGCGACAACACGAGACGTCCCGGCACGAGTTCCGCCAGGTCGGCGAGGGCGGGCAGGTCGGCCTCGATCCGTCCCTCCACGCGCAGCACGGCGATGAAGTAAAGCGGGTCGGTGGCCAGCGGCCGCGCCTTGCGCTTGCGGCCGTCGAAGGTGGTGACGGTGATCTCGTCCGTGTCATCGCCGAACTGCGCGCTGGCCACGACATGATAATGGTCGATGACCGTCGCCGAGCCGAGGGCCACGGAGCCGTCCTTGGGGTCTTTGGCCGAGATGTGCACCAAGGAGGCGCGAGCGGTTTCCAGCGCGCGGATGTTCGTCTCAGACCAGGGATCCATGGCGCCATGATAGCACGACGGTTACACCTTCGTTACAATCCCCCGCGGCGGCGCCGCGCGGCGTCGGAAGAGGAGAAAATGGGCGTGATGAAGCGCAGCTCTCGCACTCGCACACGGCGGTTTCTGCAAGCGCTGGGCGCGGCGGCGCTCGCCGCGTCCCTGGCGGCGGAGGCGTGGCTTGTCGCGGCGCGGCTGGGAGGTGGAGGGTCGTCCGGCGCGGTCGGCGGAGGGACGTCCGGCGCGGGCGGCGCGCCCGGGGTGTCCGAAACGGCCGCTCCCGCCGGACTCACGGCGGCCGCGCAGCCCGGCGGGGCGTCTGAAGCTTCGACCGAGCCCGTGCCCGTGCTCATGTACCACGAGCTCGGGGATCCCTCCGGCGCCTGGTCGGAGCTTTATGTGCGGCCGGACGACTTCCGCCGGCAGATGGACTATCTCAAGAGCCACGGCTACGAGACGATCACGCTCGCGGAGGCCGTCGACGCCTGGGCTGGGCGCCGGCCCATGCCGAAGAAACCGGTCGTCGTGACCTTCGATGACGGCTACGCGAGCACGTATACCGTGGCCCTGCCCATCCTCCGCGCCAATCACCAGGTGGCCACGCTCTTTCTGGAGGCGGGCATCCTCAACCGCCCCCACGGCCTCACGGACGCGATGGTGCAGGCCTGGCTGGCCGCCGGCGACGAGCTCGGCTCGCACACGATGACGCATCCGGACCTACGCCGCGTGCCGGCGAAGCGCCTGACGGAAGAGGTGGCCGGCTCCCGCACGTACCTCGCGCAGCGCTTCAAGACCGTCGTGCGCACCTTCGCCTACCCCTCGGGGCGCTACGACGAGCGTGTGGTGAAGGCCGTGGAGGAAGCCGGCTATGAGGCGGCCGTGACGACGGAACCGGGGCTGGCGCGCCCGGATGAACGCTGGACGCTCCACCGCATCCGCATCAACCGCTCGGATGGGCTCAAGGGCTTCATCCAGAAGCTGGAGGCCGCGCGTTAGGGGGCGCGGAACCGGACCGGCCGGCACCGCATAGGCTGTCCCGCGAGGGATGGCCATGGTGCACGAGATCGATTGGCTGGAGACTCACGCTCACAAGGTGTCGGCGTCCCTGCGGCGTCTCGTGCTGGCCTTGCACGGCGCGCCCATGCCGCTGCCGGCGGCCGCGGTGCCGCTCTGGTTGCAGGCCTGGCTGCGCGTGGCCTCGCTGGATCTGATCGTGCGCGGCCCCGCGGAGGAAGCATTGGAGGACGTGCACGCGGCCGTGGCGCGGGCGCGGGGCCGCATGCGGCGCGCCTTCCCGCGTTTCGGCGCGGCGCACGTGCGCGTGCCGGCGCGGGGGCTGCCCGCCCTGCTGGAGCATGAGGCCATCACGTACGTGACCCTCAACTACCCGGTGCGCACGGCGCTCGACACAGCCGTGCCGACGGTCGCGGCGCCGCGGCTTTGGGACCGCTCCTTCACGGGGCGCAACGTGACGATCGGCATCGTCGACACCGGGGTGTGGCCGCACGTCGACCTCACCCAGCCGCGCCACCGCATCCTCGCCTTCCACGATCTCGTGGGCGGCCGCCACCACCCGTATGACGACAACGGCCACGGCACCCATGTGGCCGGCGACGCGGCCGGCAACGGCCAGGCGAGCGGCGGGCGCTTCCGCGGCCCGGCGCCGGACGCGCGGCTGGTCTGCGTCAAGGCGCTGGACCGCCACGGTAGCGGCACGGCGGCGAGGATCCTTGAGGGCATCGACTGGCTCCTCGCCCACCGGGAGCGGTACAACATCCGTGTGATCTCGCTGTCTCTGGGCGCGCCGGCCGACGCGCGCGCCGAGGACCCGCTGGTGGCGGCCGTGGAGCGCGCCTGGCGGGAAGGGGTCGTCGTGTGCGCGGCCGCCGGCAACGACGGGCCTCAGGAGGGGTCGATCACCACGCCTGGGGTGGCGCCGTCGATCGTCACCGTGGGAGCGAGCGACGACCGCTCCACGCTCGATCCCTCGGACGACGTCGTCGCGATCTTCTCTGGGCGAGGGCCGGCACCGCGGGGGGTGCCGAAGCCGGATCTCGTGGCGCCGGGCGTGGCCGTCACGTCCCTGCGCGCGCCCGGGGCGCGCCTGGGCGCGGGCGGCGCCGCCGGGCGCGGGTACGTGACGCTCTCCGGAACGTCGATGGCCACGCCGATCGTGGCGGGGGTCGTCGCGCAGCTCCTCGAGGCCGTGCCCGACGCCCTCCCGGACGAGGTCAAGTCGGCGCTCCTTGGCTCCGCCCGCGACCTCGGCGCGCCGCGCGAGGCGCAGGGGCACGGCTGCGCCGACGCGGCTGCGGCGCTCGACGCGCTGCGCAGGCTGCGCGCGGCCCGCGTCTGAAACGGCCGCTCACTCCCGCCGGAAGCCGATGTGCTCCTCGTCCGGGTCCGTCGGGTAGATCTTGACCTGCATCACGGCGCCGTAGGGCAACGTGAGCTGCACCGGCTCCCGGGCGTCCTCGCTCTCCCAGACTTCCAGGGTGACCCAGTCGTCCGTGGCCACCACCTTGGCCTTCACCTTGTACACGCTGCCGTCGGCCACCTTGAGCTCGACGACGGGGCCGTGCGTCTCATGCGTGGAGGAGTAGTGGGCGAGGAGCTTATACAGGTCCTCTTCAAAGAACGCGCGGTTGAACACCGGCTCCGCTCCCTCCGCGTCCCAGTCTACACCGGCAGCCGTCGCGCCTGGGATTCGATGGCCTCCCAGCCGTCGAGGCGCCCGCGTGAGATCCCGAAGCGGCGCGCCACGAGGTCGCGGCAGCCCTCCACCAGCTGGCGCCCCACCTCCAGGCGGCCGCGCAGCGCGTCGACATCATGCGAGGGCAGCGCCAACAGCTGGAGCACGCCGGAGCGCAGGCCGTGGGGCGGGTTGGCCTGGAGGAACTCGTGCGCCAGCCACTTGCGGTACGGCACCCAGTCCCGCGTGCAGCCGAAGTAGCAGCGCATGGCCGCCTCCGCCACCTGGGTGAGCGAGTAGGCGCAGTCCGAGCCGTCGCCGCGGGCGAAGGCGCGCCGTGCTGCCTGCCAGGAAGAGCGCAGCTCGCAGTACCAAAAGAGCGCCTCGTCGCGGCGGCGGTCGTCGCTTAGGTGCAGCTGCCGCTCGATGAGGCGCCGGAGTTGGCCGTCTGGGTCGAGGAGGATGCGGGCCGTGGCGAACGAGTAGCGGACGTAGGGGGTCCATTCCGTCTGTTGGAGCTCTTCCAGCAGCGAGTGCCGCACGTGGGCGCGGCGGCCGGCGATGACGGCGGCTTCCGGCGGGCCGGGCGGCTGAGGGGCGCGCCGCCGGACGATGCGCAGGTCGATCTCGGCTTCAGGATCCGGCACGCCGCGCGCCGTCGACCCTTCCCAGAGGATCCCGGCGATGTCGGGCGCGCGCCTTCGGTGAGCCCATTCGAGCAGTTCCGCCTCCACATCCCCACCTCCAACGGGGTCCGTTGCGGCACCTTTCTCGACCGCCCGCCGGACTCCTGGCACGTCCGGCGGGTCACCCGCGAAAGCGGGCGCGCAGGCGGGCGAACCGCTCCCGCTGTTCCTCCGCCACCTCCTCCGCCCGCTCCGCCCAGGGGCCGCCCTCCGCGGCCTTCACTTCGATGTTCCCCATCGTGATCGCGGCGATGCGGTCGATGAAGGCGAGGATCTCCTCCCTGGACACCTGCCCGTACACTCCTCCCGCAAGGCGCTCGACGAACTCCTCCACCGTGCAGGGCTCGGTCCAGGAAAGCTCCATGAACTGTTCCACCAGCGCCTCGACGCGCCCCTCCTCCGCCAGGGGGAATCCCTCCTCACGTTCTCCTCTCGAAGCCGGACCGCCGCAGCGGGCTGAGCCCGCCGGTGACCTCGATCACGTTGCCGGTCAAAAAGTCGGAGTCCTCCTCGCATAGGAAGCGGACGACCCTCGCCACGTCCTCGCCCGTGCCGGGGCGCCCGACCGGCGTGCGCTCGTCGGCCGCGCCGCGCGCCTCGGCGATGCGCCGCTCCTTCCAGGGGTGGCGGATGTCCCCGGGGCAGACGACGTTTACGGTGATGCCGTGCCGCGCCTCCTCCAACGCCAGTGAGCGCGCGAGGCTCACAAGACCCACCTTCGCCGCGGCATAGGCCGCGCGCCCCGGCCAGCCGGGCGCCTGCCCGGCCTCGCTGAACCCGAAGAGGACGATGCGCCCCCAGTGCCGCGCGCGCATGCCTGGCAGCGCCCGGCGCACGAGGTGGAAGGCCGAGGAGAGGTTGCCGTCGAGGAGGCGCCGCCACTCCTCGGCGGTGAGCTCCGCCAGGCGGCGCCGGTCGAAGAGGAACGGTCCGGCGGCGTGCACGAGTACGTCCAGACGCCCGAGTTGCTCCTCGACGGCGGCCACCAGTCCCTCAGCGGCCGCCGCGTCCGCCACGTCGGCCCGCAGGCAGGCCGCGCGCCGGCCGAGATCGGCCACGGCGCGCGCGAGAGCCTCGGCCTGCGCCTCGCTGTGGACGTAGTTCACGGCCACATCGCAGCCGGCCTCCGCCAGCGCCAGCGCCACGGCGCGGCCGAGCCCGGTGGCGCTGCCCGTGACAAGAGCCACGCGCCCCTGCACCGCGTCCCCTCCCCTACCTGCGGCCCGCCAGCGCCCGCGCCACGCGCGCAGCCACGGCGGCGTTGTGCTCCACGAGCGACCGGTTGGCGGCGAGGCTGCGACCGCCCGTCCGTCGCTCGACGGCGCTCAGGAGGAACGGGGTGACGGCCTTGCCGCGCACGCCGCGCGCCGCCATCTCTTCGAGCGCCGCCTGCACGGCCGCCTCCGCCTCCGCGCGCGGGAGCGCGGCCCCGGGCGGCGGCGGTACGAGCACCACAGCCCCCCGGCCGCCCGCCTCCCAGTGGGCCGCAAGCACGGCGGCGCACTCTTCAGGCGTCTCCACGCGATGCTCGACGGGGACGTCGCTCTCCGCCGCGTAGAAGGCCGGCCACGTGTCGCAGCGCCAGCCGAGGACGAGCACGCCCAGCGTCTCCAGCATCTCCGCCGTGGCGGGAAGGTCGAGGATGGCCTTCGCCCCCGCGCAGAAGACGGCCACGGGCGAGCGCGCCAGCTCATACAGGTCCGCGGACACGTCCCACGTCTCCCGTGCGCCCCGGTGCACGCCGCCCAGCCCGCCCGTGGCGAAGACGCGCAGGCCGGCGCGCGCCGCGAGCCGCGCCGTGGCGGAGACGGTGGTGCCGCCGCTCGCGCCCTGCGCCACGGCCGGGCCCAGATCCCGCGCCGCGATCTTCCGCACGGCCGGCCCGCCCTGCGCGAGCCTTTCCAGTTCGCCCGCAGCCAGCCCCACCACGGCCCGCCCGTCGACGACGCCGATCGTTACCGGCACGGCGCCTTCCCGCCGCACGGCCGCCTCGCATGCGCGCGCTGTCTCCAGGTTCTGCGGGTGCGGCAAACCGTGCGTGACGATCGTCGTCTCCAGCGCCACGCACGGCTCTTGCGCCGCCAGCGCAGCGCGCACCTCCGGCGCGATCTCCATCAACGTGGACCGGCCTCCCCATTCCCCAAGTGTAGTCCTTCCTCATCCGGCGTCCAAAGACGCGAGGCGGAGGACGTGCCGGCGGTTCCACTCGATGAAGTCGACGTACGCCGGCTTGTAGGCGAGAAAGCCGACGGCCTTGATCATCTGGTAGCAGAGCCAGCGCTCCCGCCAGAGCGGGTGGAGCGGCCGCACGGCCGCGTATCCCTCAAGGAAGGCGCGGAGGAGGGGACCGGGCGCCTCAAGCGCCAGGTCCGAACCGTCTTCGGGGAGCGACCAGGCCGCCATGACCCAGTCGTACTCGGCCGCGCGGCCGCGCGCGTGCTCGAAGTCGAGGAGGCCGCTGATGCGGAGCCCGCCCTCCGCGGCCGCCCGGGGCTCCATAAGGACGTTGTCGGCGTGCAGGTCGTGGTGGACGAAGACGGCTGCCTCGCGCTCGTCGAAGGCGTGCCAGCGGCGGGCCACGAACCGCTCCGCGAGGCGCGCCCCCTCCGCGGAGAGCAGCCCTTCCTCGCGACAGCGGCGCAGGGCGTGGGCGAAGGACGCCTGCTCGAAGCTCAGCGCGCCGGGACGGGGGCCGCCGTCCGGCACCACCGCGTCGCGCTCCACGCGCAGCCAGCGGCCGAAGCCCGGCAGAGGCGGCGGCACGCTGTGCAGCCGCGCCATGAGCCCGCCCAGGGCGGCCGCGAAGGCAGGCCGCTCCTCTTCCGCGAGGCCGGGCAGCCCCCGGCCGGCGTTGACGCCAGGGAGGAACGTGAGGAGCACGTAGGGGGAGCCGCTCTCCGGGCCGCGGCCGTGCCCGAGGACGCGCGGCACGGGCAGGCCGGCCGCCTCCGGGCGCGCGGCCAGGTGCCGCAGGGCCAGCACCTCCACCGCCTGCGCGGCGGGGTCCTCCCCGTGGAAGACGCGCAGCACGCAGGTGGAACCGTCCGCCAGGTCGAGGCGGAAGTTGCTGTTGCGCAGGCCGCGCGTGAAGCGGCGCATCTCTTCGAGGCGCGCGCCGAGGTGCTCGTCGACGACCTCCGCCGCCTCCTTGAAGGAGAAGCCGCCCTCCGACGCCCTGAAGGCCACGCGTCCACCCCCGGGCGGGTATTCGCCGCCCGGCCGGCGCCCGCCTGCGGCCGCGGCGGCTACGCCCAGCTGCCGTGCCGCCGCCGCCCGCGCGCCAGCCGCCGCCGCGCCGCCGCCTGCGGATCGCGGCCGGCGGCCCGCAGCAGCACCTCGAATCCGGCCACGGCGAGCAGCACGGCCAGCACCAGGGGCACCGGCGCGAGGCGCAGCCCCGACTCCATCTCCACGAGGGCGGCCAGCGCCAGCGGGAGGATGAGCAGCACACCTAGGAGAAGCGCCAGAAGCGGCCGGACGCGGTAGGCCCCGGCGCGCCGCGCCGTGAGGAACGCCTCGCCCCGCCACGGCGCCAGCGCCGCCCCGCAGTGCGCGCAGCGCTCCGCCGCCGGCCCGTTCATGGCTCCGCACTCCGGACAGGTCACGGGGACATCCTCCTTCCGTGCCATCGTATGCCCGCCGCCCGCAGGAAAGCCCTCCGCGCGGTCCGAATTCATGGCCGGTCGAAGGAGGCGCAACTCGTGGGACAACTCGAAGGCAAGGTCGCGCTCGTCACGGGCGGCGGGCGCGGGCTGGGGAGAGCCATCGCCCTGGCCCTGGCGCGGCACGGGGCGGACGTGATCGTCAACTACTTCCGCAATCGGGCGCCCGCGGAGGAGACGGCGGCGGCCGTGGCGGCGCTGGGCCGCCGGGCGCACGTGGTGAAAGCGAACGTCGGCGACGAGGACAAGGTCAAGGCGATGTTCGAAGAGGTCCGCGAGGCGTTCGGCGGGCTGGATATCCTCGTGTCCAACGCCGCCTCCGGGGTGCTGCGGCCCGTGGAGGAAATCGGCGCGCGCGAGTGGGACTGGGCGATGAACATCAACGCCCGCGCGCTGCTTCTCTGCGCCAACGAAGCGGCCAAGCTCATGGAGCCGCGCGGCGGCGGCGCCATCGTCAGCGTCACGAGCATCGGCTCCACGCGGGTGCTGCCGTACTACGCCACCGTGGGCGTGTCCAAGGCCGCCCTGGAGGCGGCGACGCGCTACCTGGCCGCGGCCTACGCGCGGCGCGGCATCGTCGTCAACGCCGTGTCCCCGGGCGCCATGGACACGGACGCGCTCAAGCACTTCCCCAACCGGGAGGAGATCCTGCGGGACTCGGTGGCGCGCGCGCCTGCGGGGCGGCTCGTCACACCGGAGGAGATCGGGGAGATCGTCGTCTTCCTTTGCACGCCCGCCGCGCGCATGATCTGCGGGCAGACGATCGTCGTCGACGGGGGGCTCTCGCTCCTCGCCTTCGCCTAGCGGCGCAGCTCCCAGACGAGGTGGCGCAGCTCCGGCAGGAGCAGGCGCTCCAAGGCCAGCTCCACGGCCCCGCGGGAGCCCGGCAGGCAGGCGACGAGCTTGCCGCGCGCCGTGCCCGCGAAGGCGCCGCTCAGCATGGCGGCCGCGCCGATTTCCTGGTAGCTGAGCCAGCGGAAGATCTCCCCGAAGCCCGGGATCTCCCGTTCCAGAAGCGGCCGCACGGCCTCCACCGTGCGGTCGCGGCGCGCGATGCCCGTTCCGCCGGTGGTGAGGATGACGTCCACATCCGGCGAGGCGAGCCAGCCGGCGACGGCCTCGGCCACCGTTTCGGGATCGTCCCGGACAATCCGATGCGCCGCCACCGCATGCCCGGCCGCCGCCAGCCGCTCGCGGATCCAGCGGCCGGCCGTGTCCGTCTCCTCCGTGCGCGTGTCCGAGATGGTGAGCACAGCGGCGCGCACCGTTCCCACCTGGGCCTCCGCCGCGCGGCGGTGGCCCTCCGGGCCCGTCGCGGGCGCCTCAGCCACGGCTGCCGCCCCCTTCCTCCAGCCGTTCCTTCAGCACCACGGCGTTGTTCCGCTCCGCATCCCGCGCCGCGAAGAGCAGCGTGACGCGCCCCTGCGCGGCCCACGCGCGCAGCTGCTCCAGCGCGGCGGCGCGCTCCGGCGCCTCGAGCTCCACGCGGTAGCGCGCGCGGAACTCCTCCCAGCGGGCCGGGTCGTGGCCGAAGAAGCGGCGCAGCTCGTCGCTCGGGGCCACGTCGCGCAGCCAGGCGTCCACGCGCGCTTCGTTCTTGGAGATGCCGCGCGGCCAGAGCCGGTCGATGAGCACGCGGCGCCCGTCCTCCGGATCCGGCGGATCGTAGACGCGCTTTAGGCGCACATCCGGCACGCCGGCCAAGACCCTCACCCCCCGGCGCGCGTCCTGGCGCCGGCTTCACTCCCGGACGCCACCGCGGGCCCATCCCCGGCCGCCGCCAACGCCTCCTCCCACGGCACCGGCCGCAGCTCCACGGCGAAGAGGTCCGCGAACGCCTCCCTCACCGCGGCCGCCACCGCTTGCAGGTCGAGCGGGCACCCCAGCACCCTCGCCATGGAGGTCACGCCCTTGTCCCGGATGCCGCAGGGCACGATGAGCTCGAAGTAGCGCAGGTCCGTGTTCACGTTGAGCGCGAAGCCGTGTTGCGTGATGCCCTGCCGCACCTTGACGCCGATGGCCGCGATCTTGTCTTCACCCACCCAGGCGCCGGTGTAGGGCGGCTCAAGCCCTGGGCGCGCGTCGATGCCGAAGCGTGCGAGGGCCCGCACATTGACCTCTTCGAGGTCCCGGAGGTACTGGTGCACGTCGCCGCCGCGCGGGGCGAGGTCGAGGATCGGGTAGCCGACGATCTGACCCGGCCCGTGGTAGGTGACGTCGCCGCCGCGGTCGATGGCCACCACCTCGACGCCCAGGCGGCGGAGCGTGTCCTCGTCGGCGAGGATGTTCGCCGGATCCCCCTTGCGGCCAAGGGTGAAGGTGTGCGGGTGCTCAAGGAGGATGAGCACGTCCGGGATGCGGCCCTCCGCGCGCGCGGCCGCCAGGCGCTGCTGCGCCGCCCACGCGGGCCGGTAGGGCACGCGGCCCGGCTGCAAGAGCCACGCTTCATGCGGCGCCGTCATGGCGCCATTCCCGCCTGCTCGCGCGCGCGCAGCGCGGCGGCGTGGTCCTGGACCTGTTGCCAGGCGTGATAGGAGGAGCGCACCAGCGGGCCCGCCTCCACGTGCGTGAAGCCGCGCTTCAAACCCTCCTCCTTGAGAGCCCGGAACTCCTCCGGCCGCCAGTAGCGGAAGGCCGGCACGTGGCGCGCCTGGCTCGTCGGCCGGAGGTACTGGCCCACGGTGAGGATGTCGACGCCCGCGGCGCGCAGGTCGTCCATCGTGGCGAGCACCTCCTCGAACGTCTCGCCCAGCCCCACCATCAGCCCGGACTTGGTCGGCACGTCCGGCGCCATCTCCTTCGCCTGCGCGAGGAGGCGCAGCGAGCCCTCGTAGTCGCCCTTCGGCCGCATCGCCTTGAAGAGGCGCGGCACCGTCTCGATGTTGTGGTTGAGGATGTCCGGCCGCTTCTCCATGACGATGGCCAGGTTCTCGCGGCGGCGGCGGAGGTCGGGGATGAGCACCTCCACCGTGCACTGCGGCCGCCGCTTGCGGATCTGCTCGATGCACGCGGCGAAGATGCCGGCGCCGCCGTCCGGCAGGTCGTCGCGCGTGACGGACGTGATGACGACGTGCTGGAGGCCCAGGCGCTCCACCGTCTCCGCCAGGCGCACGGGCTCCTCCAGGTCCAGGCCGGCCGGCCGGCCGGACTCCACCGCGCAGTAGCGGCAGGCCCAGGTGCAGACGTTCCCCAGGATCATGAACGTGGCCGTGCGGTGCTCGAAGCACTCGAAGATGTTCGGGCAGCGCGCCTCCTCGCACACGGTGTGCAGCCGCTCCGCGCGCAGGAGGTTCTTGACGTCCCGGTAGTTGGGACCGGTCGTGAGCTTCACCTTGAGCCATTCCGGGCGCGCCGGCACGGTGCCGTCCGGCCCGGGCAGGACGGGCAGCCCGCGAGCCGGCGCGCTCCCCGCGCGATCGTTCTCTGGGATGGCCACGTTCCCCCACTCCTTTCGCCGGCCGCGGCCGGTCAGTAGAGGCCGGTCTCGGGCCCCACGCTCTCCAGGCGCCTGCGCACCTCGGTGAGGAACCGGCCGGCCTCCGCGCCGTCGACGACGCGGTGGTCGATCGACAGGCAGAGCGCCATCATCGTGCGGATGGCGATGGCGTCGCCGACGACGACCGGCTTCTTCTTCGCGCGCTCCGTCGTGAGGATGCCGGTCTGCCCCGGCACGAGGATCGGCACGGAGAGTTCGGTGCCGACGGCTCCGGTATTGTCGACGGTGAACGTGCCGCCCTGCATGTCGTCCAGCTTCAGTGTACCCGCGCGCGCGCGCGCGGCGAGGTCGGCGATGGCCGCCGCCAGGCCGGCGATGCTCAGGCGGTCGGCATCGTGCACGACCGGCACCACGAGCCCTTCCTCCGTGGCCACGGCGATGCCGATGTGGACGCGCCGGTGAAGGATGATGCCCTCCTCGGACCAGGTCGCGTTGAGCCGCGGCACCACCTTGAGCGCTTCGACGGCCGCCTTGACGGCGAAGGGCAGGAAGGTGAGGGGCACGCCCTCGCGCGCCCGGAACTCCGCGCCGCGCGCCTCGATGAGACGCTCGATGCCCGTGACGTCCGCCTCGACCATCGTCCAGGCGTGCGGGATGGTGGAGGCGCTGAGCACCATGTTGCGGGCGATCGTGCGGCGGATGGGCGTGAGCGGCAGGAGCTCGTCATCCGGGCCGAGCTTCGGCGCGGGCGCGGCCGGCGCGCCGTGGGCGGCGGGCGCCTCGGCCGCGCGGTGGACGGCCGCGGGCGCGGCCGGCGCGGGCGCGCCCGCGGCCCGCTGGGCGACGAACCGCTCCACGTCCTCGCGCGTGACGCGCCCGCCGGCGCCCGTCCCCCGGACCTGCGTCAGATCGACGCCGTGTTCCCGCGCGAGGCGGCGCACGGCCGGCGAGTAGCGGCCGCGCTCGGACTGGCCCGGCGCGAACGGTTGCGGACTCTCCGTCGAAGCCGCCGTCACCGCGCCGGCCCCCGGCTCCGCGCTGCCCGCGGGCGCCGCGCCGGCCGCCGGGCCGTGACCTTCCGCCGCGGACGCGTCCGCCTCCCCCTCGCCCTCCGCCTCCAGAATGCAGATCGGCGTACCGACCGGGACGGTGTCGCCTTCCTTCACCAGGAGCGCCTTCACCACCCCGGCGTGCGGCGACGGCACCTCGGCGTTCACCTTGTCGGTGATGACTTCCAGGAGCGATTCGTACCGCTCCACGCGGTCCCCCGGTTTCTTCAGCCAGGCCGAGACGGTGCCCTCCGTGACGCTCTCGCCCAGCTGCGGCATCTTCACCGTGACCTCCACGCGGCCGCCTCCTTTCAGTATCGGGCCAGCTCGCGCGCCGCGGCCGCGATGCGCGCCGCGTCCGGCGTGAATTCCACTTCGTAGACGTGGTTGAAGCCGATCCCCGGCACGTCCGGCCCGCAGAGGCGCCGCACCGGCGCGTCGAGGTGGAAGAGCGCCTCCTCCGCGATCACGGCCGCGATCTCCGCGCCCGCGCCGAAGGAGACGTTGTCCTCGTGCACGATGAGCACGCGCCCCGTGAGCTTCGCCGCCTCGACGATCGTCTTCTTGTCGAGCGGCTTGAGGGAGCGCACGTCGACGACCGTGCACTCGATGCCCTCGCCCTTGAGCTGTTCGGCCGCGCGCAGGGACTCATGCAGGAGGAAGCCGTAACTGTAGATCGTGACGTGGCGCCCCTCCCGCCGCACCTCCGCCGGGCCCAGCGGCACCGTGTAGTCCCCGTCCGGGACCTCCTGGCGCACGGAGCGGTACGCCTTCTTGTGCTCGAGGAAGATGACGGGGTCGTCGTCGCGGATGGCCGCCTTCAGCATGCCCTTGGCATCGTACGGGAACGACGGCAGGACGACCTTCAATCCCGGGATGTGCGCGTAGAAGGCCTCCACGCTCTGGGAGTGGTAGAGCGCGCCGTGCACGCCGGGTCCGCCGCCGTACGGCATGCGCACCACCATCGGCACCTTCCAGCCGCCGTTCGAGCGGTAGTACATGCGCGCGGCCTCGCTCTGGATCTGGTTGAAGGCCGGGAAGGAGAAGTCGGCGAACTGCATCTCCGCGATGGGCCGCAGGCCGTTCAGCGCCATGCCGATGGCCACGCCGGCGATGCTCGACTCCGCGAGCGGAGTGTCGATCACGCGCGCCTCGCCGTACTTCTCGATGAGGCCGGCGCTGGCGCGGAACACGCCGCCGCGCAGGCCGACGTCCTCGCCGAGGAGCACCACGGACGGGTCCCGGGCCATCTCCTCGTCCATGGCGTCGTGGATCGCTTCGATGAGCGTCTTCTCAGGCACGTGCGCCGCCTCCCTGGCCGATTACCGGCTCCGTGGCGTAAAGCCGGGCGTACAAGTCTTCGGGGCGCGGATCGGGCGCCTTCTCCGCGTACTCGGTGGCGTCGTCGACCTCTCTCCGCACCTCGGCGTCGAGCGCCGCGAGCCGCTCGTCGTCAAGGACGCCCTCCTTCTTGAGGCGTTCCGCAAAGAGCAGGACCGGGTCGCGCTTGCGTTCGGCCTCGACCTCCTCGCGGCTGCGATAGCTGCGGTCGTCATCGTCTGAGGAGTGCGGCGTGAGGCGGTACACCTTAGCCTCGATCAGCGTCGCGCCCTCGCCCGCCCGGGCGCGCTCCACGGCGCGCTTCATGGCGGCGTAGACGGCGATGGGGTCGCGACCGTCGACGGTGACCCCGGGGAAGCCGTAGCCGGCCGCGCGGTCGGCGACGTTCTCGATGGCCATCTGCTTCGAGGCGGAGACGGAGATGGCGTACTTGTTGTTCTGGCAGACGAAGATCACGGGGAGCTTATAGATGCCCGCCCAGTTCATCGCCTCGTGGATGTCGCCCTGCTGGGCCGCGCCCTCCCCAAAGGACGTGTAGACCACGGTGTCCTCGCCCCGCAGGCGCGCCGCGTAGCCGATGCCTGCCGCGTGCACGGCCTGCACGGCGACCGTGCTGGACTGCGAGACGATGCGCAACCTGGGGTGCGAGTAGTGTCCGGGCATCTGCCGGCCGCCGCTGCTCGGCCCCTCCGCCCGGCCGAAGAAGTCGAGCATGACCTCCCGCGGCGTCATGCCCATGGTGAGGACGACGCCCAGATCCCTGTAGTACGGCAGGGTGAAGTCCTTGCCGCGCTCCAGCGCCCAGGCGCAGCCGACCTGCGCCGCCTCGTGGCCCTGGCAGGAGATGACGAACGGCGCCTTCCCCATGCGGTTCATGACCCACTGGCGCTCGTCCAGACGGCGGGCCAGAAGCATCGTGCGGTACATGCCGACGAGGTCCTCCGCGGTCAGTCCGAGCTTCTTCCAATCGCTCAAGTGCGCCACCTCCGCGATGCCGCGGCCTCGCGCCGCCCGCGGCTCGTCAAACGTGAATGGCCCGGCCCTCGACGGCCAGGCCGGCTTCCCCGAGAACCTCCGACAGCGTGGGGTGCGGGTGGATGACCGTGCCCAGCTCCCACGCGGTGCCGTCCATGAAGCGGAGGAGCGCCCCCTCCGCGATGAGGTCCGTGGCGTGCGGACCGATGAGGTGGACGCCCAGCACGCCGCCGTCCTCGTCCGCCACGACCTTGCAGAAACCCTCGCCCTCGCCCACGATGAGCGCCTTGCCGATCGCGCGGAAGGGGAAGGTGCCGGCCTTGACGCGGTAGCCGGCCTCCCGCGCCTCGCGCTCGCTGTAGCCGACGCTCGCCACCTGCGGCCGGCAGTACGTGGCCCGCGGCGCCTTGGTGTAATCGATCGGGTCGGGCTCGTGACCGGCCGCCGTCTCCACCGCCACGATCCCCTCGTGCGCGGCGACGTGCGCCAGCTGCAGGCCGCCGACGGCGTCGCCGATGGCGTACACCCCCGGCACGTTGGTGCGCATCCACCCGTCCACGCGGATGAAGCCGCGCTCCACGGCCACGCCCGCCGTCTCCAGCCCGCAGTCCTCCACGCGCGCCGCGCGCCCGACGGCCACCAAAAGAACCTCCGCCTCCAGTTTGACCTCTTCCTCGCCGCGCCGCACGACGAGCTCCACGCCGCCTTCCCCCGCGCGCACGGACGGCGCCAAGACCTGTGCGCCCGTGAGACAGCGGATGCCACGCTTTTCGAAGGCGCGCTGCAGCTCCGCGGACACGTCCTCGTCCTCAAGCGGCATGAGCCGCGGCAGCCACTCGACCAACGTCACCTCCGCGCCGAAGTCCCGGAAGAGCGAGGCGAACTCCACGCCCACAGCGCCCGCGCCGACGACGACGACCGACGCCGGCCGCCGCTCCAGTTGCAGCGCGTGGTCGCTGGAGATCACGCGCCGGCCGTCAAAGGGCAGGCCGGGCAACTCCCGCGGGCGCGACCCCGTGGCGATGATCGTGTGCGAGGCCGTAAGCACGCGCTCCCCGACGCGCACGCGGCCGGGCCCGTCCAGAGCGCCGCGGCCCCTGACGAGCTCCACCCCGTTCTTCTTGAGGAGGTACTCGACCCCACGGTGCAGCGTGGTGACAATGCGGTGCTTGCGCTGCGCCAGACCGGCCCAGTCGACGTCCGCGCCCGCGACCGGCGTGAGGCCGAACTCCGCGGCGCGGCGGATGTCATGGAGCAGGTCGGCCGCCTGCAGCATGACTTTCGTCGGGATGCAACCGCGGTGCAGGCAGGTGCCGCCCACCTTGTCCTCCTCCACCAGGGCCGCCTTCATGCCCAGCTGCGCGGCGCGGATGGCGGCGACGTACCCGCCCGTGCCGCCACCGAGCACCACGACGTCGAAATCGGCCACGTGCCTCGCCCCTTCCTGGAAACCCCCTGCAAACCCGCTTACAAGGTTAGTACGAGACGGCGCCCGCTGGAAACCCCGACCCGTCCGGCATGGCCCCCCGCCCCGGCGCATACGGATGGCGCGTGGAGGCCGCCGCCGTCATGATCCCCCTTTTTCTCCGGGCCGCCGCTGCTGCCGCGCTGATCGTCCTCGCAGCCGAGCTCTTCGTCAACGGCGTGGAGTGGCTGGCGCACCGCTGGCGCCTGGGGCCCGCGGGCACCGGCTCGGTGCTGGCGGCGCTGGGCGGCACGCTCCCGGAGACGCTCGTGACGCTCCTCGCCGCGCTGGGCGGCGCGGGCGGCGTGAGCACGGGCACGGCGCTCGGCTCTCCGGCCGTGCTGGCCACCCTTGCGTTCGGGCTCGTCGGCTGGGCGGCCGGGCGCGCGCGCGCGCCGCGGCCGGCCGCCGTCGAGCGGCGGGGCGGCGCAGGGCCGGGGGAGGCCGCGAGCGCCGCGCCGGGCGTGCGGCGCAATCTCCTCTGGTTCGGCGCGCTCTTCGCGGCCGCCGTGGCGCTCGCCGCGCTGCCGGCACCGGGGCTGCGGCCGGCCGCGGCGCCGTTCTTCCTCGCCGCCTGGGCCGTCTTCTGCCTTCGCAGCTGGGACCGGGGCGAGCGCCGCGGCCCCCCGCCGCCTCTTTTGTTTCGACTTCCGGCCGCCGGCCGCCTGCCGTGGCTCGTCCTGCAGACGCTCGCCGGCTGCGCCGGCCTGGCCTTCGGCGCGGAGCTCCTCGTGCACGCGCTTGAGGAATTGAGCCGCGCCTGGCAGCTGCCGTCGCTCGTCGTCTCCCTCACCCTGGCGCCGTTGGCCACGGAACTCCCGGAGATCACGACGGCCGCCCTGTGGGCCCTGCGCGGCAAGCTCGACCTGGCGCTCCAGAACGTGAGCGGCGCGCTCGTCATGTCGGCCACGCTGCCCGTGGCCGTGTCGCTGGCGCTCTGCCCCTGGCACCTGGGCCCGGCGGCTCTCGTGGCGGCCGGCGCCGCCGGCGTCGGCGCCGCCTTCGCCTGGCGCGGCGCGGCGGGCGCGCGGGGCTGGCTTTTGGCCTGCGGCGCGATCTTCGTCGCCTACCTCGCCGTGCTCCTCGTGTGAGAGAACCGCCCACACGTGGGAGCGAGACCGCGGGCGCCGGCCGCGGCGGGGAACACTGGGCGGGGAGGAGATGTCCATGCCGGACGATGACGCCATTGTGATCCTGGGTGCCGGCTACGCCGGTCTCACGGCCTACCTGGAACTGCGCCGCGCGCTGGGCCGCAGCGCCCCGCTCTGTCTCGTCAACCGCGGCCGCACGCATTACTTCACGACCGAGCTGCACGAGTTCGCCGCGGGCGAGGAGGAGGAGGCGGACATCACCGTGCCCCTTGAGCGGGTCGTGCAGCCGCCGCACCGCCTGGTCGTCGACCGCGTGCTGCGCATCGACGCCGCGGCGCGCCGCGTGGTCTGCGAGCGGGGCGAGGTGCCGTATGCGCGGCTCATCGTGGCCCTCGGCAGCATCCCGGAGTACTACGGCGTGCCCGGCGCGAAGGAACACGGCGTGCCGCTCACCGACCTGCGCAGCGCGCGCCGGCTGCGCGCCCGCCTTGAGGAGCTGGCGGAGCGCCGCCCGGATGCGCGTGTGGTGGTCGCCGGCGGGGGCCTGACGGGCGTGCAGCTGGCCGCGGAGGTCGCGGACAGCTACCCCGACCTGCGGGTGACGGTGATCGACGCCGGACCGCACATCATGCCCGGCTTCGAGCCGGAGCTCGTCGAGGCGGCCGTGCGTGTGCTCGAGGGCAAGGGGGTGCAAATCCTCACAGGGCGGGCGATCACGGAGGTCGACGCTCACGAGGTCACGCTTGAGGGCGGCGCCGCACGCGCCTACGACCTCCTCGTCTGGGCCGGCGGCGTGCGCGCCAACCCCGTGGTGCGGGAGTCCGGCCTCCCGGTGACGCGCGGCGACCGCGGCCTCGTCGACGCGTACCTGCGCTGCCCGGACGACGAGCGCATCTTCCTCGCCGGCGACTGCGCCGCGCCCACCGACCCGGCGAGCGGCCGCGTGGTGCCGCCCACGGCGCAGATGGCCGTCCAGGAGGGGCGCCTGGCCGCGCGCAACGCCTGGCGCGCCGAGCGCGGGCAGGAGCTGGAGGCGTTCGTGCCGCGGCAGCGGGGCGTGTTCGCCTCCCTGGGACGGCGGGAGGGCGTCGGCCGCTGGGGGCGCGAGAGCCTCTACGGCATGCCCGCCATGGTGGTCAAGCGGCTCGTGGAGGCCCACCACGCGTACGATGTCGGCGGGCTGGCGTATCTCCTGCGGCGCCTGGCCGCCATTGCGGGCTGGGGGAACCCGGCCCGCCGGCGCGCCTGGCGCCGGCGCGTCCTCCCGGCACCCGAAGGAGGCCGGCCGGCCGGGGGGCTCCTTCGCAGCTGATCGGGGCGGCCCAGCAGGCGAACGGACATTTTCGCCGTATTAACAAACGGCGCGACATGCGCCTACGGCAGCGTCGTTCGCCGGCTCCCCCCGCGGGGGCAGGTTCGAGGAGGATACGCGTGGCCCCCGTCGTCGTGACCGACTCCACCGGCATGATCCCGGCCGCCGTGCGCGACCGTTTCCACGTCCCCAGCGTGCCGCTGAGGGTGGTCTTCGGGGATGAGTCCTACCGCGACGGCGTCGACATCCACCCGGATGAGTTCTATCGCAAGCTCGCCGCCTTCAAGGGCACGGCGGGCACGACCCAACCCTCGCCCGGGGACTTCGTCGCCGTGTTCCAGCCCATCGCCCAAGAAGGGCGCGACATCGTCTGCGTGACGATCTCCAGCCGCCTCAGCGGTACCTACAACTCCGCCCTGCAGGCTGCAGAGCTTGTGGAAGACATGTTCGACGGCGTGCGCATCGCCGTGGTGGACAGCCGCATGGCCTCCGCTGGCCACGGCCTGCTCGCGCTCAAGGCGGCCGAGCGCGCGGCGGAGGGCGCTTCCGTGGACGAGATCCTCGCCGCGCTGGACCGGCTCCGCCTGCGCATCGTGCTCCTGGCCGTGGTCGATACCCTTGAGTATCTCATCCGCGGGGGCCGCGTAGGGCGGGCGCGCGGGCTGGTGGGCAAGATCCTCGGCCTCCACCCGCTGCTCACGCTGGTCGACGGCGAAGTCGACTCCCCCGGCGTCGTCCGCAGCCGCCGCGCCGGCCTGCAGCGCATCGAAGAGGAGACAGAACGGCGACTCACGGGCGAGGGGCGGCGGCGCATGGTCGTCATCCACGCGGACGCCGAGGACGAGGCGCGGGAGTGGGCGGAGCGCATCCGCGACCGCTTCCGCCCCGACGACCTGTGGATCGAACCGTTCACCCCGGTACTGGGCGTGCATACCGGCCCCGGGCTTCTGGGCCTCGTCAGCTGCGAGGATCCCGAGGCCGGCGCGGGCGGCTCGCCGGGCGCGGACGGAGGGAAAGGAGAGCCGTCTTGATCGACACGCTCACCGCCGATGACCTGCGGGTGATCGGCAGCGGCGCCGTGCGCTCCCTGGAGCGCCACCGCCGGCAGGTCGACGCCCTGAACGTCTTCCCCGTGCCCGACGGCGACACCGGCGGCAACATGCTGGGCACGCTGCGCGCCGCCTGCGGCCCGGAGGGCGCGAACGAGGAGCCCGGCCGCGGCACGGAACCGTCCGCCGGGGCACTCCTTCAGAAGGCCTCCATGGGCGCCCTCATGGGCGCGCGCGGCAACTCCGGCCTCATCCTCGCGCAGATGCTGCGCGGCATCGCCAAGGCCGCGCGCGGCCTGGAGGTCCTCAGCGCGGCCGTCTTCGCCGAGGGACTGGCGCTGGCCTCGGAGCTGAGCTACCGCGCGGTGGCGGAGCCGAAGGAGGGCACGATCCTCACCGTGGCGCGCGAGGCTGCGGCCAGCGGCCGCGCCGCGGCGGCCCGCGGCGCCGACGTCCTGGGCGTGCTCGACGCCGCCCGCCGCGCCGCGCGGGAGGCGCTCGCGCGCACGCCCGACCTCCTCCCCGTGCTGAAGGAGGCGGGTGTCGTCGACGCCGCCGGCCTGGCGCTCTGCCACATGCTGGACGGCGCCGCGCAGTTCCTGCGCCACCGGCGCCTCGCGCTGAAGGTGGGCCGGGAGCTCGCCCAGCGCGCCGCCTCGCGCCAGGCCCTCGCCGTCCAGGCGCAGGCGCACATCGAGGGCCAGAGCGACTTCGACCTGCGTTACCCCATCGAGGTGCAGCTCGTGCTCACCGGGCCCGGGCTCGACCTGGAGCGCCTGCGCGCAGAGCTTTTGCCGATGGGCGACAGCCTCGTCGTAGCCGGAGACGAAACGCAGGCGAAGGTCCACATCCACACCGACCGCCCGGACGAGACGCTTGCCATCCTCCAGCGCTTCGGCCAGACTGACCACGTCGAGGTCACCGACATGCGGCCGCAGGCGGAGGCCTTCCGGCGCAACCCGGCCGGCGAGCCCTGACGGCGAGGCGCGCCCCTCCGCTACCCCGCGGCGCGCCCGCGCGCCGGGCGCCGCGCCCCGCGCGCCGCGTGTGGCGGCCTCAAGAGTCGCGCAGACTCTTGATCGGGGGGGTCCTCGTTTGGCGGAACGCCGCTTCGTCATCGTCGGCAACGGGGCCGCCGGCACCACGGCGGCGGAGGAGCTGCGCAAGCTCGACCCGTCTGGCCGCATCACGCTCATCGGCCTAGAGCCCTACCCGCTCTACAACCGCGTCTCGCTGCCGCGCGTGCTGCAGGGCCGCCTGGCGCCGGAGCGCACGCTTCTCCGCACCGTGGAGTGGCACGCGCAGCGCGGCATCGACCTGCGCCTGGAGACGGAGGCCGCCGCTCTGCACGTCGCGGAGCGCACGCTGGAGCTGTCGACGGGCGAGGCGCTCCCGTGGGATGCTCTGCTCATCGCCACCGGCGGCCGGCCGCGCCGCCTGGGCGTGCCGGGCGACGACGCCCCGAACGTCCTGCACTTCCAGACGCTCGACGACACCCGCCGCCTGCTGGAGGCCGCCGCGGAGGCGCGCGCGCGCAGCGGCGCGGAGGCGCGCGCCGTCGTCATCGGCGGCAGCTTCATCGCCTATGAGCTGACCGAAGGCTTTGTCCAGCAGGGCTTGCGCGTCACCTGGCTCATGCGCGGCGACCGCTTCCTGAGGCGCGTGCTGCCTCCGGAGGCCGGCGAACTCGTCGACGCCATCGCGGGGGAGCGGGGCGTCGAGGTGGTGCACAACGAGGAGGTGGCGCGGGTCGTCGTGCGCGACGGTCTCGCGGTGGCGGTGGAGACGAAGAGCGGTCGCCGCTACCCGTGCGACCTCGTGGGCGCGGGGGTGGGCCTGGAGATGTACACCGCCTGGCTCGCCGGCTCCCCCGTGCCCCTGGAGGACGGCGCCGTGCGCACCGACGAGCGGCTCTCCACCGGCATCGAGGGCGTCTTCGCGGCGGGCGACGTGGCCCGCTTCTTCGACCCGATCATCGGCCGGCGGCACCGCATGGGCACGTGGGACAACGCCCTCATGCACGGCCGCGTGGCGGCGCGCAACATGCTCGGCGCCGGAGAGGTCTACCGCGAAGTGCCGACCTACTCCAGCCCCCTCTTCGACTCGAACATCAGCGTCCTGGGCATGACGCCCGAGGACCACCCGGGTCTGGAGGCTGTGACGCGCGTCGACGCGGCGGCGCGCACGGCGCGGACGCTCTTCTTCCTTGAAGGGCGGCTGGCGGGGGCCGTGCTCATCGGCGCGCCGCGCGGGCGGAAGCGGCTCCTGGAACTCGTGAAGTCCGGGGAGCCGGTGGCGGCCGCGGAGCGGGAGGCGCTGCTCAAGGGCGAGTGACGGCGCGCGCTCTCAGGGGCGCCCGCGCTCTTCCTCCGGCGCTGCGCCGCGCTCGTCTTGCCCGCCGGGCCGACCCTGAACCCGGGGCTTCGGCGTCCAGCAGAGGAAGCGCCACTCCGGCCTCGTCTCGTACCCCAGGCGGCGGCAGACGACGACCACGCGACCGCCCTCGTGGCGCACGCCCACATGGACGCAGCTCGCGCAGCAGCGCGGATCCGCGCGCGTCGGCCGCACGCCGCCCAGGGCGCCTCCGGCGGCTTCGTCAGGCGCGTTCACGGGGCGCCACCTCCGCCTCCGCCGCACGGGCGGCCGCCTCCGCCCGGCGCGCGTCTTCGGCTCCGGCGAGGCCTCCGTAGCGGGCGCGCTCGTAGATCTGCAAGAGCTCGGCCGCGGCCGGCGCCGCCGCCAGCGGGCGCGCCACCGCCGCCCGCGCGTGCTCCCGCGCCGTCTCCGCGGGCGCACGCCCGCGCCCGCGACGCGCCGCCGCGCGCGCCCAGCGTCGGTAGGCGGCGCGCACGCGCCGCACGGCCTCCGGCGGCGCCTCCGGCGCGCCGGCCGCGGCCGTTCTCGCGCGGCCGGCGGCATCGTCCTCCAGGGCTTCCCGCACTTCCAGGAAGGCGGCTTCGTCCGCCGGAGCGCCGCCCTCCTCCGCCGGCCGCCGCGCCCAAAGCGCTGCCGCCACGGCCAGAACCGCAGCCGCGGCCGCCAGCGCGGCCCATGTCCACCCCTGGCCGTGGGCGGGCGGCGCCGGCGGCGGGGCCGTGCCCTGCACGCCAGTGGACTGCGCCACGCGCTCCAGCTGCTCGCGGATGCGGCCGCCGTACGGTTGCAGCACGCCGAGAAGCCAGGCCACAAGAGGAAACGTGAGGCGCGCCACCGCCTCGGCCAGCCCGTGCAGCAGCCGGTCCCAGACGGCGCCGGCCGGGCCCCGCGCGGCGGCGCCCAGCGCGCCGGCGGCCGCGGCGAGCGCGGCGCCGGCGGCCGCGAGCCGCAGGGCGCGGAGCGCGCGCATGCCGTCGCCGTCCCATGCCGCCTCCTCCATCAGAGCGGCGCGCTGGGCGCGCCAGAGGCCGAGGAGCAGCGCCAGTGCGGCGGCGGCCGCCAAAGCGCCGAGCACGGGCCGCAAGGCGGCCGTGGGGGCAGTCCAGGCCGCGACCCACCAGGCCAGAGCATGGGCGGCCACCCAGCGGCGGCGGTCTTCCGTGTCCAGGGCGGCGCGCGCGAGCGTGCTGCCGCGCCACGCGCCGAGAGCCGCCGCGGCCCACAGAGCGGCCGCCGTCGCGGCGGTCGCGGCCGCCGCGCCCGCCCCGGCTCCGCCCCAAGCGCCGTGCGCGACGTCTCCGCCCCACGCAGCGCCCAGCCCGGCTGCCTCCTCCATCGCCGCCACGACCGCCGCCAACCCCAGGAGCCCCACCGCGAGGGCCGCGGCACGCAGCCCCGGCCGGCCCGTGAATCCCTCACGGGGGAGCCGCACCCAGCCCGCGGCCCAGAGCGCCGCTGTGAAGAGCCCGAACGCGCCGGGCGGCAGGCCGCGCCCCCAAGTGAGCGCCAGGCCGAGCGCGGTGGCCGTCTCCGCCGCGGCGAGGGCGGCCCGTGCGCGGCGCCGTTCGCGGAGCGCCCCCGCCGGACCGCCGCCCTCCGCCGGAGCCCGTCCTGCAGCCGCCGTCGTCCCGCTCCTCACCCCGCGGCCGCGAGACACGCCCGCCACCAGGCCTCGACCTCCTCCTCTCCTACGCGCGCGTGCACGTAAGGATTGCCCTCGGCCTCCGCGCCCACGCCCACGATGAACGGCCGCCGCGCGGCGGCGTGCGCCGCCTCCCACACTTCTCCGTCCGGCAGCGCCGTCACCACGACGACGCGCGCCTCGGCCGGACAGGGCGGCATGCGCCTCAGCGTCTCCGCGAGCGGCCGCCGCACAGCGCCGGCCACGCGCCCCAGCGCCTCCAGGGCGAGCGGCGCGCCTCCCGGCGGCAAGCTCAGGTCTACGTCGGCCATCTCGCCCAGAAGCCCGCCGTTGACGTGCAGGCGCAGGGCGCCCACCCCCGCGGCGCGCAGCACGAACCACGCCGCCACGCCCAGCGCCGCCTCCTGGCGCGCCCGCACGCGCCCGAGCCAGACCGGCCTCGTGGTGGCGATATCCACGACGAGGACCAGCGACGGCGCATGCCACGGCGCCGTCTCCCGCACGCGCAGCCCGCCGGCGCGCGCCGTGGCCTTCCAGTCGATGCTGCGGAAGGGGTCACCCGGAGTGTACGGTCTGAGTCCCACCACGTTCGCCGGGTCGCGGTGCAGCCAGCCCGCGCCCCCGCGGCGGCCGTATTCGCTCAAGGCCTCGGCGGCCGCCAGCGGCAGCGGCCGCGGCAGCACGACGACGCCGTCGCGCCGGCCTCCCTCGGCGTCCACCGGCTCGCGCCGCGCCGCCACGAGCCCGAACGGGTCGCCGGCGCGCAGGGAAACGGGACCGAACGGCTGCCAGCCGCGCTCCCGCGCCACCAGCTGGAAGGCGCGGCGCACGCGGTGCCGGCCCGGCACGTGCCACGCCTGAACCCAGACGCGCCGCCCGCGGGCGGCGCGCCAGGACCGCGCGGCCAGCACGCTCACGCCCTCGGCCACCTCGTCCTCCGTGACGAGCCACGGCACAGCCAGCCGCTTGCGGTTCTCCACCGTGATCTCCAGCACGGCGCGGTCACCGGGGAAGAGGCGTGTGGGACGCACCTCCCGGCGGTACTCCAGATCCTCCAGCAGCCGGCTGCGCCAGGCGCGCGCCGCCCCCGCGCCGGCCGCCGCCGCAGCCAAAGCCGGCGCCAGCCAGGCGGCGGCCGTCATCCGGCCGCCTCCACGGGAACGGGCTCGGCGTCCAGCACGGCGCGCACCACCTCGGCGCCGTCCTGCCGCCGCATGCGCGCCTCGGCTCCCAGGGCCAGCCGGTGGGCCAGGACGGGCACCGCCACCTGTTTCACGTCGTCCGGCACCACAAACGGCCTCCCTTGCAGCGCGGCCCGCGCCTGCGCGGCGCGGAAGAGCGCCACGGCGGCCCGCGGGCTGGCGCCCACCTCCACCTCCGGCCGGCGGCGCGTGGCGCGCACGAGCCGCACGATGTACCCGGCCACGTCCTCCCCGACGGCCACATCGCGGACGGTGTCGATGAAGCCCGCGAGCTCCTCCGCCGTCGCCACGGGCCGCAGGAGCGCCAGCACGTCCTCCGCGCCCTCGCGCCGCCCCACGCGCCGCAGCATCTCCCGCTCCCCCGCCTCCCCGGGATAGCCGACCGCCACACGGACGAGGAAGCGGTCCAACTGCGCCTCCGGCAGGGGGAACGTGCCCTCCATCTCCACGGGGTTCTGCGTCGCGAGGACGAGGAAGGGGCGCGGCAGCGGCCGCGTCTCGCCGTCGGCCGTCACCTGCCGCTCCTCCATGGCCTCGAGGAGGGCCGCCTGCGTCCGCGGCGTGGCGCGGTTGATCTCGTCGGCGAGCAGCACGTGGGTGAAGACCGGCCCCTCGCGGAAGCGGAACTCGGCCGTGCGCGGATCGAAGACGGCCGTGCCGAGGATGTCGCTCGGCATGAGGTCCGGGGTGAACTGCACGCGGCGGAAGGAGAGCGCGGAAAGCCGGGCGAGGGCCTGCGCGAGGCGCGTCTTGCCCGTGCCGGGCACGTCCTCGAGCAGCGCGTGGCCCTCGGCCAGAAGCGCCACCATGAGGAGCTCGACCGTGCTCTGCACGTCGACGAGCGCGCGCGCCACCTGCGCCTGCACGGCCTCCGCCCAGGCGGCGATGCGCGCCACGTCCGTCACGAGCGCTGCCCCCGCGCGCCGCGCGCCTCCGGCTGCGGCGACCCCTCCTGCGGAGGGCCGTCCGGCCAGTCGAGCGCGCCCTCCGCCAGCCCCGCCCGGCGCGCCGCCGCCTGCGCCGCGGCCGCGGCGTCCCCGTAGACGCACTCGTACAGCAGCCGCAGGCCCTCGGCCAGCCCCGGCCCCGGGCGGCCGAAGAGGCTCTCCGGCAGAAGGTGGACGCGTCGCGCGCGCACGGCCGAGATCTCCGCCCAACCGGGCCGCCGCGCCACCTCCGCCACCGTCATGCGGCGCTCGGCGGTGCCGCACCACGAGAGGAAGAGCACGTCCGGATCGCGCTCCCGCACGGCCTCCGCCTCCACGGGCGCGCTCTCCTTTTCGATGTCGTCAAAGGCGTTGCGCAGGCCCAAAAGGGCCATCATGTCCGTCACCCAGCTGGGACGGCCGGCGACGATGATCGGCTTCGGCCACCACTCCCACGCGGCCGTCGCCGGCGGCGCCGCCATGCGCGCGCGCGCGTCCGCCGCGCGCCGCCGCACGTCGTCCGCGGCGGCGTCCATGCGCGCCACGAGCGCCCGTCCTCGCTCGGGCTCCCCCAGCGCCTCGGCCACCTGCAGGACGCCGCGGCGCACGCCGTCCCAGTCCTGCGCGTCGACGACGATGTGCGGCAGGCCGCGCTCGCGCAGCTGCTCCACGTTGCGCTCCATGCCGGGGACGCTCAGCGAGGCGAGCACGAGATCCGGCCGCAGGGCGGCGACAGCCTCGACATCGACGTCGAGGTCGGAGCCGACATCCGCCACCTCAAGCTGGAAGGACGGATCCTTGAGCGACCAGCGGTCCGCACCCACGAGGGCCTCCCGCAGGCCGAGCGCCAGGACGATCTCAGTGTTACTCGGACACAGCGATACGACGCGCATCCGCCACTCCTCCCTCCGCCGCGGCCGCTGGAAGGCGCGCCGTCGCGGCCGTTCCGGACGGCCCCGACGCGGCCAGGCCCGTCAGTGCGCCGCCTCTACCGCGTCGTGGCCGCGGCCCAGGCCCAGCTGCTCCTGGATGGGCTTCATCGCCTCGATGCAGAAGCGGATGTGCGCGTCCAGGTCGACGCCCAGCTCCTGCGCGCCCTTATAGATGTCCTCGCGGCTCACGCCCTTGGCGAAGGCCTTGTCCTTCAGCTTCTTCTTCACCGAGGCGACCTCGAGACCGTCGAGGCTCCTGTCCGGGCGCACAAGGGCGCAGGCCGTGATGAAGCCGGAGAGCTCGTCGACGGCGTAGAGCGCCTTCGCGAGCAGCGAGACGCGGGGCACGCCCGAATAATCGGCGTGGCCGAGGATCGCCTCGCGGATCTCCGCCGGCCAGCCGAGCTCCTCAAGGACCTGCACGCCGCGGAACGGATGGTCCTCTTTGGAAGGATAGCGCTCGTAGTCGAAGTCGTGCACGAGGCCGGTGACGCCCCACTTGTCCGGATCCTGGAAGAACTCCTTCGCGTAGGCGCGCATGCACGCCTCCACGGCCAGGCAGTGGCGCCGCAGGTTCTCGCTCTGAACCCAGGACGTGAGCAGCTTCCACGCCTCCTCGCGGCTCGGGATCTCGATCACGGTTCCTTCCTCCTCGAACCCTGCCAGGGAATGTCCGGCACGCCGGCGCGCCGGTTGGCCACGCGGGCCATGGAAAACAGCAAATCCGAAAGCCGGTTGAGATAGCGCAGCGCCTCCGGGGCCACCGGCGCCTCGGCGGCGAGCGCCACCACCTCGCGCTCCGCGCGCCGGCACACGGTGCGGGCGACATGCAGCGCCGCGGCCGCACGCGAGCCGCCCGGGAGGATGAAGGTGGTGAGCGCGCCCACCTCCTCCTCGTGGGCGTCGATCCAGCGCTCCAGGCGCTCCACGGCCGCCTGCTCCACCGGCGGCACGGCCAGGCGCTCGCGCCCCGAAGGAGTGGCGAGCTCCGCTCCCAACGCGAAGATCTCGCCCTGCACCGTCTCCAGCTGCGCCTCAAGATCCGCCGCGCCCCCGGGCAGCGCGGCGATCTCCACGCGGCAGACCCCCAGGGCGGCGTTCAGCTCGTCCAGCGTGCCGTAGGCCTGCACGCGCGGCGACGTCTTGGGGACGCGCCGGCCGCCGAAGAGCGAGGTGGTGCCGTCGTCTCCGGTGCGTGTGTAGATCTTCGTACGCGCCCCTCCTTTCCTTGAGCGCCGGCGCGGCGGGCGGGCGTCCGCCGCGCGGCGCCGCGCGCCGCCTCCCGCCGCCGTAGTCACGGCGAAAGCTCGCCGGCCGGCCAGGGCTCCCCGCCGAGCCCCGCGGCCAGCGCCTCCCACGCCGCCCCGGTGGCGAAGGCCCGCTGCCAGCTGGCCACGCCCGCGAGCCCCGCACGGCGCGCCAGGGACGCGCGCGCGTGCAGCGTGGCCGGCGTCTCCAGCCACATCTTGCGCGTGGCCGCGCCCTCGCGCCACGTGAGGTAGGGCAGGCCCGCGGCGGCGTCGGTCACGGCTGTGGCACGCTTGAGGTAGCGGGCGGCGTCGGCCATGCCGAGCGCCACGCTGGTGAGGCCGTCCTCCGTCTCCGTCCAGAGGCGCGTATAGAGCGGCACGCCCAGCACCAGCTTCCCCGCCGGCACCTCAGTGAGCATGGCCTCCACGCCCGCCTCCACCCACGGCAGCGCGGCGACAGGCCCCGCCTGCGGGGACCCCTGCGTGTATTGATCGTACCCCATCGCGATCACATAGTCTGCCGCGCGCGCGAGCGCCGCGCGGTCGTAGCAGAGCTGCCAGAAGGGGCTCGGACCCGGGAAGGTCACGTCGACGGAGAGCACGAGCCCGGCGGCACGCGCGAGGGACGCGAGCTCGCGGATGAATTGGGAGAAGGCGTCGCGGTCGGCCGGGTCCATGTTCTCCCAGTCGACGTTGATGCCGTCGAAGCCGTAGATGCGCGCGTACGCGAGCAGCTGCCGCTCCACCTGAAGGCGCAGGCGGCTGTCGTGCAGCACGCGGTGCGAGAGCTGCGGGTCGAAGCCGTTGCCGAAGAGCGGCCACACGGCCCAGCCTCGCGCGTGGGCGGCGGCCACGTAGCCGGCGTCGGCGATGCTCGTCACGGAGCCGTCCGCCGCGAGGTGCAGCCATGTGGGCGAGATCGCGTTCACGCCGGGCATCGCCGGGTAGCGCGCCACGTCCGGAGGCGTCGCGCCGACGAGGTCCCAGGTGAGGTGGAGCGGTCCGGCAGGCGACCGCGGGGCGGATGGGGACGGCTCCGCCGCGGTCTCTCCAGGGACGAGGCCGGCGAGGCGCACGGCGTCTTTGGGCAGGAAGCCGAGGCGGCCGTCCGCGAGCCGCACGCGGTACCAGCCCGCCTGCTCCTCGAAGACGCGCACGGCCGAGCCGCGCTCCACGCGCCCAAGCCGCGGCGCGAAGCGGCCCGGCGCCGTCCGCAGCCAGGTCGCGGCCTCCGCCTCGCCCTCGAGGCGCGGGGCGCTGCGCCGGTCCACGGTGACGGTGCGCGTGGCGGCGTGATAGGCGACGTCGAGGCCGTAGATCTCCGCCAGCGGGCGCGCGGGCACGTAGGGCCGGTCGTTCACGACGCGCATCGGAACCGTGAGGCGCAACGGCTCCTCATTCACCCAGGCGGTCAGGTCGTCGCGGGCGAAGACGATCAGGCGGCGGTCCGTGGTGAGGATGAAGAGCTGCGCCTCGCGGTCCCAGACGGCGTGCGGGTCGATGCGCTCCTTCACCGCGCTGAAGGGCAGCAGCACCTCGCCGCGCTCCAGAAGCGGCGCGTCCGCGAGGCGCGTCCCCTCGAACACGAGGGCCGGCGCGGCCGGCGCCGTCCAGGCGGCGAGGGCCGTCCAGCCCCCCTGCCACAGCCACAGGCCGCCCGCCGCCGCGCCGCAGAGCGCCGCGAGGGCGACAAGCCACGGCCACCCGCGCGGGACGCGCGGCGGCCGGCGCGTGCGCAGGCGGCGGCTCGGGATGCCGATCGAAGCAGACATGCGGAAGCTCTTCGACGCCGCCGGCGGAGATCATGCCGGGGCGCGGCCGGCCGCCGTCAGCACTTTCTGGCACGCACGGCGCCGCGCGCTCTCAAGCCTTGACGGCGCGCGGCTCCCGCTTGGCGCCGCGCGCCACAGCCTGCGCGAGCTCCCGGAAAGCGGCGGCCGAGGCCGACTCCGGCGCGGCGACGACGATCGGCGTGCCTTCGTCGCTGGCGCGGCGCACGGCCGGCTCCAGGGGGATCCGCGCGAGAAGCGGCACCTCGAGTTCCGCCGCCATACGCTCCCCGCCGCCGGCGCCGAAGATCTCCACCGTCTCCCCGCAGTGCGGGCACACGAAGGACGCCATGTTCTCGACCACGCCCAGCACGCGCATGTTCGTCTTCTCCGCGAAGTATCCAGCCCGCTTGGCGACGCTCACCGAAGCCTCCTGGGGCGTCGTCACGACGAGCATCTCCGACCGCGGCAGGCGCTGCGCCAAGGAGAGCGGCACGTCACCCGTGCCGGGGGGCAGGTCGACGACGAGGAAGTCGAGATCGGCCCAGAGCACGTCGCGCAGGAACTGCTCCACCGCGCCGCTGATCATGGGGCCGCGCCAGATGACGGGCGTGTCCCGCTCGATGAGGAAGCCCATCGACATCACCTGCACGCCGTGCGCGTCGATCGGCACGATGGCGCGGTTGAAGACGCGCGGCGGCCCGCTCACGCCCATCATCGTGGGAATGGAGAAGCCGTAGATGTCCGCGTCCAAGAGCCCCACCTGGTGGCCTTCCTGCGCGAGGGCCACGGCCAGATTGGCCGTCACGGTGGACTTGCCCACGCCACCCTTTCCGCTGGCCACGGCGATCACGCGCGTGCGCGAATCCGGATCGAAGAGCGACGACTTCGGCTCCGGCTGCGGGCCGCGGATCTTGCGCACGAGCGCCTCGCGCTGCTCGTCGTTCATGACGCCGAGCTTCACCTCGACCTCCCGCACGCCGGGCACGGTGCGCACGGCAGCCGCCACGTCGCGCTCGATGCGCGTGGCGAGGGGGCACCCCTGAACGGTGAGGAGAATCTCGACGAACACGCGGCCGCCGTCCACCTCAAGGCGGCGGACCATGTCGAGGTCGGTGATGGGACGTCCCAGCTCCGGGTCCTTCACCTGAGCCAGCGCTTGCCAGACGGAATCGCGGTCGGCCATGGGCCCCACCTCCAGAAATCCAATGCCATTCTACCCTGCGCGGAGAGCGGCCGCACGAGGCCGGCGAGCGCGCCGATTTCCGATACTTCCCGGGCGGGGAGCCCCTCGCTTCTTCGCGGGGGGCGTCGTATAGTATGGAAAAGTGGGTCAGCGGCCCAACGCGGGTGGTGCTGAGCGGTGAACACGACCGCGCTTCTGCTGGAACACCTCTCCGACCGCGACATCGAGTTCCTCGTGCGGACCGTTGTGACGCGTCGCTCCGACCACGACCACATCTGCGGCCTTTTGCGCGACAAGCCGGACCTCATCGACATCATGCTGGACGACCCACAACTGTACGAGCGCCTCGCCGCCGATCCGGACGTCGCCGGCAAGGTCTCGCCGTACCTCTTCTTCTCGGTGCTCCTGCGCCAGTTGCGGCGCGACCTGCGCCACATGACCCACACCCTGGACTACGGGCCGGGAGAGGCCCGCGTACCCGTCTTCGACACGGCGGAGCTGCGCGCCGTGCTGGAAGACGCGTCCCGCCGCGACTACCTCGCGGATCTGCTCGCCTCCTTCACCCGCACGCAGAACGAGGCGATGTGGCTGCACGCCGGGGAGCGCGTCTACCGCTGGCGCTTCAGCGAGCTTGACCTCGCCGCGCTGGAGCGGCTGCGCGGCGTCGTCGATTTGCGCGATCGCTTCGCCGTGGACCGGCGCATCGGCGACCTGACGCTCTTCCTCGCCGGCACGTGCGCCGACCCGGACAACCGCAAGTCCCTCATGGACGCCGTGCAGCAGGCGCGCACGGCGCCGCAGGCGACGAGCTTCCCCGAGGTCCTGGAGGCGCTTGAGAACCGCGGGCGCGAGGCGTTCCTCCAGGCGGCGCAGCATCCCATCGCGCGCGCCACGGGGGCGGACCGTCTACTCGCCTCCCTCGCGGAGAGCATGCGGCCCGCGCGCAAGATCCTCAACCTTCTCATGGAGCGCCACCTGGAGCCGTTCCGCAAGGACTGGTTCAAGACGCCGCTTCTAGAGGCCGGCCGCTGAAACCGGCCGCCCCGGGCGGACGCCGCCCGCCCGGTCGCCGCCCGTCTGCCCCGCCTGAGCCTCACCCAAGCGGCCCGGCCTGCGCCGTCAGAGGGTGCGCGCCTCTCCCGGGTACACGAGCCCCCGCTGGCTGTCGACGGTGACCACCTGGCCCGTCTTGAGCTGCGCCGTGGCGCCTTTCGCGCCGACGATCGTCGGGATGCCGAGCGAGATGCCCACGACCGCCGCGTGGGAGGTCAGGCCGCCCTCCTCCGTGATGACGGCGGCTGCCTGGCGGATGGCGTCCATCCACGCGCGGTCTGTGGCCGGCGCCACGAGCACCGCCCCCGGCCGGAAACCGGCGAGGTCGGCCGGGCGCAAGGCCACGTGCACCGGCCCCGTGGCCGCTCCCTGTCCGAGTCCCTGTCCTCTCAGGATCACGTCGCCCACCGTATGCACCTTCATGAGGTTCGTCGTGCCGCGCACGCCCGCCGGCAGCCCGGCCGTGATGACGACGAGGTCGCCGTCGCGCACCGCCCCGCGCGCCTGCACGGCGCGCACGGCGCGCTCGAGGAGGTCGTCGGTGCCGCGCGCCACCTCCATGGGGTAGGGCTCCACGCCCCACACCAGCGTGAGGCGGCGCAGCGTGGCGGGGTCGGGCGTGACGGCCAGGATGCGCGCCCGCGGCCGCAGGCGCGCCACCATGCGCGCGGTGAAGCCGGACTCCGTCGCCGTGATGATCGCATCGGCGGAGAGGTCCGCGGCCGCCGCCACCGTGGCGTGGCAGACGGCGTCCGTCACGCCGCCCGCCGCCGCGCGCGCGTAGCGGGCGAGCCACTCCTCGTGCGGGAAGGCCTCCTCCGTGCGCTCGGCGATGCGCGCCATGACGGCCACGGCCTCCACCGGATAGAGCCCCGCGGCCGACTCCGCGGACAGCATGACGGCGTCGGTGCCGTCGAGGATGGCGTTGGCCACGTCGGCCGCCTCCGCGCGCGTGGGGCGCGGGTGCGCGACCATCGACTCCAACATCTGCGTGGCCGTGATCACCGGCTTCCCCTGCTCGGCGCAGCGCCGGATGATGTCCTTCTGGATGAGCGGCACGTCTTCCGGCGCGCACTCCACGCCGAGGTCGCCACGTGCCACCATGACGCCGTCGGCCGCCTTGAGGATCTCGCCGATGCGCTCCACCGCCTGGCGCGTCTCGATCTTCGCGATGACGGCCGCGTCCCTGCCGCACGCCTCGATCACGCGCCGCACGGCGATGACGTCCTCCGCCCGCCGGATGAAGGAGGCCGCGACGAAGTCGGCGCCGGCGCGCAGCCCCGCCGCCAGGTCGCGCTCGTCCTCCGGCAGGAGCACCGGCAGCGCCAGCTCCGCCCCCGGCACGTTGAGCTTCTTGCCGCTCTTGAGCGGCCCACCGGCGCGCACGCGGAGGAGGACGTCCGCCCCCTCCACCGCCTCGACTTCCCACACGAGGTTGCCGTCGTCCACGAGCACCGTCTGGCCCGGTCGCACGTCCGCGGCCAGGCGGTCGTAGTCGACGCTCAGCCGCAACTCCCGCCCGGCCGCCGGACCGGGCCGCGGGCTGAGCCGCACGCGCTCCCCCGGCTGGAGCTGCGTGTCCGGCGGGACGTCCCCGATGCGGATCTCCGGGCCGCGCGTGTCCAGCATGAGGCCGACGACGCGCTCCGGCGCCAGGCGGGTGCGCACGGCCGCCACGGTCTCCAGGCGGCGGGCGAGGTCCGCGGGCGTGCCGTGGGAGAGGTTGATGCGGATGACGTCGGCGCCGGCGCGGATCACCGCCTCGAGGCGCTCAGGCGTGTCGCAGGCGGGGCCCATGGTGGCGACGATCTTCGTCCGGCGCATGCGTGGCTCCTTAAGACGACAGGACTTGCGCAAGCTCCCAGATGGAGCGGTCGAGGGCCGGGCGCGCGGCGACGACCTGCTCCAGCGGCGTCTCCACGATGGCCTCGCCGCGCACGCCCACCATCATGCCGTGGCGGCCGGCGACGAGCGCGTCGACGGCCGCGGCGCCGAGCCGCGCCGCGAGCCAGCGGTCATAGGCGGACGGCGAGCCGCCGCGCTGCACGTGCCCGAGCACCGTGACGCGCGCCTCGATGCCGTACTCGGCCAGGCGCCGGGCCACATCGTACCCGGAAGCGGCGCCCTCCGCCACGACGATGATGCTATAGAGCTTGCCGCGCTCCCGCCCGCGGCGCAGCCGCTCCACCACGCCCTCCACCTCAAAGCCGACCTCCGGCAGGATGATCGACTCGGCGCCGTCGGCCAGCCCCGCGTGCAGCGCGATGAAGCCCGCCTGCCGCCCCATGACCTCCACGACGAACGTGCGCTCGTGCGCCGTGGCCGTGTCACGGATCTTGTCGATGGCCTGCACCACGGTGTTGACGGCGCTGTCGAAGCCGATCGTGCGCTCCGTGCCGTAGAGGTCGTTGTCGATCGTGCCCGGCACGCCCACCGCGGCCACGCCGCGCGCCTCCAGCGCGAGCGCGCCGCGCAGGGAGCCGTCGCCCCCGATGACGACGACGCCGTCGACCCCCTCCTCCTTGAGGCGCCGGGCCGCGCGCTCCTGCACGGTGGCGTCCAGGAACGCCTCGCAGCGCCCGGTGTGCAGCACGGTGCCGCCGCGGTGGATGATGTCGGCCACGGACGAGGCGTCCATGGGCTGCACGTCCCAGCGCACGAGACCCCAGTAGCCGCGCCGCGCGCCCCAGACCTCGAGGCCCGCATGGAGGGCGCGCCGCACGACGGCCCGCACGGCGGCGTTCATGCCCGGCGCATCGCCGCCGCTGGTGAGGACCACGATCCGCCGCACGCGCGCGCCCTCCGCCACGCTCAGTCGTCTTCCCCCGTCCGCGGGCCGTCCTTCGAACCGCGCTCGCCGCCGTCGCTCGCGCGCGCCTCACGCGCGCCCGCCGGGCGCCCGGCGGGCGGGCGGCGGGCCGGCATGCGCGCGAGCAACTCGGCGAGGATCTCGTGCGCCTCCTCGGCCTCCGCCTCCGGGACGAGCACCTCGTAGGGTCCGGAAGCGCCCAGATGGGGTACGGCGCCGCTGCGCAGCATGACGAGAAAACCTTCCTGCTCCAGCATCTCCTTTAGCATTTGCGCCCAAGACTCCTGAGGCGCGATATAGAGGACGCGCCACGCGGACGACTTCGAACGGCGCTGCAGGATGGCCGCCTCCTCCTCGGGTTCACGCTTCGACCCGGTTCGACGCGCTCCTGCCCGCGGAACGCTTCTCCGCCGGCCACCGCCGGCGGATCGGGCCGAGGATCGGTTCCACCCTAAAAATGCTCGACTTCAGCCCAGCAAACTCTGAAGGCGCAAGGCCAGGCCGATGTCCCCCTGCAGCTTGAGGCGCCCCGACATGAAGGCCGTCATGGGGTTGAGCCGGCCGGCCATGAGTTCGCCGAAATCCTCGGCCGACATGGTGATCGTCACCGACGGGTCCGGCGCCTGTCCCTCCGCCACCTCGACCCGCCCGCCGGCGGCCTGGGCGTAGAAGGCGCCGCCCTCCTCGCCCGTGAGGATGAACTGGAACGTGCCCTCCACGCCGGAGAGCTTCTCGGGGTGCTGCGCGATGTTCGCCCGCAGGGTCTCCACCCACTCGGCGATGGCCATCCACATCCGTCCCTTCGGTGGCTCGTCGCATCCATCGTACAATGGACGGAAGGAGAGAGCCATGCGCACGATCGACCTCAACGCCGACCTCGGCGAGAGCTTCGGCCCCTGGCGCATGGGCGAGGACGAGGCGCTCCTCGCCGTCGTCACCTCCGCCAACGTGGCCTGCGGCTTTCACGCGGGAGACCCCCTCACCCTGCTGCAGACCGTCCGGCGCGCCGCCGCGGCCGGCGTGTCCGTGGGAGCCCACCCCGGGTACGCCGACCTGCGCGGCTTCGGCCGCCGGGAGGTGGAGGCGCCGCCGGAAGAGATCTTCGCGGACGTGCTCTACCAGATCGGCGCGGCCGCGGCCGCCTGCCGCGCGGCCGGCGTGGAGCTGCGCCACGTGAAGCCGCACGGCGCGCTCTACCACCGCTGCGTGCGGGACGCGGCGGCCGCCGGGGCCGTGGCGCGGGCGGCGGCGGCGTTCGGCACGGGCCTTCAGGTCTACGCGCCGCCGGGTTCGGCGCTGGCGCGGGCGGCCGTGGAGGCCGGACTGCCTGTGCGGCGCGAGGGCTTCCCCGACCGCGGCTACCTCTCCGACGGCCGCCTGGCGCCGCGGCAGGCACCAGGAGCGGTCGTCGCCGATCCGGACGAGGCGGCGCGGCGCGCCCTGCGCATGGTCCTTGAGGGCCGCGTGCCGGCTGTGGACGGCGGCTGGGTGGAGCTGGAGGTGGACACGCTCTGCATCCACGGCGACCACCCGGGGGCAGCGGCGCGGGCGGCGGCGGTGCGCCGCGCGCTGGAGGCGGCCGCCGTGGAGGTGCGGGCGTGAGCGGTCGGGCGGGCGGCGGCGGGGACGCCCTGCCGTTCGGCGACCGGGCCTTTCTCGTGCGCGGCCCGGCGGCGCGCGCCCTGCTCCCGCACCTTCCCGGGGCGCCGCCCTTCATCCTTGGTTACGCCGCGGGCGAGAGCGAGCTGCTCGTGGAGTTCGATCCGCGCGCCGCCGCCCGGGCCGCTGCCTGGCTGGAGAGCCGCCTCCTGGAGCGCCGCCTCGCCGGCGAGCCGGAGGCGGAGGAGGAGGTGCAGGCAGCGGCTGCGCCGGAAGCGGGCGCGGCGGCGCGAACGCGTGCCGGAGCGGCCGTCCTCATTCCCGTCATCTACGGCGGGGCCCACGGGCCGGACCTCGAGGAGGCGGCCGCGCGGCTCGGCGTCACGCCGGAAGAGGTGGTGCGCCGCCACACGGCGCGCCCCTTCCCCGTGGCCTTCTTCGGTTTCGCTCCCGGCTTCGCGTACCTGGGCCCCGTCCCGGAGCTCGCTCTCCCCCGCCGCGACGCGCCGCGCGTGCGCGTGCCGGCCGGCGCGGTGGGCCTGGCCGCCGGCTACACGGCCGTCTACCCCCGCGAGGGTCCGGGCGGCTGGCACCTCATCGGCCGCACGCCCGTCCCCGTCTTCGACCCCCTTCGGGAGCCGCCCGTCGTCTTCGGCCCGTCCGACCTCGTCCGCTTCCGCCCCGCCCGAGAGGACGAAGCGCGGCCACGCGCCGCCGCTGCCGCGGCCGCCGGCGACGCGGCGGCGCCCGGGAGCGCCCCCGGCGCCGGTCCGCCGGCGCTGCCACCTGAAGAAGCTGTCTTCCTCGTCGAGCACCCCGGCGTGCAGGCGACGCTGCAGGACGTCCAGCCGCGCCGCGGTCGGGCGTACGGCTACCCGCCCTCGGGGGCGCTCGACCGCGCCGCGCTCGTGCGCGCGAACGCCCTGGCCGGCAACCCGCCGTGCGCCGCCGGGCTCGAGGTGCTGGCCGGCGGGCTCCGCCTGCGGGCGCTGCGGCACGCCGTCGTGGCGCTGGACGGGGAGCTCGAATGGGAGCTGGACGGCCGTCCCGTGCCCACGGGCGCGGCGTTGGCGATCGCGGCCGGTGAGGTGCTGCGCGCCGTCCGGCGGCGCGCCGGCTGGCGCGGCTACCTGGCCGTGCGCGGCGGCCTGGCCGGTGCCGTGGTGGGCGGCAGCCGCTCAACGGACGTGCGCAACGGCATCGGCGGCTACGGCCGGCCGCTCGCGGCCGGCGACCACCTATGGCTGGCCGCGGCCACGGAGCGCGGGCAGGCTGCGGGCGCGCGCCGGGCGCCTGCGGACGGCGGCGCGGCCTCCGGTGTCGCGCCCGCCCTGCGCCACGCTGCCGGCGCGGCCCGCACGGGCGACGGAGACGGAGGGGGCGCCGCGGTGGACGATCCCCTCGTGCTGGAGGCCGTGCCGCTCGGAGAGCTCGGCGAGGTGCCGCCGGAGGCGCTCGTCGAGCTCGCCGCCGCCACCTGGCGCGTCGGCCTTCACTGCGATCGCACCGGCGTGCGGCTGGAGCGGGAGGGCGCGGCCGGCGGCGCAGCGGCCGCAACGGGCGGCGGGGCGAACGCCGCCACCGCGCCCTCGCAGCCCGTGACGGCCGGGCTCGTGCAGTGGCCGCCGGGCGGAGGCCCGATCCTTCTCCTGCGCGACCACCCCACCACCGGCGGCTACCCGCGCGCCGCCGTGCTCACGAGCGCCTCCCTGGACGCGGCCGGCCAGCTCGGGCCGGGGCGGCGCGTGCGCTTCCGCTGGGTCGACGCGGCCGCGGCGCAGGCGCGCGCGGCGGCCTGGGAGACACTCCTCTTCGGACCCTGGAGGGATGGATGGCGATGACGGCACGCGAACGCATCGGCTGGATCGGCCTCGGCATCATGGGCGCGCCCATGGCGCGGAACCTCCTGCGTGCGGGCTTCCCCGTGACGGTCTACAACCGCACCGCGGAGAAGGCGCGGCCGCTCCTCGAAGAGGGCGCGGAGTGGGCGCCGTCGCCGGCCGCCGCGGCCGGCCGCGCGGACATCGTCTGCACGTGCGTCACCGGCCCGGAGGATCTCCTGCAGGTGGTGCTCGGCCCCGAAGGGGTCGTCGAGGCGGCGCGCCCGGGCCTCCTGCACATCGACTTCAGCACCGTCTCCCCGGCCGCGGCGCGCGAGGCGGCTGCCGCACTGGAGCGCCGCGGCGCGGCCTTCGTGGACGCGCCCGTCACGGGGGGCCAGCCCGGCGCGCAGCAGGCGACGCTCACCATCATGGCCGGGGGCGAGGCGCGGCACGTGGAGCGGGCGCGGCCCGTCTTCGCGGCTGTGGGCCGCGAGGTCCACCACATGGGCCCGGTCGGCGCCGGCCAGACGATGAAGCTCGTCGCCAACCTCATCGGCGGCGTGAATCTCCTCGCCGCCTGCGAGGGGCTCGTGCTCGGACTCAAGGCGGGGCTCGACCTCGACCGCATGCTGGCCGTCTTCGAACACTCGACGGCGCGCTCCGTCTCGCTCACCCTGGCGGGCGAGCGCGTGCGCACGGGCGACTTCGCGCCCGGCTTCAGCGTCCGCAACCGCTACAAGGACTTCGTGCTGGCGCTCGACGAAGCCCGCCGCCTGGGCGTGGCCGTGCCCGGCGCGGCGCTCGCCACGCAGCTGTACGCGGCGGCGATGGCGCACGACCTCGCCGAGGCCGACCAGACGGCGCTCTTCCACATCGTGAGCCAGCTCGCCGGCGGGACCGGGCGCTAGGGCGCGGGCGACATCCGGCGCTCTAGGCGCTCGGCGCGGAGGGCTGCGCGCGCAGGCGCTCCCGGGCGCGCAGCCACTCCATCGCCGCCGCGGCCACGAAGCCGGCGCAGGTCGCGAAGGCGGCGCCGGTGCGCAAGCGGCCGTCATCGCCCACCGTCTCGCAGGCCAGGCCGCCGTCCATGGGCGAGGTGAGAAAGGCCTGCAGCGCGACCTCCGCCGCCTCGACGGCCTCCACCAGCCAGCCCGGTGCCGCCCCGCCCTCCGCAACCGCACCGTGCGCGTCCCCGCGCCGCGGCGCGCCCGCATCCTCCGCGCGCGCACCCGGCGGCGCCTCGGCCCGCCTCCGCTCCAACGTGCGCACCGCCGCCGCCCCCGCCCAGAGCGCGTTCGCCCAGCCCAGCACCCAGCGGAAGGGCGCGTGCTCGCAGCTCGGCTCCCAGCGGCCTTCGTGAAGGATGGCACGGGGGTTGTGCGCCGAGCGGACCCAGCGCACGGTGTGGCGGTAGAGCGGGTCGTCGGCCGCGCAGAAGCCGTAGTGCGCGAGCAGCTCAAGGCTCCCGGGCGGCTCGTCGAAGAGGAGGTGACGCTCGCCGTCCGTGGCCCCGGCCCACTGCGGTCCGAAGGGGCCGTCCACCACGAGGTGCCGCATCATCGCGCGGCGCAGCTCGACCGCGGCCTCGGCCGGGCGCGGCGCGAGGGGCCAGCCGCGCCGCGCCGCGGCCTCGAGGGCCACACAGAGGAGGGCGTTGTCATAGGTCACGAAGGGCAGGGGCGCCGGGTCGTCGGTCGGCAGGAGAAAGGTGCGGTAGAGCCCGGTGCGCCCGTCCCTCGCGGCGGCGACGGCGGCCGCGAGGCGCGGCCACGCGCGCCGCACGGCGGGATCGCGGGCGGCGGAGGCGTCGCCCGTCTCGTCGATGTAGCGGTCCAGCGCCACAGCGAACGCGGCCAGCTGGTCGAGCTCGAACCCCGGGTAGACGACTGTCCCATCGAGATACTGGGCGTGTTCTCCCGGATGGCGGGTGTGGCGGCGGAACACGGCGAGGAGGGCCTCGCGGGCGCGCTCCGGGCGCGTGCGGATGAGGCCGGGCAGGCTCCAGAGAAGCGCGTCGCGCGTCCAGTGCGCGGCCGCCACGTAATACCGCGGGCTGCGCGAGGTGACGGCGACAGGCGCCTCGCTGTCGAGGCAGCGCCCTGCGGCCCCGTGCAGGTTGAAGATCAGGTTGCGCCGCACCGGCTCCGGCAGCCCCGCAGGAGCATCGCCCGCCGCCGCCTCCACCGCCGCGGCCCATAGCGCCTTGGCGCCGCGGCGCGCGAGATCCACCGCGTTGAGGGCGGCGCCGTCGCCCTCGCGGTTCAGGCCGAAGTGGAGCGTCAAGGCGCACGTCTCCCCGGGACGCAGGCGCGCCGCCCAGCCGACGGCCGCGCCGGACAGCCCCGCCGGCCAGGGCACGGCCCGGTCCACGCCGGCGGCGCGCGCGCCCGGTTCCGGCCACGCCGGCACCCACACGAGGCGACCGTCGCCGCCCTCGCCCTGCGCGCGCACAGCGAGTGCCGGCGCGCCCAGAGCCTCTACGCGCACGGCGGACGTCCAGGGATCGACGCGCACGGCATACCCGGCCGCGAGCTCCTGGGCCGTGAAGCGGACCGCGCGCGGCGGTCCCCAAGCTAGGTCGAAGCCGGCGGCGACGGGCACGGCGCCGTCCGAGGCGCCGGCCGCCCCAGCGCCCGCCGCCGCGCCCTCCGCCCCTGCGCCCGGCACGGCCTCCGCCCCGCCGCCAGCCGGCCGTGTCACGCGCAGTTCAGCGAGAAAGCCCTTGCAGCCGGGCGGCGCCGCGTAGCGCACCTCCAGCTCGAGCCCGGCCGCCGCCGCGCGGAAGACCGGCAGCCAGCCGTTCACCGCCTCCGCTCGCCAAGACAAGGGCAGGCCTTCCTGGGGCGCCCGCGCCTCCGTCCCCGCCGCTGCCCCTGTCCCCGCCCGCAGCCACGGCCGCAGGAGCGGCCGCCCGGCCGGGCGGAACTCCACGAGGCCGAGCCCGGCCTCCCACAGCACGTTCACGCTCAGGGGCGCCGCCAGCTGAGGATCGATGTCCGGCAGCGTCACCCACTCGTTGCCGGTGATGAGATATTCATCCGCAGGGTCCACGGGTTCGGGCACGGTCAGGATGGCTGACAAGAGGTGGCCTTCCTCCTCCGGTTGTATAATTTCCACGCATCGCACGAGGGGGGACGGGCATGATCTGGCCGACGAGCGCCCTCGACCCGCTGGAGAGGCTTGAGGAACGGCTCCTCCAGCGCCTTGGCGAGGCCGTCGTGAAGCTCGTCACCCCCTGGGTGCACGCGCGCGTGGCGGCCGCCGTGGCGCGGGCGGTGCCGCGAGGGGCGGCCGTGCTCGTCGCTCAGGCGCGCCCTCGCGGCCTGGCGCGCGCGCTGGCGCGGCGGCTGCGCGGCGCGCGCATCGCCACCGACGGCCTGCCGCTTTCGCCGGCGGACTGCCTTCCCCACCCGGACGCCTCCTTCGACGCTGCCGTGGCCGCACTCTCCGCCGGAGACTGGGACGACGAGCGCGCCCGCATGCACGAGCTCTTCCGCGTCGTCCGGCCGGGCGGCTTCGTGTTCATCTGCGACCGCAACAGCGCCGTCCTGCCGGACCGGCCGCCCCTCTCGCCCTTCGGCAGCTGGCGCGCCGGCCAGCCCTTCGGACGGCGTGAGGCGGGCGACCTGCTCGCCGATGCCGGATTCATGGAACTCACGTTCAGCCAGTTCCTCTTCCGGAAGTTCTACCTGATCCGCGGCCGCAAGCCGGACCTGCCGGACCTGCCCGGCTTCGCCGCGGGGCGAAGGGACTGACGCCCATGCTGCCCATCCGCTCCCGCACCTTCCAGGCCAAGGGGCGCACGTTCACGCACCATTACGTCGACTCGCCGGAGGTGGCGACGATCGTCCCCCTTCTCGACGACGGCCGCCTTGTCCTCGTCCGCCAGTACCGAGCCGCGCTCGACCGGGAGACGTTGGAGTTTCCGGCCGGGAAGCTGGAGGGGCACGAGAGCGCCGAGGACGGCGCGCGCCGCGAGCTGGCCGAGGAGACCGGCTTCCGCGCCGGTCGCATGGAGTATCTCCTCAGCTTCTACCCCGTGCCCGGTTACTCCAATGAGCTCATCCACGTGTTCCTGGCCACCTCTCTCACGCCCGGGCCGACCGCCTTCGACGACGCCGAGGACATGCGCAACGTGCTCTTCACGACGGACGAACTGGACCGTGCCCTCCGCCGCGGGGAGGTGCGCGACGGCAAGACCCTCCTCGCCTACCTGGCCTGGCGCTGCGGCGCGCGCGCCGAGTACCCGCCGGAGTCGCGCGCCGGCGATCCGCACGGCCCGGGCCAGCCGTCGACCGGCTGGTGAGCGGCGGACGCCGCGGACGCCGCAGACGCGGCCATTGCGCACGCTGCGGCGTGCGGGGCCGCCGCTCGCTTCACCGCCCGTCCGGGACGTCGGCCGATGGATCGCGGTACGTCGCCCGTCCGGCCACGTACGTGGCGAGCGCCCGGATGTGGCGCAGTTCCGCGGGCGGCACGCGCCACGGGTCCTCATCGAGGAGCACGAAATCCGCAGCGTATCCCGGCGCCAGCCGCCCGCGCTCCCGCTCCGCCCCCACGGCGTACGCGCCGCCGCGCGTGTAGAGCGCCATCGCTTCCGTCACGCTCAGCCGCTCCTGAGGCTGCCAGCCGCCCTCGGGTTCGCCGTCCATCGTCTGGCGCGTGACGGCGGCGTAGATCCCCTCCATCGGCGCGATGGGCTCCACCGGGCAGTCCGAGCCGAAGGCCACCGCCACGCCGGCCGCCGCGATGCTCCTCCAGGCGTAGGACGAGCGCGCCCGCTCCGCGCCCACGCGCCGCTCCACGATGGGGAGGTCGCTCGCCACGAACCGCGGCTGTACATCGGCCACGATGCCGAGCCGCGCCATGCGCGGCCACGCATCGGGGCGCATGATCTGGCAGTGGATCAGGCGCGGGCGGGAGACGGAGGGGTGGCGCGGCCGGCCGCCGCGCGCTCCGGCTGCGGGCGCGGGGGAGGCCCGGCCCGCGCCGCCCACGCCGCCCGCGCTGCCGCTGCCGCCCGCGCCCCGCGCCGCGTGCTCTGCAATCGCCGCAAACGCGCGCTCCACCGCCGTGATGACCTGCTCCGCCGCACGATCGCCGATCGCGTGCGCGCAGACGGCGATGCCGCTTCCGAATGCGCGCGCCATCCTCTCCTGGAGATCCTCGTCCTCCCACAGCAGCACGCCTCGCGTATCCGGGCGGTCGGCGTAGGGCTGGAAGAGGGCCGCGGTGTGGCCGCCGAGGGACCCGTCCGTGAAGATCTTCGCGCTGCCGATGTGCACGCGCCCGGCGCCCGCCTCCGGCTCGCCCAGCGCCTCCTCAAGCGGCATGCCGCTGCTCCAGCCGCGCTCCATCGCCTCCTCGAGGCGCTCCACCGGGAAATCCCACCAGATCCGCACAGCCAGGCGGCCCGACGCCTCAAGATCCCGGTAGGCCTCCGCCACCGCGCCGAGGTCCGGCCATCCCTCGGCGGCGCCGTCATTCGAGTGGATCGCTGTCACGCCGTGGCGCGCCGCTTCCTCCGTGGCGCGCGCGATGGCTGCGCGCAGGCCTTCCGGAGTCTCCACCGGAATGTGCCGCGCGACGAGCTCCATGGCCCCCTCGCGCAACACGCCCGTCGGCCGCCCGTCCTCGTCCAGATCGACCACCCCGCCGGGCACGCGGTAGCGCTCCGGCCGCGGCGTGTCGCCCTCTCCAAGAAGGCCTGCCAGACGCAAGGCCGCCGTGTTCGCCACGCCCACATGTCCGCAATGCCGGTACAAGAGCGCCGGCCGCCCGCCGGTGACCGCGTCCAAGTCGCGCCGGTGCGGCAGCCGCCCTTCCGCGAACTCCGCCTCGTCCCAACCGCGGCCGAGCACCCAGGCACCCTCAGGCAGCTCCCGGGCGTAACGCCGCACGCGCTCGCGCATCTCGGCGAGGCTGCGCGTCCCCGCGAGGCCCAGCTCTACGAGCGACAGCCCGAATCCCACCACATGCATGTGGCTGTCGATGAAGCCCGGCACCACGCGGCGCCCGCGCGCATCGAGCACTTGCGTGCGCGGTCCGCGCCAGGCGGCGATGGCGTCCGCGGCACCGACGTCCACGATGCGCCGCCCGCGTACGGCGAAGGCTTCAGCCCACGGCGCCTCCGGGTTCATCGTCGCCACCCGCGCACGGGTCACGATCAGATCCGCTTCCACGCCTCATTCGCTCCTATCCCGTTCGCTCCGATCCACATCGATGCCGCGTCCCTGGTCGTCGTCGTGGACCATCATGCCGATCTGGCCGCAGTGTGCGCTGCGCCCCCGCCCCAGGTGGAGGCTGATCTGCCCCACGGCGCGCCCGTCGACCTCCGCCACGAAAGAGTGCACCGTCTCCGGCATCTCGGCGATCTGATTGCGCACGCGCTCCACAGTCAGCGTGGGAAGCTGCAGCGTGCCCCACACGCAGCGCGGCCGCGTGCGCATCTCTTGGAGCGCCTCGGCATCCTCAAGACGTACGGTACGGATGATCACATCCATCGTCGACGCCTCTCCACGCCTGAGGCCTCCTCCGCGCCGCCCGACGCCTCCTCTACACCGCTGGGCGCCTCATCTCCACCGCCCGACGCCTCCCCCACACCGCCGGGCGCCTCCTCCCCACCACGCGGACGCCTCCTCCGCGCCCGTGCTCCATCCAACGCCCGCATGGCGCCGCCCTTTCTTGGCAAACTAAACCGGCGGGCGGCGCCCGGCAAGAGGTGCCGGGCACCGGCGGCACATTGAATCAGGGGGCGTGCGCATGCTCTTTCTGCTATGGGCTCTGAAGTTCGTGTGGCAGATGGCGGCGATCGGCATGGTGATCCCCTATTTCGCCAAGGGCGGCGGCACGCACATCACGAACATCGTCCTCTTGGGGTTCGTCATGTCCGTGGTGACGCTCTTTGTGGGGGATCTCTTCATCCTGCCGCGGTTCGGGCACGTCACGGGCGTCATCGCCGACTTCTTGCTGGCGTACGTCGTGCTGTGGTTCGGTCCGGCGCTCATCGACGGGGTCGGTGCCGGCCGTCCCTACACGTTCGAAGGCGCTCTGCTCGTGGCGGCGCTTGTGGCCGCGAGCGAGTGGTTCGTGCACCCGATCGTGGCGCGCATCCTCCACATGCGCGTGCCCGGCCTGCGCCGCTAGCCTTGGACCGGCGTCTTCGGGCCGGCACCTTCGGGCCGGCATCTCCGGTCCCGCGTCTTCCGCCCCGCGCCTCCGGCCGCGTCACGCGCCAGCCCGCTTGGGCGCCGCACCGGACAGCCGAGCACGCCGCGCGCCGCGGCGCCCGGTCGAGAGGCCGCCGTCCTCCCGCGGCCGCGCACCTACCGTAGGGAGGTGGCGTAGAAGGCGGCCGCCGTGATGAGCACGAAGAGCCCCATGTAGAGGATCCAGTAAAGGCGGTTCTTCGTCATGCCGGACCTCCCTCCGCGCCCCGCCTTACTCTTCCCCAAAACCCGGGGCTCCGCACGCTCGCCGCGATTCCGTCAGGTACGCCAAAAGGAGTTCGGCCGTCGCCGCGAGCGCGTCCACATGCGTGCGCTCGTGCGTATGCGAGGCGTCCACGCCGGGTCCCACGAGGCCCGCGCGCACGTCCCGACCCGCTTGCAGGGCCGCGCTGGCGTCCGAGCTGTAATACGGGTAGATGTCCACCGCATGACGGATGCCGCGCTCCTGGCAGAGCCGCACGAGGCGCCGCAGCAGCGCGAGATCATACGGGCCGGAGGAGTCCTTCGCGCAGATCGTCACGGCGTGCTCACTGGAGCGCTGCCCCTCGCCCACCGCGGCCATGTCGACGGCGAGGAACTCCTCCGCGTCTTCCGGCGTGCCGGCCGGGCAGCCGTGACCGACCTCCTCATACGTGCTGATGTAGAAGTAGGCGCGGCTCGACGGCCGCCGGCCGGAGTCCGCGAGCGCCTTCAGCGCGGCGAACATCGTCGCCACGGCCGCCTTGTCGTCGAGGAAGCGGGACTTGATGTAGCCTGAGGGCAGGTGCTCGGCGCGCGGGTCGAGAGCGACCACGTCGCCCACCTCGACGCCCAGGGCGCGGGTGGCCTCCGCGCTCTCCGTGCGCTCGTCCAGGCGCACGACCATGTTCTCCCAGGTCCGTTCCAGCTTGCCGTACTCCGGCCCGTAGACGTGCGTGGAGGCGTACTTCGGGAGGATGGTGCCGGGGATGCGGCGGCCGTCCGCCGTCAGCACCCAACAGTAGGCCCCTTCGCAGGAGGGCGCCGGCAGGCCGCCGATGTTCGTGAGCCTCAGGCGGCCGTCGGCGAGGATCTCCTTGACCATGGCGCCGAGCGTGTCCACGTGCCCGGAGACGACCTTCACCGGGCCGCCCTCGCCGCCGAGCTCGGCGATGAGGCTGCCCTTTTTCGTCCGCCGCGTGGGCACGCCGAGGCGCGCGAACTCCTCCTCGCAGAGGCGCACGGCGGCCTCGCAGTCGCCGGTCACGCTCGGTGTACGGAGAAGCCGCATGAGAATGTCGATGGTGTAGCCGGTATCGATGGACATGCCGTCGGCCTCCTTAAGTGCGTTTGCATGGGCGTCCGCGTTTCCCTTCGCCGGCGCGCCGCCGTCAGTGCCGGTAGGTCAAGGCGTCCAGGTAGAAGGCCACGGCCCCGACGATCACCGCGGCCAGCGTCAGCGCGGCGGCGAGCTCGCCGCCCACGCGGCGCTCGCGTTCCCCCGCCTCGGCCGCCTCTTCCGGCGGGGACCCCGGCAGCAGGAGCGACCCGGGCGTGCCGGGCGCGCCCGCGTCCGCGGGCCCGGGCCTGTCCAGGCGCAGCGGCCCGCGGTACAGCGCCCCGGTGCTCGCCACGACGAGCACGAGCAGCACCCCCGCCGTGTCCAGCGCCACGTGGGAGGCCAGGCGCAGGTCCAGGCCCCCGCCGCGCGCGAACACGATGACGAGATCAAAGAGCAGTGCGGCCGCGGCCACGGCCAGCCCCCAGCGCACGGCGCGCGCCACCCATCGGAGAAGCGGCGCCGCGCTCCCGCCGCCCCTCACCTCTCGGCCGCCCACTCGAACCGCGCGAGGAAGTGGCGCAGCACCTTCGGCTCATACGTGAGCCGCAGCCCGCGCACGCGCGGCGCCCGCCGCTGCACGTTCACGAGCGCCTCCGCCACGTCGTCGAGGTGGTTGTCCGTGTACGTCCGCCGCGGCACGGCGAGCCTCAGGAACTCCACGGGCGCGCGGCGCTCCACGCCCGTTTCCGGATCGCGGCCCATCATGAGCGTGCCGACCTCCACGGCGCGCACGCCCCCCTCCAGGTAGAGCTCGGCCGCCAGCGCGGCGCCGGGGAATTCTTCCGGCGGGATGTGCGGCAGCATCCGTCCGGCGTCGACGAACACGGCGTGGCCGCCCACCGGGTACTGGATCGGCACCCCCTCGGCGCGCAGCCGCTCACCCAACCGGCGCACCTGCCGGATGCGCTGCTCCAGGTACTCGACCTCCAGCGCCTCCTGCAGGCCCACCGCCAGCGCCGCCATGTCCCGCCCGTTCATGCCGCCATAGGTGAGAAACCCCTCAAAGGCCACCACCCGCGGCGCGAGCCGCAGGTAGAGTTCCTCGTCGCGCACCGCCACGAAGCCGCCGATGTTGACGAGGCCGTCCTTCTTCGCGCTCATGAGGCAGCCGTCGGCGAGGTCGAAGAAGTCGCGCGCGATCTCGCGGGGCGAGCGGCCCGACTGCCCCGGATCCCACTCCCGCACGAGGTAGGCGTTCTCCGCGTAACGGGCGGCGTCGAGGAGCAGGAGGATGCCGTGCTCCCGCGCCACGGCGGCCACGGCGCGCGCGTTCTCTAGAGACACGGGCAGGCCGCCGGCGGAGTTGCAGGTCACCGTCAGCACGATGGCGGCCACGGAGCCGGCGCCGTGCTCGTCGATGAACGCCCGCAGCGCCTCCACGTCCATGTTGCCTTTGAAGGGGAAGGGCGAGGAGGTGTCGGCCGCCTCCGGCGTGGGTAGGTCCACGGCGCGCCCGCCGGCGAGCTCGATGTGCGCCCGGGTGGTGTCGAAGTGGATGTTGCCGAGCACGTACTGGCCGGGCCGGGCGATGATCTCCGGGAACACGACGCGCTCCGCGCCCCGCCCCTGGTGCGTAGGCAGGACGTACGGGTAGCCGGTGATCGACTCGACCGCCTCGCGCAGCGTGTGGAAGCTGCGGCTGCCGGCGTAGGCCTCATCGCCGGTCATGAGCGCGGCCCATTGCCGGTCGCTCATCGCACCGGTGCCGCTGTCCGTAAGAAGGTCCACATAGACGTCCTCGGAGCGCAGGAGGAAGACGTTCAGACCGGCCTCGTCCAGTCGCCTCGCGCGCTCCTCCGCCGGGATGCGGCGGATCGGCTCGACCATCTTGATGCGGAACGGTTCGCCCTTCATCGGCGCGCCTCCCTAGGCTTCAGCCCCCGCGGAGCCCCGGCCGCCGGCGGCCGCGCCGAGTGTGCCCAGGTAGAGCTCCACCACGCGGGGATTCTCCAGGAGACGCGGGCCGGCGTCGTCGATGGCGTTTTTGCCCATGTCCAGCACGTACCCCCAGTCCGACATGGCGAGCGCGCGGCGCGCGTTCTGCTCCACCATGAGGATCGTGCGGCCGGAGCGGTGGATGTCGCGGATCTTCTGGAAGACCTGCTCCACGACGTTCGGCGCGAGGCCGGCGGAGGGCTCGTCGAGCACCAGCATCTCCGGGTCCAGCATGAGGGCGCGCGCCATGGCCAGCATCTGCCGCTGGCCGCCGGAGAGCACGCCGGCCTTCTGGTGACGCTTCTCCTGCAGCACCGGGAACATCTCGAACATCTCGCGGATGCGCGCCTCGCTGCGCGCGCCCAGGACGTAGCCCCCCAGCTGCAGGTTCTCCAGCACGGTGAGATTGGGGAAGACGTTACGCTCCTGCGGCACGTAACAGAGCCCGGCCTGCACGATGCGCGACGGCTTGGCGCCCGTGATGTCCGCGCCCTTGAAACGGATCTCGCCCCGGCGCACGCGCACGAGACCGAAGATGGCCTTCGCCAGGGTGGACTTGCCGGCGCCGTTGGGGCCGATGATCGTGACGATGCGGCCGCGCTCCACGCGCAGGTTCACGCCCTGGAGGATGTCCAGGTCGTGGTAGCCGGCCCAGACCTCGCGCACCTCCAAAAGCGCCTCGCCGGACGCGCCGCCCGTATTCCCGCCGGCCACCTCAAGCACCCCCCAGGTAGGCGTCGATGACGGCGCGGTTCTCGCGCACCGACTGCGGATCGCCTTCCGCGATGATCCGGCCGTTCGCCATGACGACGATTCGGTCGCAGATGCGCATGATCATGTCCATGTCGTGCTCGATGACAAGAAAGGTCATGCCCTTCTCCCGCAGGTCGCGGATGTAGCGCAAAAGCTCCTCCTTCAGCGCGGGGTTCACACCGGCCATGGGCTCGTCGAGAAGCATCATACGCGGCTCCGTCATGAGCGCGCGGGCCATCTCCAGGAGCTTGCGCTGCCCCCCGGAGAGCGCCCCCGCGTACTGGTCGCGCACGCGGCCCAGGTTGAAATACTCCACGAGCTCCTCGGCGCGACGGGCCACCTGCGCCTCATGCTCCCGCACGCGCCGCGGCTGGAGAAGGAGGTTCTGGAGATGCTCGCCGGGCTGGCGCGGCGCCGCGAACATGAGGTTCTCCAGCACCGTCATGCGCGCGAAGACGCGCGTGATCTGGAAGGTGCGCACGAGACCGAGCCGCGCCGGCACGTAGGGCGGACGCCCGATGAGCGGCGTGCCCATGAAGACGACTTCCCCGGACGTGGCCGGCAAGAAGAGGCTGATGACTTGGAAGAGCGTCGACTTCCCGGCGCCGTTCGGTCCGATGAGGCCCACGATCTCGCCGGGGTGGACGTCGAAGGAGACGCCGTCGACGGCCGCGAAACCGCCGAAGAGCTTCCGCACATCGCGCACGGAGAGCATCGCGCCGGCCGCCGGCGCGGTCCCGTCAGCGGCGCCCGGAGCCGACCCGGAGGCGGGCGCGGACGGGCGTACGTCAGCGGTCAAGGCCGAGGTCCTCCTTCCGGCCGAGGATGCCCTGCGGGCGGTAGATCATCAAGAGGATCAGCACCACGCCGATCAGCACGATGCGCAGCGCCGCCAGCTGGTCCGTGCTGAACGGGCCGATCGGCGAGCTCGTGAACTCCGAAGTGATCGTGTAGAGCCCGAAGTAGATGACGGCGCCGAGGACCGCCCCCCAGTTCTTCCCCACGCCGCCCAGCACCATGATCGTCCAGGCCTCGAAGGTGATCGTGGCCTCGAAGTTGTGCGGATTGATGTATTGGTAGAAAAACGCCGTGAGCCCCCCGGCGAGGCCGGCGATGGCCGCTCCCAGGGCGAGCGCGGCCAGCTTGTAGGAGACGATGTTCTTGCCGAGCGCCACGGCCACGTCCTCGTCCTCGCGGATCGCCTTCAGCACCCGCCCCCAGGGCGAACGCGCGAGGTATTCGACGGCCGCGAAGACGACCGCCGTGACGGCCGCGCAGAGCAGAAGGAACAGCCAGCGCCACGCATCATGAGAGACGGGCAGCCAGGAGAGCGGCACGGCGAAGCCCCCGATGCCCTCGGGTCCGTTCGTGAAGCTCACGTTGTTCAACCAGATGCGCAGGACCTCGGCGAAGCCGATCGTCACGATGGCCAGATAGTCGTCCCGCAGCCGCAGGGCCGGATAACCCAGGAGGAAGCTGAAGAGGGCCGCCACGGCCATGCCGGCCAGCACCGCGAGCAGGATGGGCGCGTGATGCGTGACGAGGATGGCCACCGTGTACGCGCCGACCGCCAGGAAGGCCACGTGCCCGAAGTTGATGAGGCCCGTGTAGCCGAACTGCAGGTTGAGGCCGATCACAAAAAGCGTGTAGATGACGACATTCGTCAAAAAGCCGGCGAAATACCCCAGGAGCATGCTCATGTGAGCGACCGCTCCCCGAAGAGGCCGCGCGGGTACGTCAAAAGCACCGCGATCATGGCGAGGAAGCCCACCGCCAGCCGGTACTCGGCCGGCAGGAACATCACCGAGGCCTCCTGGATGATCCCGATGAGCACGCCGCCCACGGCAGCCCCGTACGCGTTGCCGATGCCGCCCAGGATGATGGCGGCGAACATCGGCAGGAGAAGAAACCAGCCCATGTTCGGGTCGATCGGACGGATCATGCCGTACAACACGCCGCCCACGGCGGCGAGCCCCCCGCCCAGGATCCAGGTCCAGGTGATGACGCGGTCGACATCGACCCCCGACACCCAAGAGAGCGAGGGGTTGTCGGCCATGGCGCGCATCGCGCGGCCGATCGTCGTGTACCGCAGGAGCGCGTGCACGCCGGCGAAGAGCACGACGGCCGCGACGATCACATGTACCTCGTCCGGCGTGAGCTTCACGGGCAGCGGCCCGAGGGGCTGGCGCATCTCCACCGGCAGACGGAAGTGCTGCGTCTGCGCTCCAAAGAAGAAGACGATGAGGTTGCGCAGCGCCAGGGCGAGGCCGATGGAGGCCACGATGAAGCTCACGGAGCCGGCCTGCCGGCGGCGCATGCGGCTCCAGATGAGGCGGTCGCCGAGCACGCCGAGCAGCGCCCCCGCGAGGAAGGCCGGCGGCAGCGTCCACCAGATGTCGAGGCCCAGGGACAGGTTGAGGAGGAGCGCCACATAGGCTCCGAACGTGACCATGTCGCCATGGGCGAAGTTCGTCAGCTTCAGGATGCTATAGACGAGCGTGAGGCCGACAGCCGTGACGGCCACGACGGCCCCGACCACGACGCCGTTCGCGATGAACTGGAGCATGTCCGCCTCCCCCGCACGCGCAGGCGGGAACGACGAACCCCGCCGCGCGCGCGCCGGCGAGAACAAGGCGCGGCCCCGGCACGGACCGGGGCCGCGTCCTCCTTCGCCCGCCGGCCTACTGACCTTCCTTGACGTCGACCACCTTGACCTGGGAGATCTTGCCGTCGTCGCCGACGGACCAGACCTCATACTGGGCCGCGGCGATGTCGCCGTTCTGGTCCATGTCCAGCGTGCCCGACGCGCCCTGGAAGTCGATGTCCTTGCCCTGCTTGAGAAGGTCGAGGGCCTGCTTCACATCCGTGACCTGCTCCCCAGGCGGCGAGGCCACGTCGATGATCGCCTGCGCGATCGCCTTGCCGTCATGAGCCTTGTCCGGACCCACCTTCTGGAGCGCCAGGGCGATGAGCACGGCGCAGTCGAAGGTGTTCGCCGTGTAGGGCGTGCCGCTCTCGTCGGCGCCGTAGGCCTTCTCATACGCGGCCTTGAAGGCGTCGAACGCCGGACCCGTGGCGAGCGGCGACGTGCCGATCACGCCCGCGATGATGTACTTGCCGTTCGCGTCCTTGCCGACCTTGTCGGCGAGGGAGTTGTCGCGCAGGCCCTCACTGAGGATCCAGTGGGTGCTCGTGAAGAGGCCGGCCTCGTACGCTTCCTTGAGGATGATCGCGCCCGTGTCCGGGTAACCGGCCAGCACGACCACATCCGGCTGGGCCTGGGCCACCTTCTGGACCTCGCTCGTGAACGTCGTGCCCTTCGGGTCATAGAGCACCGGGTCGAGCGCCATGGCGCCGCCGAGCTTCGTGAACGCATCCTTGAACACGTTCGCGATGCCCGCGCCGTAGGCGTTGTTGAGGCCGATGACGGCCGCCTTGCGGTAGCCGCTGTCATAGGCCACCTGCGCCATGACCTGGCCCTGCAGGGCATCCGACGGGGCGCTGCGGGTGAAGAGGCCGCCGTCGTCCATCGTGCTGAACTCCGGAGACGTCGACGACGGCGAGCACATCGCCACGTTGGCCGGCTTCGCGACCGAGTTGAGGACCGCCTTCGACACGCCGGAGCCCGTGGCGCCCACGATGGCCGAGGCCTTCTCCACGTTCACAAGCTTGTCGGCTTCGGCCCGGCCCTGCTCCTCGGTGGTGCCGTCATCGTGCACCTTGACCTCGAGCTTCTGGCCGTCCCAGATGCCGCCGGCGTCGTTGACCAGCTGGAAGCCAAGCTGGCCGCCCTTGACCATGGGCTTGCCGAGGTCGGCCAGGTCGCCCGACTGGGAGAGCAAAATCCCGACGACGGGCGCCGCCGCCTGGCCGCCGCCCCCGCCCGACGTGCCCGAGGAGCCTCCGCACGCGGACAGCACCAGCGACGCGGCGACGATTCCCGAAATGATTCCGACAAGACGCTGTCTCAAAACGACACTCCCTCCCCCGACCGGGGTCGTCCCGGTGAATTGAGCCCAACATTCGTTGCCGCGCATGAAACTCCTTTTTCGCTCGCCGCCGGCCGCCGCCGGGCGGCGCCCCTCAGCCCCGCAAGTTCAGGAGATTGCCGGATTCGTAACGTCTCAGCCCGCGCCGGAAGAGCCACACGCCCAACGCGTGGAAAACGGCGGCCGCGCCGAGGAGCCCAAGGAGGTAGGGCCACTCGATGGTGAACCCCATGAAGAGCAGCGCCGTTCCAAGGGAACTGACCGCGAAGAGCGCCAGGCGCTCCCACGTGGGGTGGCCGAAGAGCAGGAAGACGGCCGGGCCGAAGAGTAGGTCGCCGACGTTCGCGGGGTGGATGCGGCTCACCAGCGTGTGTAGGAGCACGTCGCGAGGCATCGCCAGGTAGTCGTCGAGCCGTCCCTGGGTGATCATCTCGGCGATCCTCAAGCTGTTCGCGAAGAGCCCACGAAGCGCAGCGTCGACGCGACGCCGCCGCGACGCTCCGCGGCGGCGCGTTCAGCCTCCCTGGACATGCAGGCGGCGCGCCCCCTTCCGGAAGATCCAGGATACCACGCCCAGAAGCACCGCGATCCAGACGGCCTGATGCCAGAGGAGCGCGCCGAACTCCGCCCAGGAAAAGCGCATGGCGAGGTGGGCGGGCCCGTAGACGACGAGGTTCATCGGCAGCACCTTCGCGACGCGCGCCAGCCAGTCGGGGAAGGCGTCGAGCGGCAGCATCATGCCGCCGAGGATCATCTCCAGGCGCGTCCACACGAAGGCGAACGGCCACGTGTCCTCGGTCCAGAAGGCCGCGAGGCCGATGGCGATGGAGACGAGCAGGTGAAGCGCCATCCCCAGCCCCATGGCGGCGAGGAAGGCCGGCGCGGCCGCCACGGGGAACACCCATTGGCCGAGAGCCAGCCCGGCGGCCAGGGACGCGACCGCGAAGTTGACCGGCACGCTGGCCAGCGCCTGGCCCATCGCCGCCCAGAAGTGGAAGGCCACGTAGTGCACCGGCCGCACGAGGCGGTAGGCGATCTCGCCGCCCCGCACCTCCTCATCGGTCACCTGCTCGATGCGCGGGTTCGACATGACGATCGTTTCCGTGAGCACAAGTACCCGATCATCTGCGGCAGGGTGGAGCCGGCGATGCGTTGCGCGCCCGTCGCGGCGTAGGTGGTCCGCCACAGCTGGACGAAGACGACGATGATGAGGAAGAGGTGGAGGCCGCGGACGGCCTGCTCCGCCCAGTACGCGAGGCCCGCCATCGCCTGGATGCGCGTGATGGCCCCATACTTGGCCCAGCGCCGCAGCCGGCCGCGCGGTCGCCCGGTCGCCGCCTCAAGCGCGCGCGCCGTCACCGGCCGTCACCCCCTCCCCCCGCCCGGCGTCTCCGCCGGGGCATCCGCGTCCCGGCGCGTCCCCCTGTATACCTCGGCGATGATCGCCTCCATGGTGGGGTCGTTGATCGTGATGTCGACCACCGGATAGCGCGCGAGGATCTCCCCCACCACGCGGCCGATGGGCGTGCGCCGCGTGTCGACCTCCAGCTTGACGCCGTAGCGCGTGAGTTTGAGCACCGTCGCGCCGGCGGCCTCGAACCGGTCGAGCGCCTCGCCACGCGCAGCTCGACCGCCTTTCTGCCGAGGAAGCGGCGCCGGAGCGTGGAGACCTTGTCGTCGAAGATCACCTGGCCGCGGTCGATGATCTTCACGCGCCGGCAGATCTGTTCGATGTCCCCGGCGTCGTGGGAGGTGAGGAAGACGGTCACGCCCTCCTCGCGGTTGATCTCGCGGACGAGGTCACGGATCGTCTGCTTGGCCACCACGTCGAGACCCACCGTCGGCTCGTCGAGAAACAGCACCTGCGGCCGGTGGAGAAGGGCGGCCGCGATCTCCGCGCGCATGCGCTGCCCCAGGGACAGCTTGCGGACGGGCGTGGCGATGAACTCCTCGATGCCGAAGCGCCGCACGAGCTGCGCCTCGCCGCTCGTCGGGTGGAGGATGCCGGTCAGCATCTTGATCGTCGTCGACTTGCCGGCGCCGTTCGGCCCGATGAACGCCACCGTCTCCCCCGCGTCCACGGTGAAAGAGACGTCGCGGACGGCGACGACCTCCCGCAGGCGGGGCCGGAAGAGCGCCCTGAGGCTGCCGCGCAACCCGGGCTCCTTCTCCTTGGCGAGGAACGTCTTGACGAGATGCCGGACCTCGATGGCGGCCATGTTGGGCATGATGGTAGCCGCCGACCGCCTCCGGCCGCAAGGTGTTCACCGCGTTCCGTCGAAGATCGAACGAGCACGCCGGCCCAAGGCCAGTCCAGTGAGGAGGACACGCGTTGCCGACCGCTTCGACCCGCTCGCCGTTCCGCGACACGGATCTCATGCGCTTCGTCTTCGCCGGGGACCCTCAGCTCTCCCCGGACGGCGCGCGCGTGGCGTTCACGCGCACCTGGATCGAGAAGAAGGAGAATAAGTACCGCACGCAGATCGACGTCGTCCCGTTCGAGGGCGGGACCGCCCAGCCGTTCACCGGCGGGAGCGGCCGCGACAGCTCCCCGCGCTGGTCCCCCGACGGCCGCTGGCTGGCCTTCATCTCCGACCGCGAGGCGCAGAAGGGCAAGGACGACGACGACCGGGACGCCCTCGGCCCGCAGATCTACGTCATTCCCACAAGCGGCGGCGAGGCGCGCCGCATCACCCACATCCGCGGCGGGGTGAGCTCCTTCGTCTGGTCGCCGGACAGCACGCGCATCGCCTTTGTGAGCCGCGTGCGCGCGAAGGGCCCGGACTTCTACGAGGAGCACGCCGCGGCGGCTTCCGGAGGTCCGGGCGAAGGCGCAGCCGAGGACGAGGACGAGAAGCTCTTCCGGAAGTTCAACCGGGACGTGCGTGTCATCGACCGCATCCTCTACCGCGTCAACGGGCTCGGCTACCTGGAGGACAAGCGCGCCCACGTCTTTGTGGTCGACGTCCGCGAGGCGCTCGCCGCCGTGCGCCGGGACCCGCCGCGGCCCGTGCAGGTCACGCGCGGGGACTACGACCACCAAAGCCCGGCCTGGTCGCCGGACGGGCGCTGGATCGCCGTGACGGCCTGCCGCGCGGAGGACGCCGACTACCAGCGCTACGAGGACGTCTGGGTGTTTTCCGCCGACGGCGTGGGCGAGCCGCGCAAGCTCACGCGCAGCACCGGTTCTGTGTACGCGCCCTCGTGGTCGCCCGACGGCCGCACGATCGCCTACCTGGGCCACAATCTTGAGCTGGAGTGGTACTCGGACACGCGGCTGTGGCTCGTCCCGGCCGACGGTTCGGAGGCGCCGCGCTGCCTCACTGAGGGGTTCGAGCGCTCTTTCGGAGACGAGTCGATCACGGATATGCGCATGAGCGGCGGCGACCTGCGTCCCGTGTGGTCCCCGGACGGCCGCACGATCTACCTGCCGGCCAGCGACCGCGGCACGACGCACCTGTACGCCGTCGATACGCAGACGGGCGCCGTCACGCGGCTCACTTCGGGCGACGTGGTGCTCTACGGCATCAGCGTGCAGCCGGCGGCGGGCCGCTTCGCCTGCGCCGTGGCGGCGCCGGAGCACCCCGGGGACATCTTCGCGGGCGAGCTTCCGGAGAGCGGCCTGCCCGCGCTCTCAGACCCGACGCAGCCGGGCGGCGCGGAGCTTCGCCGTCTCACGGAGGTCAACGGCGAGCTCCTCGCGGAGAGAGAGGTCGCCCTGCCGCAGCGCTTCCGCTTCCGCGCGGAGGGCGGGCCGGAGGTCGACGGCTGGGCCATCCGCCCACTCCGCGCAAAGGGCGCGAAGGTCCCCGCCGTGCTCGAGATCCACGGCGGGCCGATGGCGATGTACACCTCGACCTTCTTCTTCGAGTTCCAGCTCCTCGCCGCCGCCGGCATCGGCGTGATCTACACGAACCCGCGCGGCAGCCAGGGGTACGGCCAAACGTTCTGCGCCGGCATCCGCCTGGACTGGGGAAGGAACGACTACGCGGATGTGATGGCGGGCGTCGACGCCGCCCTGAGGACGTTCGACTGGATCGACGCCGACCGCCTGGGCGTGCTCGGCGGCTCTTACGGCGGCTACCTCACATCGTGGATCATCGGCCACACCGACCGCTTCAAGGCGGCTTGCGTGATGCGCTCCGTGACGAACACGGCGAGCTTCTTCGGCACAAGCGACTTCGGCTACCAGTGGGACATCGTCTGGGGCGGCACCCCGTGGGAGCAGCCGGAGAACCACCGGCGGCAGTCGCCGATCACCTACGCCGGCAACATGCGCACGCCCACGCTGATCCTGCACGCGGAGGAGGATTTCCGCTGCCTCATCGAGCAGGGCGAGCAGCTCTACGTGGCCCTCAAGAAGCAGCGCGTGGAATCCGTCTTCGTGCGCTACCCTGAGGAGAACCACGAGATGTCGCGCAGCGGCCGGCCGTGGCACCGGGTGCACCGGCTGCGGCAGATCGTCGGCTGGTTCGCGGAGCGGCTGCGGCCGGAAGGCGAGGCGGCCGGCGGCGCGGGCGCGGCCGCGCCCGGCGCGTGAACGCCGCGGAGCTGCGGCGGCTGGCTGAAGCGCTCTACCGGGAGCTGGCCGGCCGCCCTCTGGCGGATGTGGAGGTCGCGTGGAACCCGCGCCTGAGGACCGCGGCGGGACGCTTTGTGTACCCCCGCGGCGAGGGCGGCGGCGCGCCGCGCATCGAGATCAACCCGCGTTACACCGCCGCTGGGGGCCGCGCGGCGCTGGTGGAAGTCCTCAAGCACGAGCTGGCTCACTACCACCTCTGGGCGCTCGGCCGCCCCTCCGGCCACACGGCCGAGTTCCACGCGCTGGCGCGCGCCTGGGGCTTCCCGCGCCACGCCTCGCGCGACCTGCTCCCGCCGCCCGCGCCGCGCTGGCGCTACGTGTGCCCCGCCTGCGGGCGCGCCTTCCTGCGCGTGCGGCGCATCGTCCGCCCCGCCTCTTGCGGGGCCTGTTCTCCCACGTTCGACCTTCGCTTCCGGCTCGTCGAGGAGCGGCTCAGCGTCTCGCGCCGGGCCTCGTCCACGGCGCGCCAGGCCTCATCCACCGCCCGCCGGGCCTCATCCACGGCGCGCCGGCGACGCTGACGCACCAGGGTGGGCGCGCCCGGCGCTCCGCCGGCGGCGGGGCAGCGCCGGCCCCGCCGCGCCTCCCTTGCGCGCGCGCGCACGCGCGGGACGGTAGGATGAAGAGGATCGGAGCTGAACATGGCCAGTCGACGGGACAAGCTCAACGCCATCCTGCAACTTGCCCTGCGGGTCCCGCCGGACCCGGCGCTGCACCTTCTCCTCGGCTTCTTCGCGGGGAACCTCGAGCGCGTGCACTTCGTGCGGAGCCTTGAGGGCGCGGAGGTCGCCGTGCGCCTCGCCTTCGGGCGTCGCCAGGTGTGGCCGTCCTCGCCCTTCCAGGCGGTGGTGCGCAACGTGCCGGTGCCGCTCCCGGCGGCGCTCATCTCCGCGCTCGCGGAGACGGACGATCCCATCGCCGTGCAGGTGGAGCTCGACGGCATCGAGGGCGCCGTCTGGTACCGTAAGGTCCTCCACGAGGACCTCGCCGAGGCCACCGTCCCGCCCCGCGAGCGCGCGAAGGAAGCCATGGAAGAGCTGCGCGCGCGCATCGACCGCGCGCTGGACGTGTACCGGGAGTGCCGCGACCTCATGGAGCGCGGCGACCCGGACCGAAAGAAGGAGCTCGAGTTCTTCATGAACCTGGCCAGGGAGGAGATCGGCGCGCTCTCCGCGGAGCTCGAGCGCCTCAAGGTCTCCCTGGAAACCGGGGAGGCATGACCGGGTTCAGCCGTCCTCTTGCGGGCCGGCGCCCTCTCCGCGCCCGGAGGCCGGCCGGCGCCGCCGGCCGACGCGCGCCGCCCGCTCCGCCTGTGCCTGCGCGCGCAGTTTGGGCACCACGCGCGCCACGTACGCCGCGATGCCGGCGGCGCCCGCCGCCAGCACGACCGGCGCCCACGGGTCGTCCGCCAGCGCGCCGAGCGCCAGCACGGCGAAGGCGGCGGCCGTGAAAGCCGGCAGCCACGGCACGAACGGCGCGCGCACGGGGCGCGGGGCGTCGGGTTCGAGCCTCCGCAGGCGGATCACGGCGAGCGCCACGAGCACGTAGACGATGCTCTCCATGGCGGCGCCTAGGTCGACGAGGAGCACGTACTTGCGCGTGAAGTAGACGGCCACCGTGGAGGCGAGCGTGACGAGCGACAGCGCCAGGACGGCGTTCTGCGGCGTCAGGAAGCGCGGGTTCACGCGCGCGAACCACTTCGGCAGGACGGCTTCCCGGGCGGCCGCGTAGAGAAAGCGCGAACCGGCGGTGAAGCCCGCGTTGAACGTCGTCGCGGAGGCGCCGAGGGACACCGCGAGCATCCACGCCGCGCCCCCCACCCCGAGAAGTCTTTGCCCGAACAGCATCTGCGGGACGGGAGAGCCCGCGAGCGCGCCCTTGCCCACGGTGGTCGTCATGGCGACCGTCACGAGCGCGTAGACGAGGCAGAGGAGCCCGATGGCGATGGCCATGCCCACCGGCACGAGGCGCGCCTGGGTGACCTCCTCCGAAAGCGGCGTCACCCACTCGAAGCCGATGAAGAGAAACACGCCGAGCGCGGCGGCGTTGAGGAGCCCTGTGAAGCTCCCGGGTGAGAAGGGCCGCACGAGCTCGACGCCGGGCCGCGTGAGCGCCGCGACCGACAACACGAGCAGCGAGGCGACGACGCCGTACGTGACGACATCCTGGAAGCGGCCGGCCGTCTCCACGCCGCGCAGGTTGACGAGCGTCACGATGAGGAGGAGCGCGACGTTCCACACGATGGACGGCACGGCCGGGACGAGGAACTCGATGGCCTGCGAGAGGATGAAGGCCTCCGCGCCGAGCACGGCCACGATCACGCCGATGTAGAGAAAGCTCACGATGAGCGACAGCCGCTCCCCGAAACCCCGGTGCAGGTACACGCGGATCGCCGCCGCGGAGGGGTACATGCCGTTCATCTCCGCGAAAGAGGCGGCGGCCGTGAGGGCGAGGAGCCCTGCCAGCAGCACGGCCAGCCAGGCGGAGTCGCCGGCGACGGACTGGGCCATCTGCGCGGCGGCGATGAATGTGGACGTGGCAAAGGTGAGGCCGGCGCTGGTGGAGACGACCGTGCGCAGCGTGAGGGCGCGCTTGAGGTCCATCTACTCTCCCCAGATCATCAGGGTGATGACGTCGAGGCGCATCGTGTCCTCTTCGCTCGCCTCGACGCGCAGGCGGCCGTCCATGTAGGGTTCCGTGGGCGAGATGTCGCCGTAGAAGAGGTCGGTGAGCGTCTCGCTGTCCGCGCGCACCACGAGCTGCGCCGCCTGTGGAGCGCCCCGCTGCAGGGTCAGGACACCGTCCTTGAGCGTGAGCGTGAAGTCAGCGTCCTCGAGATCCGTGGGCGCCACATGGATGACGCGGTTCCAGTCGCGGTTCATCACCTTGAGGCGGGGCTCGGCCGCGTAGCGTTCGGCGAAGTCCCGCAGGGCGTCGTAGAGTTCTTGAGCCGTCGCCACCTCGTCGCCTCCCTTGAGCGGTCGCAGGTCAGGATTGAAGGTCGATCACGGTCGGCCGGTAGTCCATGCGGTCGAGGACGCGGTGGAAGTCTTCCGGCGTCAGCTCCTCCGGGCGCCTCCCCAGGAGGGCCACCAGCGCGGCCTCGATGAGGTTCGTGCCGAAGGAGCGCCCGTCGAGGACGGGCGTCGTCGTCACGACCCAGCGCACGCCGCGCTCCCGCATGAACTCGCGGTCCGCGGCGGTCGTCGTCTGGGTGAGGACCATCTTGCCCGCCATGTCGCGCGGCATGTAGCGCCGGATGAGGTGAAAGTCGCCGGCCACCACCTGCGCCTCGCGGTAGTACTCGGGGAACTTCTCCTCCGGCTCGCGCTCCTGCTTCTCCCCCACGGGGTAGATCATGTGGATCGGCAGCTTGCAGATCTCCCGCGCCATCTTGCGGCCGAGCTCCTTCAGTTCCTCCAGCGTGCGGATGGGGTACGGCACCCCGGCTGCGAACATCAGGTCTCCGTAGACGACGTCCGCCCCGACCTCCGCCAGCGTCTCCGCCATGCCCCAGCGGTCGAGGGACGAGACCATGAGCACGCGCGCGCCGCGCAGCGGCACGGGGCCGTGCTCCGCCAGCCAGCGGACCGCACGCCGCTCCATGGTGTCCTTCACGCGGCTGCCGTCGACGACGGGCGTCACGCGGACGGCCTGCATGAGGCGCAGCCCGTCCTGGATGACGAAGCGCTCGCCGTCGATGTTCAGGTACACGTCCAGCCCGCCGAGGCCGATGGCGTCGACACGGCCGTCGAACTCCCGCAGGAGCTCAAGGGCCCGCTCCATGCTGCCGTCGGCGCCCACCCGCCGCAGCTCCAGGGGCTCGTCCAGAAGGGTGACGCGCGCCGCGTGGTCGCGTTTCGACGACCCGAGACTCACGCTGACGACGCGCTTCACGCTGATCCTCCCATCCCGCGGCACGCCGCGGCGCCGCGCGCGGCGTCACTCCGCGTGATGCCAGTGGTGCGCGAGGCGCGAGGCCGCCGCCGCGGCCACGCCGGCGACCAGATCGTCGAGAAAGGTGTTGACGCGGCCGCCGGCCCCGCCCAGGTTGTGCAGCTCGGCCAGGATGCCGATCTTGCGCTTGTCGAGGTACCCGAAGTTGGTGAAACCGATGGAACCGTACACGTTCGTGATCGCGAGCGCAAGCACCTCATCGATGCCATAGAGGGGGCTGTCGGCGATGAGAATGCTGCCCAAAGGCTCCGGCACCTGGCCGCGCTCCGCCAGCTGGTCGAGCGCGATGCCCGTGAGGAGGGCGTACTGGACCTCGCGCTTGCGCAGCACCTCGTAGACGCTGTCCAGACAGCCGTCCAGGGTGAGGCCGGGCTGGTAGTCCTTCTGGATGGCGTACACGATCTCCGCGATGTCGCGCAGCCGCACCCCGCGCTCTTCAAGAAGAGCGATCACGTGCTCGCGCAAGTCCCTTCCCTCCACGTCGTGAGCCTCGACTGCCATGCTATTGCCCCCTTTCGGAAACGGAGCCTGGACCGAAGGCCGCCGCCGCCTCGCGGCGCAACTCCTCCCCCGGCGTGACCCACCAGGCGCGGTCGACGGCGATGAGGCGCCGCTCCGCGGCCGCGTAGACGTAGACCGGCACGGGGCCGGGGTGGCGCCCCAGGATCTCCTGCACGCGGCGCAGGGTGGCGCCGTCAAGGCGCTCCACTTTGAGATACACGGCCGCGGCCGCGGTCGCGCCGTGCACGGGACCGCCGGCGGCCGTCTCCTGGGCCGCGGCCCCCGCGGCCTCCTCCCCTTCCGCGGCCAGCGGAAGGATGGCATCCGCCACCAGGCTGAGCTCCTCGTCCCTCCAGGAGACGCGCCCGCGCACCCGCACGAGGCGGTCGGGCTCCAGGAGGCGCGCCGCCCCAGAGTAGACGCGCGGGAACGCGACGCACTCCACCGCGCCCGCCAGGTCCTCGACGGTGAAGAAGGCCATCCACTCGCCCTGGCGCGTGCGCGTGCGGCGCACCGCCGTCACCGCGCCGCCCACGGTGACGCTCGCGCCGTCGGGGAGTTCCCGCAGTTCCGGCACCGGCGTGGCCTCCTCCCGCAGGCGGCCGGCCAGGGAGGCCAGCGGGTGGCCGGAGACGTAGAAGCCCAGTGCCTCCTTCTCCCACATCAAGCGCTGGCGCAGCCCTGGATCCGGTGCCTCCGGCAGCGGCGGCTCCGCGGGCGCCGCGCCCACCACCCCGCGCGCCGCTCCGCCGGCGGCCTCGCCCGCGGCCGCAAGCCCGGCAAAGAGCGACAGCTGCCCCTCGGTCGCCCAGCGCTGCTGCTCCTGAGCGAGCGCGAGGGCCGCATCGAGACCGGCGAGAAGGCGGGCGCGGTTGGGCTCGATGGAATCGAAGGCGCCGGCCTTGACGAGACTCTCCAGCACGCGCCGGTTGCAGTGGCGGGAGTCGACGCGGAGGGCGAAGTCGAAAAGCGAGCGGAAGGGCCCCTCCGCGCGCGCCGCCACGATGGCGTCGACGGCCGCGCGGCCGACATTCTTCACCGCCGCCAGGCCGAAACGGATGCCGCGCGGCGTGACGGTGAAGTCGGCCTCGCTCTCGTTCACGTCCGGCGGCAGCACCTCCAGCCCCAGGCGCCGGCATTCCGCGATGTACTGGCCCACCTTGTCGCTGTTGCCCGCCACGCTCGTCAGCGTGGCCGCCATGAAGGCCGCCGGGTGGTGAGCCTTGAGGTAGGCCGTGCGGTAGGCGAGGAGCGCGTACGGCGCGGCGTGGGCGCGGTTGAAACCGTAGTTGGCGAAGCGCTCGATGAGGTCGTAGAGCCGCTCGCCCAGCTCACGGCTGTGGCCCTGCCGCACGCAGCCCTCGACGAACTCGGCGCGCAGCTCGTCGATGATCTCCTTCTTCTTCTTCGAGACGCCGCGGCGGAGCACGTCGGCCTTGGCGAGCGTGAAACCCGCCATGGTGGCGGCGATCTGGATGATCTGCTCCTGGTAGACGAGGATGCCGTATGTGCTCTTCAAGATCGGCTCGAGCTTCGGGTGCGGAGCGTCCACGCGGCCGGCGCGCTTATTGCGGATGAACTCCGGGATGTGCTCCATCGGGCCCGGCCGGAAGAGCGCGACGGCCGCGATCAGATCCTCAAGGCTCGAGGGCTGCATCTCCTTGAGCATCTCCCGCATGCCCGGCGATTCCATCTGGAAGACGCCCTCCGTCTCGCCGCGGCCGAGGAGGGCGAAGGTGGCGGCGTCGTCCAGCGGGATGCGGTCGATGTCCAGGTCGTGCCCCTGCCGGCGCGCCAGCTCCACGGTGCGCTCGATCACCGTGAGGGTGCGCAGCCCGAGGAAGTCCATCTTGAGAAGGCCGAGGTCCTCGAGGGGGCCCATCGTGTACTGCGTCACCACCGTGCCGTCGGAGACGCGCGCGAGCGGCACGAGCTCCGCGAGCGGCTGTGAGCCGATCACGACCCCGGCCGCATGCACGGAGGCGTGGCGCGGCATGCCCTCGATGCGCGCCGCGAGCTCAAGGAGCTGGCGCACCTCGGGATCCTCCTGGTAGAGGCGGGCCAATTCCGGGCTCTCCGCCAGCGCCCGTTCCAGGGTCATGTCGAGGGCTTGCGGCACGAGCTTGGCCACCGCGTCCACGCGCGCGTACGGCCACCCCAGCACGCGGCCGACGTCGCGGATGGCGGCGCGCGCCGCCATTGTGCCGAAAGTGATGATCTGCGCCACGCGATCCTCGCCGTACTTGCGCTGCACGTAGCGGATGACCTCGTCGCGCCGCTCGTAATCGAAGTCGATGTCGATGTCCGGCATCGTGACGCGGTCCGGGTTGAGAAAGCGCTCAAAGAGCAGCGAGTACTCCAGCGGATCCATGTCCGTGATGCCGAGGACGTACGCCACGATGCTCCCGGCCGCCGAGCCGCGCCCCGGTCCCACGGCGATGCCCTGCGAGCGGGCGTAGTCGACGAAGTCGGCGACGATGAGGAAGTAGCTGGGATAGCCCATGTGCTCGATCACGTCGAGCTCGTATTCCAGACGCCGGCGCACGGCCTCGCGCCGCTCCGGGTCCGCATCCAGATCCGGGTAGCGCCGCGGCAGGCGCTCCTCGCAGAGGGCGCGCAGGTAGGCGGCGTCGCTCTCGAAGCCCGGCGGCCGATCAAACGCCGGCAGGTGCAGGCGCCCGAACCGCAACTCCACGCGGCAGCGCTCCGCGATCTCCAGGGTGGCATCCAGCGCCTCCGGGCAGTCGGCGAACGCCTCCGCCATCTCGTCGCCGGACTTCACATAGAACTCCTGGTTGGGGAAGCGCAGCCGGTCTGGGTCGTCGAGGCTCTTGCCGGTCTGGATGCAGAGGAGCACGTCGTGGGCCAGCGCGTCCTCGCGGCGCAGGTAGTGCGCGTCGTTGCAGGCCACCACTTTAAGGCCGTACTCCTGCGCGAGCTCGCGCAGGAGCGGGTTCACGCGCCGCTGCTCCTGCAGACCCTGGTTCTGCAGCTCCACGTAGAGCCGATCGCGGCCGAAGATGGCGACGTATTCCTCCAGGGCGCGCCGCGCCTCGTCCACGCGGTTCGCAAGGAGCAGCGACGGCACCTCGCCGCCCAGGCACGCCGTGGTGGCGATCAGCCCCTCGCTGTGCCGGGCGAGGAGCGCCTTGTCGATGCGCGGCTTGTAGTAGAACCCGTCGACGAACGAGGCCGAGGAGAGGCGCATGAGGTTGCGGTAGCCCTCCTCGTTCTCGGCGATGAGAAGGATGTGGTAGAGGGAGCCGGGACCGCGGTCGCGGTCGCGATGGTCGCCCGGGGTCAGGTAGGCCTCCAGGCCGATGATCGGCCGCACACCGGCTTCCTTGCAGGCCTTGTAGAATTCCACGACGCCGTAGAGGACGCCGTGGTCGGAGATGGCGACGGCCGGCTGGCCGAGCTCACGCACGCGGGCGGCCAGCTCCCGCGGCCGGATGGCGCCGTCGAGCAGGCTGTATTCGGTGTGGAGATGCAGGTGCACGAAAGGCCGCATGTTTTCAGGATACGGGACCGGCGGGCGAAAGTCCTGGCCGGGCCGCAGGCGTCACGGGGACAAGAGCGCGAGGGCGGGGGGGCGCGGAGCGTGGGCGCAGGCGGGGCGCGGGCGGGGCGGGGGGCGGTCGATGCGTGGTGCCAGGCCGGCGAAGGCGCCGGGGGTGAATCCCGAAATGAGGCATCGGGAACGCCTTACATCGAGTCGAAACCGGGTGCCTTAGGCACAGTCTCTCACGACTGCCACAGCTCGGCGGCCTCCCCGTCCATGGGCTCAGCTTTGAGAGTGCGGACCCAAGCGTCTCACCACGGACGCTACCGCGCGTACGAACAACGTTCGTGTCAGGGTGAGCCCGGCGCGCGCGCAGACCGCGTACGCGTAGGCTCCGTCCTCCCAGAATGCGTATCGCCCACCGTACGCGACAGACTCCTCATAGAGACGCACGCGCCGGTCGTCGAGCACGATCTCTTGGGTGCCGGCCGTTCGCTCCCCGGCTCCCGTAGCAGCGGCATCGGCATCCCCAGCTCCCCCGGCAACAAGCCCGCGGGCCGCGGCGGCATCGCCGACCTTACCTTCAGCGCGCGGCCAGGCGCGGCACCAAATGACATCGTTGCTGTTGCCGACATGGCGGAGGAGGACCTCCACCCCGCGGCCGGCCCCGTCGCCTTCGACGGCCCCGTTCCCTTCGACGATACCGACGGAGTCGAGCCGGTAGCCCGGCGGCAGCGGCTCCGGCACGGGAAGCGGCCTGCCGAAGGCCGCCTCCGCGTCCTCCAGGGTTGTCCAGCGACACGGTCGCGCCCCGTCCTTGGGAGGCACGTGGCACGCGGCAGCGGGTGCTTCCGACACCGCCACGGCCGCCGCCGCATCCGCCGCACCCTCCGCACCCGCCGCGCCCGTCGCACCCGCCGCATGCGCCGCGCCGCCCTCGCCCGCCGTTCTGCCGGCACCCTCACCGAGCGGCGGCGCCCAGCCGCGTGAGAGGTACCACCCCAGCTCCGCGTACGGCACCGCATGAAAGAGCGCCGGCGCCTCTGGGCGCGCCGGGCGCAACCCGTGGAAGAATTCGAGAATCTCCTCATCGGACGGATCACCGTGCAGCACGCGCACCTCGACCGTCGTCCGCCAGCGGGTGTGGACCGCCGCGCGCCGGCCGCCCGGCTCGAGCCCGATCCAGCCCACCGTACCGTGCGAGACGAACGGTACCTGGCGCACGGCGAGATTCGGCGCCGACGCCGTGGGATTCCAGTCGTTGAGGTACTCCTTCACGCGCAGGCGCAGCCCCGGTCCCGCGAGCAGAAAACGCACAGAGGGAAACCGCGCCCCGGCCGGCCGAACGCTCGGCCCCACAACGCGCGCGGCGCCCGGGATGCGGTCCGGCTGAAGCACGACGAAGTTGCAGTACGCCTGCGCCTGGCGGAACGTCGCTCCGAAGGGCTGAGACAGCGACGCCTTATGCGGATCCTGTTCCGACTGGAACGGGTGGGCCATCGGGCGCCTCGCTCCCGCCTGGGATCTTGAAGAGGTCGTCATGAGCCCCTTTACGCGTCGGGCCGGCCGACGCCCGGCGCGGCGAGCGACTCCTCTTCGAGCGACTCATCTTGGACGACGGCCCTGCGCCTTCGGCTCCACGGCACGCAGGACGCCTCCCAGGGCTGAAAGAGACGGTCGAAACCCACCGGGCGCCGGCCGAGCTAGAGCTCGCGATGGTCACGGATGGCAAGGCGCCCGACGGACGCCTGGCGCCTGAGCGGGCCATCCGCTCGGCGGCCGACGAGCCCATCGGGCGGACGGTGGAAGGGACGACGCGGGCCTCTTGCGGACGGCCCGCGACGGGCGCCTCCTGGGCGTGGACGACCGCGTGTGCCGTCCCACGCCGGCGTTTGCCGTCATCGCGCCGGAGAGCCGGCTCGTATGCCGAGCGTGCCTGGCGGAGCCAGCCCCGCCGGGCTAGTCTTCCTCGCCGACGGCGATGACCGCGCGGTGGCCCGCTCAGGCAGCCGCCGGGCGAGCCAGAACGCCCCGAACAAAACGAAGCGCCCACGCCCGGCGCACCGCGCCGGCATCGAAACGGTGCCCGGATGCCCGGCGCCCGCGGCGGGACCGCGCGGAGGAGGATGACGATGCCGGGTTACAGCTTCCGTGCCATCGAGAAGAAGTGGCAGGCTCATTGGGAGGAGACGGGCCTCTACAAGTGGGATCCGGACTCGCCCAAGCCGCGCTTCTATCTCCTGACGATGTTCCCCTACCCCAGCGGCGACCTGCACATCGGCCACTGGTACGTGCTCTCGCCGACAGACGCCTACGCCCGCTTCAAGCGCATGCAGGGGTACAATGTCTTCTTCCCCATCGGCTTCGACGCCTTCGGTCTCCCGGCGGAGAACGCCGCCATCAAGCGCGGGGTCCACCCGCACGCGTGGACGTACCGCAACATCGAGAACATGCGCCGGCAGATGCGCTCCATGGGGGCGTCCTTCGCGTGGGAGCACGAGGTCGTCACCTGCGACCCCGAATACTACCGCTGGAACCAGTGGTTCTTCCTGCAGTTCTACAAGCGCGGCCTGGCCTACAAGAAGTTCGCGCCCGTCGACTGGTGCCCCACCTGCAACACCACCCTTGCGCGCGAGCAGGTCGTGGGCGAGAACCGCGTCTGCGAGCGCTGCGACACGCCCGTGATCAAGAAAGAGCTCGACCAGTGGTTCTTCAAGATCACCGCGTACGCGGACGAGCTCCTCGACTTCAGCGGCCTCGAGTGGCCGGAGCGCGTGCTGGCCATGCAGCGGAACTGGATCGGCCGCAGCGAGGGCGTGCAGTTCCGCTTCCAGGTGGACGGCCGCGAGGACACCTTCGAGGTCTTCACGACGCGCATCGACACGATCTACGGCGTCTCCTTCGTGGTGCTGGCGCCGGAGCACCCCTTGGTGGAGCGCATCACCGCGCCGGAGCGCCGCGCGGAGGTCGAGGCCTACCGGCACAAGGCGGCGCGCCAGTCCGAAGTCGAGCGCCTCTCCACAGAGAAGGTGCGCGACGGCGTCTTCACGGGCGCCTACGCCGTCCACCCGCTGACGGGCGAGCGGCTGCCGATCTGGATCGCGGACTACGTGCTGGTCACCTACGGCACGGGGGCCATCATGGGCGTGCCGGGCCACGACGAGCGCGACTTCGACTTCGCCCGTCGCTACCGGCTGCCCATCCGTGTCGTGGTGGCCCCGCCCGGCTGGCAGGGCGGGGAGCTCGACGCCGCCTACGTGGACGAGGGCACGCTCGTGAACTCCGGGCCCTTCAGCGGCCTGCCTTCGGACGTCGCGAGGGAACGGCTCGCCGACGAGATCGAGCGGCGCGGCATCGGCCGGCGCGCCGTGCAGTACCGCATGCGCGACTGGCTCATCAGCCGCCAGCGCTACTGGGGCACGCCGATCCCCATCGTCTACTGCGACCGCTGCGGCACGGTGCCGGTGCCGGAGGACCAGCTGCCGGTGCTCCTTCCGGAGGACGCGGAGTTCCTCCCCACTGGAGAGTCGCCGCTCAAGCACCATGAGGGCTTCCTGCACACCACCTGCCCGCAGTGCGGCGGGCCGGCGCAGCGGGAGACGGACACGATGGACACGTTCGTCGACTCCTCGTGGTACTGGTACCGCTACCTGGACCCGCATAAGGACGACGCGCCCTTCGACGTCGAGCGCGCGCGCCGCTGGACGCCCGTCGACCAGTACACGGGCGGCGTGGAGCACGCCGTCATGCACCTCCTCTACTCGCGCTTCTTCACGCGCGTGCTGAGGGACATGGGCCTCGTCGACCACGCGGAGCCGTTCCCGCGTCTCTTCAATCAGGGGATCGTGCTCGGCCCCGACGGGCACCGCATGAGCAAGTCGCGCGGCAACGTCATCGACCCCGACGATCTTGTGGAGCACTACGGCGCGGACGTGGTGCGCGGCTACCTCATGTTCATGCGCCCGTGGGACCAGGGCGGCCCCTGGCAGCCGGGCGGCATCGACGGCGTGGCGAACTTCCTCAACCGCGTGTGGCGTGTGGCGGTGGACGAGGAGCCGGCGGAGGGGGACGTCCCCGTGGCCGCCGCGGCGGAGGCCGAGGTTTTGGGCGCCGCGCCCTTCGGCGAGCGCGAGCTGCGCAAGCTCACCCACCGCACGATCAAGAAGGTGACGGAGGACCTGGCCGAGTTCCACTTCAACACCGCCATCGCGGCGATGATGGAGTTCTCCCGCGAGCTCGCGCGTGCGCGCCGCACGGCTCTGGGGCGCACGCCGGCCTGGCGCGAGGCGGTCGAGGCGCTGACGCTGCTCCTTGCCCCCATCTGCCCGCACATCACGGAGGAGATCTGGCACCGCCTGGGGCACGAGGACAGCGTGCACGTGCAGCCGTGGCCGAAATACGACCCGGCGCTGATCGTCGACGACACCGTGGAGATCGTAGTGCAGCTCAACGGGCGCGTGCGGGAGCGCCTGGAAGTGCCGGCCGGGCTCGACCGCGAGGCGTTGCTCCGGACGGTGCAGGCGGACCCGCGCGTGCAGGCGCTGCTCTCCGGCAAGACGGTGCGCAAGGCGGTGGCCGTGCCTGGACGGCTTGTGAACTTCGTCGTGTAGGAACCAACTCGACTGGCAGGAATTGGCAACTGCAGGCCGAACCCCCCCGATAAGGGGGGGATTCGCATGTGGGAGGCCCGGCGCTCCTGGGCGGCGGCAGCGATGCTGGCGGCGGCCCTGGTGCTGGGCCTCCTGGCCTGGCGGGCGGCGGCCGCCCGTCCGGCGGATCCGCTGCGGGAGTGGCGGGCGGGGGCGTCCGAGCCCGCGGCGGCCTGGGGCGTGGGGCTGGAGGGCGGGGACGCGGGGGGCGGCGCCGCGGGCGAGGCGGGTCGTGCCGCGGGCGGTGGCGCCGCAGGTGCGGGGGAGGGCGCGGCAGGCGGGTTGGCGGCCGGCGGCACGAGCAGCGGCATCCCCTTCGGGCCCTACGCCGGCTGGCAGGCGATGCCCTCTGAAGGCGGGGCGGCCGTCGTCCACGTGGCCGGCGCCGTCCGGGAGCCCGGAGTCTACGTCCTGCCGGCGGGCGCGCGCGTCTGGGACGCCGTCGAGGCCGCGGGCGGGGCGGCCGCGGACGCGCAGCTCGCTGCGGTGAACCTCGCCGCGCCGGTGGCCGATGGCGACCAGGTCTACATCCCCCGCAAGGGGGAGAGCGCCGGAGGCGGGAGCGGGGCGGCGGGCGGCGCGGCGCGCGGCGGGGGCGGGTCCGGCGCGGGCGGATCCGGCCCGGCCTCGGGCAAGGTGGACGTGAACCGCGCGGGGCCGGAGGCGCTGGAGGCGTTGCCGGGCATCGGTCCGGAGCTGGCGCGGCGCATCGTGGAGGAGCGCGAGACGCACGGCCCCTTCCGCTCCGTGGACGACCTCTCCCGTGTCTCGGGCATCGGCCCGAAGAAACTCGAGGCGCTGCGCCCGTTTGTCGTCATTCGCTGACCGGTATACTGATGGCAGAGGAGGCGCCGCCCTTGCGCGTCGTCAAGATCACTCCGCGCGGCTACTGCTACGGCGTCGTCGACGCCATGACGCTCGCGCAGGCTGTCGCCGCGGACCCGAACGTGCCCCGTCCGATCTACATCCTCGGCATGATCGTGCACAACCGCCACGTGGTGGAGTGGCTGGAGCGCGAGGGCATCGTCACGCTGGACGGCGCCGACCGCCTCAGCCTTTTGGAGAAGGTCGAGAGCGGCACCGTCATCTTCACGGCGCACGGTGTCTCGCCGCAGGTGAAGGAGGCGGCGCGTCGCAAGGGCCTGACCGTCTTCGACGCCACCTGTCCGGACGTCACGCGCACGCACGAGGTGATCCGCGCTCGCGCCGCCGAAGGGTACGAGATCATCTACATCGGCCGCAAGGGCCATCCCGAGCCCGAAGGCGCGATGGGCCAGGCGCCGGGGCGCGTGCACCTCATCGAAACCGAGGAGGATCTGGCCGCGCTGCGCCTGCAGGCGGAGAAGGTCGCCGTCGTCACGCAGACCACGCTGAGCCAGTGGGACACGGAACGCCTCGTGCAGAAGGTGAAGGACCGCTTCCCCCAGGCCGAGGTGTACAACGAGATCTGCCTCGCCACGCAGTTGCGCCAGCAGGCGGCCGTGGAGCAGGGGCGCCAGTGCGACGTCGTCATCGTCGTCGGGGACGAGCGTAGCAACAACTCCAACCGCCTGGTCCAGGTCGTGCGCGAGATCGCCGGCCGGCCGGCGTACCGCATCGACAACGTCTCGCAGCTCCGGGAGGAGTGGCTGCGGGGGGTGGAGACGGTCGGCGTCACGGCCGGCTCCTCCACGCCGAGCCAGATCGTGCGCGAGGTCATCGAGTTCCTGGAACGGTATGAGCCGGGCCAGCCGTTTGCGCCGCGCAGCGCCGTGGAGGACGGGCCGATCGAGATCATCCCGAAGCGGGCGCGGGCGTAGCGGGGCGCGGCGCGCGACGTCGCGGTCCGGGCGGTGCGCCAGGCGCGAGCGGGACGAGTGTGCGCTCTGTGGCCGCGCCTTTGGAGTACGCCGGGGCTGCTCAGACAAGCCGTAGGGGACGAAGGGGAAGATGGGACCGGACAGGGCCGCGGACGGAACGGAGCGGGATGGATAAGGCCTCAAACGCCATTACCGAGGCGATCGACGGCGAAATCGGCGATCTTTAGGCCTCTGGAGACCGCGGCGAACGGACGAAAGGCGGCCGAAGCCGGCGCGGCGGCAGGAATCACGGGCGTCGTGCGGAATGCCAAAATATGGTATTCTCGCACCCGTTGTGGGCGGCCTCGTGGGTAGCGTGGCTGGCGGCCGCGGTCGGGACGCGGCTGGCACAGGGTGCGCCGGCACCCGTGGGCGCGCACGAGCTGGCCGCGGTCACGGCGCTGGCGGGGGCGGTGGCGGCGCTGGCCGCCGTGCGCGCACGGGCCGTGCCTGCAGGCGGTGGCGTACGACGGCTGGACGCGCCGGGCTCCTGTGCTTCGGGCGCCGGGCAAGGGCAGCGGCATGGGCAGGGACAGGGGCACGGGCAGGGGCAGGGCCCGGGGTTCACGCCGGGGTGCCGCGTGCGAGGCGCCCTGGCGCTCGGCCTCTTGGCCTTGGCCGTGACGGCGCGCGCCGCTGCCTTCACTTGGGCGGCGGAGGGGCGAGGTTTCGCGCGCGAGGGCGCGCGCGCCACGGCCATGGGCTGGCTGAGGGAGACGGCGCCCGGAGACTGGGGTGCGCGGGCCGTGCTGGAGGGGCAAGTGCGGCTGGAGGCGGGTGGTGCCGGCCGTCTCGCGGTGCTGGTGGACCTGCCGCGAAGGGACGCGGCGCCCGGCGAGGCCTGGCGCGTGACGGGACGCCTGCGCCGCCTTCCGCCGGCCCGCAATCCGGGCGCGTTCGATGCGCGCTCCTACTGGTTGGCTCGGGGCGTCGCATGGGAGTTGGAGCCGGCTGCGGCGGAACGGCTGGCAGACAACGGCGGACCGGCCTGGCGGCGCGCCCTGGCACGATGGCGGAACCGGCTGGCGGACGGGCTGGAGCGCGCCCTGCCTCCGGACCTGGCGGGACTCGCGCGCAGCCTGGCGCTCGGGGACCGCGGCGGCCTGTCCGCGGAGGACCGCGAGGCCTTCCGCTGGTCGGGGGCCAGCCACGCCTTGGCGGTCAGCGGCATGCACGTGGCCGTGCTGGTATCCTGGTTGGCCGCGCTGCCGCTCGGCCGGCGCGGGGCGACGCGGACAGTCGCGGCGGCGCTCTCCCTGGCGTACGTGGCGCTCGTCGGTGCACCGGCTTCGGCGGTGCGCGCCTGGCTGATGCTGGCCTGGTCGGTCGCGGCCGAGGCTCTCGGCCGGCCGCAGGCGCCGTTTCAGGCATTGGGCGCCTCGGCCCTGGCCCTGCTCCTCTGGAACCCCGCCCTATGGCGGGACGCCGGCTTTCAGCTGTCGGTGCTGGCCACGGCAGGTGTGCTCTGGGCCGCACCGTGGGCGGCCCGCCGCTTTCGCGGGGGCCACCGGGCGGCCGTCTGGGCGGGGCGCGCGCTGGCCGTGGGGGCCGCGGCCGTGGCGGCCTCGGCGCCGGCGTCCCTTTGGGCCTTCGGCTGGACGGCGTGGTGGGCGCCGCTCACCGGTCTCGCCATCCTGCCGCTCGTGGGCGCGGCCGTGCCGCTCTCCCTCGTGGCCGCGGCGGCGGCGGCCTGCGGGGTCGGGCCGCCGTGGCTGGCACCGGAAGCGTGGATGCTCCGCGCGCTTCAGGAGACGGTGGCGGCGGGCGGTGCCGTCGGGCGGGCGCTGCCGCCG
>JADBKN010000014.1 GCA_014896375.1 Bacillota bacterium | reverse complement strand
TTCCTTCACCACACACTGATCGGTCTAGAGCCACGGGGCGGTGACGCGCGGCCGCGCTGATGCGCGCACGCGCACGGCATGCGTGCCGCCGGACCGACGGACGATGGCTCGGGGATGCGGAGGCCGAGGTCGCCGCGGGTGAATCGCGCCAAGCCGCCGCCCGCATCCCGCGGCAGGGTATGCCGGATGAAGCGTTTGCACTTTGTACGCGCTGACGACGGCGCCCGGAAGCGCCCGCTCCCCTGGTGAGGGCACGCGCGGGAGCTTAAGGCTCATGCAGGCCTAAAACGGTCGCCGCGAAGGCTCCGGCGCGCCGTTAGCGTCGCGTAAAGCACTTACGATCGCGCGGCCACCCGGCGGGCGCACATCCGGGACATGCGCGACCACCCGCTGGGCGCGCCATCGAGGACGAACCGCGCTCTCAAGAGCGCTCGCCCCCGTCGCCGCGCGCCGCGCCCCGCGCCGCCGTCCGCCCCTACTGCGACGGCGACACCCCTCGCACCTGGGCGAACGCCTGCAGCAGCGCCGGCCAGGCGGCATCGTCCTCGAACCCCAGCCGCCACATGATCGCGCCGCCCAACTGATACTGACCCACCAGCGCGATCTTCTGCTGGATGGCGACGACGTCGTTGTAATAGTAGGTGTACGTCACACCGTCGGAGAGCTTGGCGGTAAATGTGACCTCGCCCTCCGGCACGCGCTGCGGCACGATGCCCAGCGAGGCCGCCGTGGCCGCGGCGTCCCACGCGGCCGTGGCGCGGCCCCGGCCGCCGTTGTTCGGCCAGAGATAGGCGTAGGTGGGGATGCCGACCAGCACCTTGCGCGACGGGATCTGCGTCACGGCGTACGCCACCACGTTGCGCACCCAGGAGATGGGCGCGATCGGTCCGGGCGGACCGCCCACCCAATGGTAGTCGTACGTCATCAGCATGATGTAGTCGGCGATCTGGCCGAGCGCCGCGTAGTCGTAGACGCCGCTCAGGGAGTTCGTCGGCGAATCCGAGGTCTTCGCCCAGACGGAGAGCGTGACGATCTTGCCCAGCGGGTGCAGCGCATCCGCGATCTCCTTCACGAACTGCGTGTAATTCGGCCGCAGCGAGGCGTCGACGTACTCCATGTCGAGGTTGATGCCTGCGTACCCTTCGTTGACGACGTCCACGATGTTCCGCACCGCCGTCGCGCGCGCGTCCGGATTCTGAAGCAGCTTGTTGTTCGCGTCGCGCGAGTGCGCTTCGAACATGGCCAGCATGGGCTTGCCCGTCTGCGCGTCCCACTCCATGGTTCGGGGGCTGCTGTGGCCGGCGAGCGAGCCGTCCGCGCCGAGGCTGAAGCCGGTGTAGACGATGAAATCGAGACTGGCGCCATGCTTGAGGAGCGTCTGGTAGCCGTAGTCCGTGTTGACGTAATACGAGGCGAAGAACGGCTCGTCGCCGAGCGGCTTCGGCTGCGGCGTCGGCAGCGGGTTCGGGTTGATCTCGTTCCGCACCTGCATGAAGCGGTCGAGCATCGTCAGCGCCTCGGCGCGCGTGGCCGTGTCGTTCGGGGCGAAGCGCACCTTCTGGCCGGGCACGCCCGGCTGCCCGAGGATGACGAACTTCGAGACGGCGGCCGCGGCCGGCAGCGCCCAGGACGGGATCTTGTCGCCGTCCGCGAAGATGGCGAACCAGCGGGACTCGGCCGGCACGCCGAGTTGCATCAGCGAGCGGCCGAAGAGCGTCGCCAGCTCGGCGCGGGTGATCGTGGCGGACGGGCGGAAGGTCTTGTCCGGGTAGCCCTGCACGAGGCCGGCCGCGTAGGCGGCCGCGATGGCGCCCTGGTACCGGGCGGGGATGGAGTTCCAGTCCTTGAACGGGGGCTTGGCGGCACCGGCCGCGTCGAGCTCCAGCGCGCGGGAGAGCCACACGGTGAAGTCCAGCCGCGTCACGGGCTTGTCCGGGTAGAAGCGGCCGTCCGCGCTCGCCTCGACGATGCCGGCGGCGAGCATCGCCTGGATCGTGGCGGCGGCCCAGTGGCCGTTGATGTCAGTGAAGTCCTGGCCGGCACCGGTCTGCGCGGCCACGGGGGCCACCCATCCGCAGGCGACCGCCACCGCGAGCACCGCGGCTGCGATTCTGCGTCGAATCGACACCGTTCGCCCTCCTGGAGAACATTCGCAGATTTGGGCAAGCCCAGGATATCAACGGCGCCGGCGCGCGGGCAACGCGCGCCGGCGTTTCGTAAACGGAACGTAATGACCGTGCCATGGTCACGATGGGCAGTGAGGGCGGCGACACCGTTCGACAAGCGCTCTGGTCGGCGGGCGGGGGCGTGGGGGCGCGGGGGCGGCGGCGCCGGGGGGCGCGGCGGGCGGCTCGCGCCGCCGCGACGTCCCGGCACGTCGCCGCGACGTCCCGCCCCACCGCCAGGAGCCGGCGCGCCCCGGGTGGAACTCCTTTGCACGGAGGGGGATCCGCACATGTCGGAACGAACCGGACTCGACCGGCGCATCCTCGCAAGGGCGAACGCTCTCGCCGATGAGCTCGTCGCCTGGCGGCGCTACCTGCATCGCCATCCAGAGCTGAGCTTTCAGGAATTCGAGACGACGGCCTTCCTGGAATCCCGCCTGAAGGAGTGGGGCCTCCAGCCGGTGCGCCGCACCCCCACCGGCCTCTGGGCCGACATCGACGGCACCGCCGCGGCGCCCGGCGGCCGCCGGCGCACGGTGGCCGTCCGCGCCGACATCGACGCGCTGCCCATCCACGAGCTCAACGACTTCGAATTCCGCTCCGCGCGCGACGGCGTCATGCACGCCTGCGGCCACGACGGGCACACGGCCATCCTCCTCGGCGTGGCTCGCACGCTTCTAGAGATGCGCGACGAGCTGCCGGGGCGCGTCCGCCTGCTGTTCCAGCCCGCCGAGGAGCAGCTTCCCGGCGGCGCGCCGCAGATGATCGCGGCAGGAGCCCTGGAGGGCGTGGATGAGGTGATCGGGCTGCACTTGTGGTCGCTCCTGCCCACGGGCAAGGCCGGCATTTGCGCCGGGCCGATGATGGCCACGGCCGACGACTTCACCATCCGCGTCACTGGTCGCGGCGGCCACGGGGCCGCGCCGCACGAGGCGGTCGACGCCCTCGCGTGTGCGGCGCAGATGGTGGTGGCGCTGCAGCAGGTCGTGTCGCGGCGCGTGAACCCGCTGCGGCCGGCGGTGCTGACCGTCGGCACATTCCGCGCCGGCTCGAACTTCAACATCATCGCCCAGACGGCCGAGCTGACGGGCACGGTGCGCACCTTCGACGAGGACACGCGCCGCGTGATCGTGGCGGCCATGGAGCGGATCGTCGAAGACACGGCGGCGGCCTTCGGCGCGAAGGGCGAGCTGGACTACCGGTACGGGTATCCGGCGCTCGTCAACGACGCCGCGGTGACGGAAGTGTTCCGCGGAGCGGTGCGCGACGTGATGGGCGAAACGGCGCTCGTCGACGTGGAACCGTTCATGGGCGGAGAGGACTTCGCCTATTATCTGAAGGAACGGCCGGGCGCCTTCCTATTCCTCGGCGCGCGCAACGAGGCCGTGGGCGCGCACTTCCCCCACCACCACCCGAACTTCACCGTCGACGAAGCGGCGCTCCCGTATGGCGTGGCCGTGCTGACGGCGACGGCGTGGCGGCTGTTGGAGGGGCGGGCGGCAGGACTGGCGACGGCGGCCGTGTGACGCGCGGCGGCGCCGCGCTCGAGGGGCGGCGCCGCTCGGCGACGGTGCCGCGCCACGCTGACGTGCCGCGGAGGCGCCGCACACCGCCCGAAGCCAGCACTTACGGGGCGCAGCGAGGGCGGTCGTGCGGCGCCTCGCGTGCGGCGCTACCGCGCCTCCAGCTTGAAGCGGCCAAGATCGCGGTACACGGGCCCTTCCGGCGTCAGCGTGCTGTGGATGAGGCGGACGTCCCTCACCACCTGCTCGCCCCACGAGCGGCGGGCGGCCTCCGTAAACGCCGCGGGCAGCGCCGCCGGTGCTGGGCCCTCCCGCAGCCGCGCCACGGTAAGGTGGGGCGTGAAGGGCCGCGCGTCAAAGGGCACACCCAGGCTGCGCGCCACCTCCTCCACCACGCCTGCCAGCGCGGCCAGAGCCGGCGCCCCCTGCCCCACGCCCACCCAGAGCACGCGGGGCCGTTGCAGGTCGGGGAACGCTCCGGCGCCGCGCAGTTCGATGTGGAACGGGCGCTGCCGGTCCATGGCCTCGCCCAGAGCGCGGCCGAGCGCCTCGGCCGCCGCGCGCGGCAGGTCGCCGAAGAACTTGAGGGTGAGGTGCAGGTGGGTCGGCGCCACCCAGCGGGCCTCAAGGCCGGAGGCGCGCAGTTCGTCCTGCCAGGCGGCGATGGCCTGCCGCGGCTCGTCCTCGACGCGGACGGCGGCAAAGCAGCGGATGGGGGTCAGGTGGCGAGCCATGCATCGATCTCCAACCACAGCCCCCGCGCGGCGCGTGCGCGGTGGCTGACGCGATTCTTGACGTTCGGCGAAAGCTCGGCGAACGTGCGCCCGAAGGCGGGCAGGTAGAAGAGCGGGTCGTAGCCGAAGCCGCCCTCGCCGCGCGGCGTGTCCAGGATGCGGCCGCGGCAGGTCCCCCACGCCACCGCCTCCCGCCCGTCCGGCGACGCCAGCACGAGACAGGCGACGTACCGCGCGCCGCGCGCCTCCCACGGCACGCCGCGCAGCCGCTCCAAAAGGAGGGCGTTGTTCTCGGCGGCGCTTGCGCCTTCACCGGCGAAGCGCGCCGAGCGCGGGCCGGGCTCGCCGCCGAGGGCGTCGACCTCGAGGCCGGAATCGTCCGCGAGGGCCGGCAGGCCTGTGGCGGCCGCAGCCGCATGCGCCTTCAGCCGCGCGTTGGCTTCGTACGTATCGCCCCGCTCCTCCGGGGGCGGCACGCCAGGCGCCGCCTCGGACAGCGAGATGAGGCGGTCGGCCCACGGACGCAGGATGGCGCGGAACTCGCGCAGCTTGCCGGGATTGTGGGTGGCGATGACGAGCCGCGTCATGAGGGGCGGCCGCCTTCGCCGCCTGTGGTCGCGCTGCCCGTGTCTGCGCCGCCCGCCCCCGGGTGGCCCGCCGAGCCGACGAGGGCCGCGAGCGGCCCCAGCGCCGCCTTCTGCGCGTCGACGATCCGCGCGATGCCCTCCAGCGCCAGGTCGACGAGCCCGTCCAGCACCGCCCGCGGAAAGGGCCCACCCTCCGCGGTGCCCTGCACTTCCACCAGCTCCCCGGCGCCGGTGGCGACGACGTTGAAGTCCACCTGCGCCGTCGAGTCCTCTTCATAGTTCAAGTCGAGGCGCGGCTCCCCCTCCACCAGCCCCACGCTGACGGCGGCGACGTAATCCCGCAGCGGCGAGCGGGCGAGCTCCCCGTCCTCCAAAAGGCGCGCCACGGCCTCCGCCACCGCCACGAACGCGCCGGTGATGCTCGCCGTGCGCGTGCCGGCGTCGGCTTGGATCACGTCGCAGTCGATCCAGAGGGTCCGCTCGCCCAGGAGTTCGAGGTCCACGGCGGCGCGCAGGGCGCGCCCGATGAGGCGCTGGATCTCCACCGTGCGGCCGCTCTGCTTGCCGCGCGACGCCTCGCGCGGCGTGCGCTGCTGTGTAGCGCGGGGGAGCATGCTGTACTCGGCTGTGATCCAGCCGCGGCCCTGTCCCCGCAGCCAGGAGGGGACGCCGCTCTCCACCGATGCCGTGCAGATCACCCGGGTGTCGCCGGCGACGATCAGCGCCGACCCCTCGGGATACTTCAGGACCGACCGTTCCAGGGTGAGGGGGCGCAGTTCGCGGGGACCGCGGCCGTCGCTGCGTGGCAAGCGCATCGCTCCTTCGCAGAGGGGTGAGGGGCGCGCGCTGCGGTGCGCCATCGTTCATTGTCCCCCGAACGGCGGGCATCGACAAGCGAACGGGGAACGACTAGCTTAAACACGGAAGGGAAGGATGCAGGCGTGTCCACGTTTCAAGAGCTGACCGGGCGCCTCAAGGAACTCCTCGCTCCTCCGCTCGCCAACGACTGGCCGAACCTGCCGGTCACGCGCGCGGAGGGGTCGTTCATCTGGGGCGCGGACGGCACCCGCTACATCGACTTCACCCAGGGCTTCGCCGTGAACAACACCGGACACCGCCACCCGAAGGTCATCGCCGCCGTCAAGGAGCAGCTCGACCGGCTCGTGCACTCCGCCATCGGCGTCACCGCGTACGAGCCGGCGCTGCGCCTTGCGGAGCGGCTGCGGGAGATCACGCCGGACGGCATCGAGACGTTCTACTTCGGCAACAGCGGCGCCGAGGCCATCGAGGCGGCGATGAAGCTCGTCCGCTACCACACCCGCCGGCCCGGCATCATCGCCTTCTGGGGCGGCTTCCACGGGCGCACCTACGGCGCCATGACGCTCACCGCGTCGAAGGCGAAGTACCGCATCGCGGCCGAGCCGCTCGTGCCGTCGGTGTACCATTCCGTCTACCCGAACGTCTTCCGCTCCCCCTACCGCGACGATCCCGACCGTGTGGCCAAGGAGGCGCTCGACCACCTTCGCCGGCTCTTCCTCTACGAGATCGAGCCCTCCCAAGTGGCGGCGATCTTCGTGGAGCCGGTGCAGGGCGAGGGCGGGTACATCGTGCCGCCGGCCTCGTTCCTGCGCGGCCTGCGCGAGATCTGCGACGAGCACGGCATCCTGCTCGTCTTCGACGAGGTCCAGTCGGGCTTCGGGCGCACGGGTAAGATGTTCGCCGCCCAGGTGTTCGACGTGCGCCCGGACGTGCTCTGCATGGCGAAGGGCATCGCCTCCGGCTTCCCGCTCTCGGCGGTCGGCGCGTCGCACAAGATCATGGGCTCCTGGGGCTCGGCGGCGCACGGCACCACCTTCGGCGGTCACCCGGTGAGTACGGCCGCCGCCGTGGCGACGATCGACGTGCTCATTGAGGAAAAACTGCCGGAACGCGCGGCGGCGCTGGGGCCGCGCGTCATGGAGCGCCTGCGGGAGATGCAGAAGCGCTTCCCGGTGATCGGGGACGTGCGCGGCATCGGGCTGATGATCGGCATGGAGTTCGTCGACCCGAAGACGAACGCGCCCGACGGCGAGCTGGCGCACCGCGTGATTGCGGAGGCGCTGCGGCGCGGCCTGCTGCTGTACCCGGCCGGCCCGTACGGGCAGGTGATCCGCCTCATGCCGGCGCTGAACGTGCCGGAGGACGTGCTGGACGAAGGGCTCGGCATCTTGGAGCAGGCGATCGCGGCGGTGGTGTGAGGGCAAACGGCGGCGCGCGGGGGCCTGTCGTGCGAGGGGCGGCCCGTGCGCGGGCCGGCGGTGCGAGGGCCGCGGCCGCGGGGGGCGCGGCGCGCGGGTGCCGTGCGAGGGGCGGCGCGCGGCCGCGGCTGCGGGCCGGCCAATGCCCCAGCAGATGATCAGAATGTGGCGCCCCGGCGTACGCCGGGGCGCTTCCTCACATGAGTATGCGGAGGTATGAGCGCAGACCTTGGGGAGGGCCGGTCAAGCGGGAAGTGGGCGTCGGGGCGGCCGCGGCGGCTTGCGGTGCCGGGGACAGTCGGACGGCGCACGGCGCCGGTGCGGCTCGGCGTCCCGCGCCTCACCCCGACGTCCGGGCCACAGATCGTAGGCCCACGTCGCCGCGTGCTCTCCCACACCGCGCGCCTCGCGGAGCACCTGGGACAGCACAACTGAAACAGTTGCGCGCGGGAAGGAATTTTCCTGCCTCGTCCGAATAAATCTCGCTTAACCGCAACACCTTGGGGGGATGCTGGTTGGCCGGGTTGGAGACGCGCAAAGTCTCGCAGGAAGCTCGCACCGCGCCCGTGGCGTGGATCACGCTCTTCGGGGCGCTCATCGGCGTCACCGCACTGATTCCGATTTTCCCGTACGTCGGCGGTGGAGGATACGTGCCGCTGCTCGTGCCGTTCGCCGCCATCGCGCCGCTGCTCCTGGGTCCGTCGGGCGGCATCGCGGCGGCCGTCGTGGGCGGTGTGATCGGCATGTTCCTCGCACCCGCCGGCTTTCCCATGGGCCTCCTGGACGTGCTGCTGACGGGCGTGCTGCCGGCCGTGTACACGGCGAGCATCGCCCACCTCAACAAGAACCGCCTGCTCTCCTACCTCCTGGGTGTGGTGAGCGCGGCGTTCGCCGTGCTGTTCCCGTTCTACATCCCCGGCGCCAGCGCCGGCTTCCAGGCGCCTCCGGAACCGCTCTACCAGGCGCTCTCCGCCATCTACTGGCTGCCGTCGCTGGTTGTGATCTTCAGCCCCATCGGGACGCGGCTGATCCCGTCGCTGGTGGCGTCGGAGGCGCGGCCGCGCAAGTACGCCGGCATCTTCATCATCCTTCTCAGCGCCCTCTGGCTCTGGTTCAACCCCTGGGCGAAGCCCTACTGGTACATCCAGCACTATGTGCCCGCGGCCGGCGTGGCGACGCTGATCGGCTACTCGTGGTGGGTGCCCGCGCTGTCCGCCGTCGTGACGGCCATCTCCGTGCCGGTGCTGGAGGCGCTGAGCCGCAGCGGCCTGCCGAAGGTGCGCGACGGCCTGTGGTGAGGGGCGGGGGCGCCGCCGGGGAGGCGCCCTTGGTCCGTCTTGAGCACGTCACGTTCGGGTATGCGGAAGACCGCCCGGTGCTGCACGACCTCACCTTCGAGCTGCGACCGGGCGAGTTCCTCGCCGTCTTCGGCGCCAACGGCGCCGGCAAGTCGACGCTCTGCTACCTCTTGAGCGGCGTCGTGCCGCACATCTTCGGCGGCGCACGGCGCGGCGATGTGGAGGTCGACGGCATCGACCCCTGGGACGTGCCCATGTGGGAGACCGGCCGGCACGTGGCGATCGTGCTGCAGGATCCGGAATCGCAGCTCTCGATGCCGGAGGTGGGGTTGGAACTGGCCCTGGGGCCGTCCAACTTCGGCGTGCCGGCCGAGGAGATCCGGCGGCGCGTGGAACGGGTGTTGCCCGTGGTGCGGCTGGAGGGCCTGGAGCGCCAGGCCACGCACGCGCTCTCCGGCGGCCAGAAGCAGCGCGTGGCACTGGGGGCGGCGCTCGTCATGCAGCCGCGCCTGCTTCTCTTGGACGAGCCCACCTCGCAGCTCGACCCGCTCGGCCATCGCGAGGTGCTGGAGGCGTTGGGCCGGCTGCGCCTTCGCGAGACCGGCCAGGCGGTGATCATGACGACACACAACTGGGATGTCGAGGACCTGGCCGACCGCGTGCTGGTCCTCCACGAAGGCCGCGTGGCCGCGTTCGGCCCGACGGCCGAGGTGCTGGCGCAGACGGAGCTCCTGGAGAGGGCGGGCGTGCAGCCGCCGCCGCTGCAGCGGTTCTGGGATTTCCTGCGGGAGGCGGCGGGCGCGGGAGGCGGCGCGGAGGCCGGCGGTGGCTCCTCCGGCGACGAAGCGGCCGCGGACGCGCGCGCCACAGCCGCTGCGACGGGCGCTGGCGGCCCGGGTGCCGCTGCGGCCGCCGGCCCGGGTGCCGCCGCCCAGGCCGCCGCGGCGCTGCCGGGCGGCCGGCCGTCGCCGGGGTGTCGCTCGACGTGTACGAGGGCGAATGCCTCGGCATCATCGGCCAGAACGGGTCCGGCAAGTCCACGCTGGTGAAGCTCATCACCGGCCTCCTGCGGCCGAGCGCGGGCGAGATCCGCCATCGCGGCGAGGATCTCACGCGCCTGCGCGTGGCGCAGATCGCGCAGCGCATCGGCCTCGTGCTGCAGAACCCGGACTACCAGCTCTTCAACGTCACGGCGCTGGAGGAGGTGCGCTTCGGCCTGCGCAACCTCGGGCTGCCGGCGGACGAGGTGGAGCGGCGCGCGCGCCGCAGCCTCGCCGCGGTGGGGCTGGAGGCCGCGGCCGACCACTTCCCCTTCCGGCTGAGCTTCGGCGACCGCCGCCGCCTGGCCGTGGCCGCCGTGCTCGCCATGGAGCCGGAGATCCTGATCCTCGATGAGCCGACGACCGCCCAGGACTACCGCGGCCGCTACCTCTTGGCCGACCTGGCGGAGGCCCTGCGCGCCCAGGGCCGGACTGTCATCATGATCAGCCACGACATGGAACTCGTGGCGCATTACGCCACGCGCGTCGTGGTGCTCTGGGAGGGGCGCGTGCTCACCCAGGGGCGGCCGCATGAGGTCTTCGCTCAGGAGGAGCTCCTGGAGCGGACAAAGCTGCGGCCGCCGCAGATCGCGCCCGTGGTGCGGGCCCTGGCGGAGGCCGGCGTACCCGCAGAGGCCGTGAGCCTGGAGCGCCTGCTGGCCGCGCTGGAACCGGCGGCCGGCCGTGGCGCGCGAGGTGCCGCGCGCGAGGCCGCGGGCTTCGTGCGCGAGGCCGAAGGCGCATAGGAGGAGGTCGCGATGGGCGTCTTCCAATACAGCGCGCGTTCGACGCCGCTGCACCGCATGCACCCGATCGTCAAGCTGGCCTACCTCTTCCTCACGCTCGCCGTCGTCATCTTCCCGTACCGGGCGACGGTCTCGGACCTGGCGGCGGCCGGCTTCTGGGCGCTCGCCTCCCTCGCGCTCTGGGCCGTCGCCCGCGTGGGGCTGCGTCCGCTCGGCGTGCTCATGCGCGTGCTCGCGTGGACGTTCGCCTTCATCATCGTCTCGCAGGCGCTGCTCTACGAAGGCGGGCACGTCATCTTCAGCCTCGGCCGGCTGGCCTTCTTCGGCAGCGACATCGGCACAGTGACCGACCAAGGTCTCTTCTGGGGCGTGGTGCTGAGCCTGCGCATCCTCGCGGCGGCGCTCGCCCTGCCGCTCTTTGTGGTGACGACCTCGCCGGCGGAGATCATGGGAGCGCTCGGCCAGCTGCGCGTGCCGGCGAAGGTCAGCTTCATGTTCGTCTCGGCGCTGTCCTTCACGGGGCTCGTCTTCAAGCTCTGGCAGGAGATCCTCGACGCTCAGCGGCTGCGCGGCTTCGACATGGACGCCATGAACGCGTGGCAGCGCGCGCGTCGCGCCTATGTGCCGGTCGTCACGCCGCTCATCCTCCTCCTCTTCCGGAAGGGGAACGACTTCCAAATCGCCATGGACGCGCGTGGCTACGCCTATCCCGGCCGCAAGACGCCGCTTGTCGCGCTGCGCTTCGGCGCCCAGGAGGTGGCCGGGCTGGCGGCCGCCCTCGCCCTCTTCTGCGCCTTTCTGGCGCTGAAGATGGCGTGGGTCTAGAACCCGGAGAGGGCTGCGGCGTACTCCAGCGGGGCGCGGACCATGCGGCGGAACGCGGCCGGGTCGGCTGCGGCGAAGATCATGAGCCCGGGCCGCGGGTTCACCTCCAGCACCCACCACTCGCCGGCGCGGTCGAACATCACGTCGAAGCCGGCCTCGCCGATGCGGCCGAAGGCGGCCTCCAGCCGCCGCGCGAGAAGCACGGTGCCGCGCGCCACAGCCGCAAGGCGCCCGGCGCCGTCCGCGAAGCCCAGGGCGCGCAGCATCGCGTGCGGCTCCACAAGGCGGCCGCCGGCCGAGCGGTTGCTGACGACGCTCCCCGCCTCCGCCAGGCGCGCCCACATGCCCGTGCAGCGCAGGCGCCCGTCGCGCCCGCGCTGCACCATCACGCGCAGATCGACCGGCGTGCCGGGCGCGGCCTGGTCGATGGCCCGCTGGACCAGGTAGCCGGCCGGCGAGGGCGCGCGGTCGCGGTACCGGCGCAACACCGCCTCCAGCGGCGCCACGGTGGCGGTCCCGTCGAGCTGCAGCCGGCAGCCCGCCCCCTCCCGGGAAAGGCGCGCCACCCCGTTTCCCTGGCTGCCGTAGACCGGCTTCAGGTACGCGGCGCCGCGTTCGAGGAAGCGGCCGACGGCGATCGCGTCCGCGGCGAGCGTCTCGTCCGCGAGGCGTGCGGCGAAACCCTCCGGCACGTGCGGGCGGCCGGCGAGCACCGCCTGCACCTCGGCTTTGCTCCAGCGGAGACGCTCGTTGAAGAGGCGCCCCCGGCACAGGCGGTGCAGCACCGGCTGGAGCTCCGCCACCGCCTCGCCGCGCTTCCAGACGGCGTCGGGGCGCGGCAGCGCCGCCGGCGCGCGGAAGGCGCGACCGTCCCAGAGGCGGCCGCGCACGAGCCGCTCGCCGCGCGCCTTGCCCCCGCCGCGGCCCGGCGGCACCGGCCCCGCGCGGCCCTCCGGCCACGCGGCCGCGTCCTCCTGTGCGAAGTCGAAGGCGTAGATGAAGCCGGCGACCGGCGCCTGCGCCAGGCAGAACGCCTGCCAGGGCAAGAGGCTCTCCGGATCCTCGGCCGAGCCGTCGCCCAGAAAGAGGCCGATCACCGGCCCAAGGCGCAGCCCGCCCGGCGTGGCGCGCACGCGGAGGGAGAGGCGCGGGGGAGCGGGCCAGAGCGGCAGCCCGAGGGCGGACGCCGTCGCCGGGTCCAGGCGCAGTTCCCGGCGCGGCGCGCCACCCTCCAGGCGCACGCGCCTGCAGAGGCCGCCCAGCGCAAGCCGCACCGTCCCCCCGAGGGCCTCAGGCGGCAGCGGCAAGCCGGCCGGATCGATGAGTCCGGCGGCCGGCGGCAGCCGGGCGTCCACCACCACGTTCAGAGCCGGCGGCCTGCGCTTCATCCGGCCGTCCCGCCGAAGCCGGCCAGGGTGGCCGCGTACTCCAGCGGCGTGCAGGCCACGGCGCGCCAGACCTCCGGAGTCGTGTTTCGAAAGAGCGTCAGGTCGTGGCGGGGGTTGACCTCGATGAGCCACCAGCGGCCGTCCGGGTCGAAGGTGACGTCGAAGCCGAGGTCGGCGCACGCGCCGAAGCGGGCGCCGAGCCGCTCGGCGAAGTCCGCCAATCCAGCCTCCATGTCCCGCAGGAGGCGTCCCCCCGCCGCACCGTCGAGGCCGAGGAGGGCCCAGAGCGCCTCCGGTGCCAGGCGCTCGGCGCCGGTGCTGAGGTTCGCCGTGATGCGGCCCGGCGCGCCGATCCGGCCCCAGAGGGCGGTGGCGCGCCAGGCGCCGGAGACGTCCCGCTGCAGGGCGAGCCGCGCGTCCAAGGGCCGGTCCGGCACAGCGGGTCGTACAGCTGCCTGCACGAGGTAGCCGGCGCGCGACGGCGCCAGCGCGCTGCAACGCCGCAGGATCTCCGCCGCACGGCCGCGCCAGCGCAAAGTAGGCGGCGGCTCCGTCGCGGCGGTCGCCGTGGACTCCATTCCGGCCGCCCCGTCGGCATCCGCCGGCGCCGCCGAGGGCGCCGTCTCCACATCGCGCGGGGTGTCGAACGCGGCGACCAGTTCCCCCTCCTCCACCGTGAGACGCGCCACACCGGCCCCCTTGCTCCCGTACACCGGCTTCCAGTACGCAGCGCCGTGGCGCGTCACGAACCCCGCCACGGTCTCCGCCGCGCGCTCCGCCTCATCTCGCGCCGCGTCGCGCCCGAGCCGCACGGCCACGGCCGGCGGCACGTGCGGCAGGCCGTCGAGCACAGCCTGCACCTCGGCCTTGCTCCACGCCAGGCGCTCGTTGAAGAGGCGGCCGTCGCAGAGCCGCTTCGCCAGCGGGCGCAGCCGGTCCGGCAACTCCTCGCGGTTCCAGACAGCGTCCGGCAGCGGCAGGAGCTGCGGCTCCAGGAGGCGCCCAGCCGCCCAGAGGCGTCCCCGCACGGCCGCGCGGGCGTGGTCGACGTCGCGCAGCGTGAAGGCGTAGACGAGCCCCACGGGCACGCAGGGTCCGAGGCAGCGCTCGATCCACCAGAGGGGCGGGGGGTCGCCGCTCACGCCGTCGCCGAGCAGAAGGCCGATGACCGGTCCCAGGCGCAGCCCTTCAGGGTCGCGGCGCAGGCACACTCGCAAGCCCTCACCGGGCGGCAGGAAGAGGCGGCGCGCCGCGGCGGCGCTGAGGACGAGCGCCGCGGTCCCGGCACCCGGCGCCGCCACCGGCGCCGCCGCCTCCTCGACCTCCACGGCGACAAAGCGGGCGCGCTTCCCCACCCAGAGTGGCTGGGTGGGCGGCCCCTCAAGGAGCGGCCGCGCCCACTCCGCCTCCCCACCGCCAAGGCGCAGCCGGAGGCGCTCCCCGCCGAGGTCCGGGTCCACGATCAGCGCGAGCGGCGGGCTCACCACGGCAGATCCCGGGCCGGATGCGCCCGCGCCTTCCAGAGTTCGTGGCGCAGCGCCCGCAGAAGGCCGCCGGCGGCCGCGGCCGGACGCGCGGCCACGTCCGCAAGTGTCCAGGCCGTCATCTCCACCACGCGCAGCGTGTGCACGACGGTGTAGTCGTGGAGGAAGTCGCGCACGTCGCACGGCCAGCCGGCATCCCGGCGGGCGGAGGCGTATTCGGCCAGAAGCTCGTCGCGCCACGCGGGCGCGAGGCCGTCGGTTAGGCTTGAGACGTCGAAGACAGGCAGGCGCAGGGCGGCCGTCTCCCAGTCCACGAATCCCGGCGGGAGGGACGGCTCCTCGGGGACGAGGATGTTGTGCGCGTGCAGGTCGCCATGGGTGAACGTCGTGCGGTCGTCGGCCGGCTCCAGGGCGGAGAGCTCGCGCCAGGCCGCGCGCAGCTCGCGCAACGTGTGGCGGTCCTCCTCGGGCAGGGAGACCGCAGCCGCCTCCGCGCGCTCGAGCGTGCGCTCGACATCCTCCCGCCACGCGGCGTAGGGCACTTCCGGCAGGACGCCGCCCGCCGCGCTGTCCGCTCCGGTCGGGTCGCCCGCGGCAGCGGCTGGCGCCCCCCGTCCGCCTGCCCCCGCCGCCGCCCGCATCTCCGCGTGAAAGCGGGCCAGCGCGCGCATGGCGCGGCGCCAGGCCGGCCGCGCGCAGTGCGGCAGGACGGTCCCTTCAAGCTCTTCTTGGGCAAGGAAGCGCGCTGTCGCCAGATACACCCGCGGCACGCGGACGGATCGGCTCTCCCGCGCCCATGCGGCGCCGCGCGCCTCCGCCTCCAGCACCTCCGGGCGGTGCGTCTTGGCGATGAAGCTCCAGCGCCGGGGCATGGCCTCATCGTCCTCGTCGAAGGCGGTGTAGCGCCCGGTCGACGTCGCGCCGCGGGACTGGATCTCCTCGTAGATCCAGGTGGCGTGCGGCCATGCCCGGCCCGCTCGGCCGGAGACCTCGTTCAGGTCGGCGAGCGTCAGCGGCCCCTCGGGCCGCCGCACCGGCTTGAAGAAAGGGTCGCCGGCGAGTGTCTCGTCCGCGGCGTGGCCGATGTCGAGCGCCACCACGCCGAGCTCGCGGCTGAGACGGGGGCAGAGGAGGCAGGCCGTCACCCCCGCCGAGACGAGCGCCACGTCGAAGCGGTAGGCGCGGCAGCGGCGAAGGGTGGCTTCCAGGTCGGGAAAGCCGCGCACCGGGACGACGGCGCCCTGCACGTCCACACCCCGGCTGCGCAGCCATGCGGCGAAGCGCTCCCCCGGCCCGCCGACGACGAGCACCCGCCGCCCGGCCAGAAGGCCTCGCCAGTACCCGCGGTCGCGCAGTTCGTAGTTGATGACGGAGCTCGTCAGCCGCCCGCGCGGCAGGTGCACGCCCGCCTCCTCAAGCGCCCGCGCCAGGAGGGGCTGGTAGTTGCCGATGCGCGCGAGCGGCACGCCGACGAGGTCGGCTTCGCCGATCGCCTGAAGGAGCGCGTCGCGCGCGCCAAAGGCGGGCGTGACCACCCGCGTCTCGGCGAGCAGCGGCAGGCGGCGCGCGGCCTCCTCCGGCGAGAGGACCAGCCCCTGCGCCAGCGTGAGCGCCTCGGCGTCGCCGAGCCGGATGAGCGAGAACGGCCGGCGCGCCTCCAGGGTCCGGCGGATGCGGTGCGCGGCCTCGTGCACACCGACGAGCGGCAGCGCCTCCCCCGCCAGCGCGCGCACGCCTTCCCGCACCACGGAGCGCCCGCTGGTTCCAAGGAGCAGCCGCTTCTCGTCCAGCGCCTCCGCCACGCGCGCCTCAAGGACATCGTCAGTGCTGCCCACCGGCCACCCCTCCCCCTGTGCCGCCGGCCGCCGCGCCCTCGCGGCGAGCGGCGGCCAGCTGCCCAAAGTGAATGCGGCGCAGGCCCTGGGCGCTCATCGCCGCGGCCAGGGACGGATCCGCCAGCACCCGCGCCTCCTCTGCGCGCTGGTCGGTCCAGGCGGAGTGCAGGCGGACGTCGTCGTCGACGTAGCCGGGGTGGGTCATGATCTCCGTGACGCCCGGCCCGATGGACCGTATGCGGGCGAGGAAGCGCTCGCGCCCGTCGCCCATGAAGTACACGTCGCTGATGAGGCGGTCGGTCGTCGGCGGGTGCGGAAACGGCAGGTCGGCCGGAAACTCGTCGGCGGTGCGGCGCATGGGCAGCTCCTCACTGGCCGCGAGGCGCGCCATGGCGGCGTAGACGACGGGATGGCGCTGCACGTGGTGGTGCGAGTCGAGGTGCGTAAGGCGCAGGCCGGCGCGCCGGGCGCGGTTCCATTGCGCCGCCAGCTCCCGCGCGACCTCCTCCGCGCTCCAGGCGCCGACGGCGCGGGCCTCAAGATCACGGTAGAAAAACGCGCCGTCGTAGCCGACCAGCGTGGGCACGAGCTCCGGCGGCGTCAGCGGCCGGCCGTACGTGAAGTTGACGTGCAGGCCCACCCCCAGGCCGGGCATGGCGCGGGCGCGGCGCACGGCGTCGAGGAACCCGGGCATGTTGGCCATGACCGTGGCGCTCGTGACCACCCCCGCCCGGTGGGCGTCGCACACGCCGCGGTTCACGCTCTCTGAGAGGCCGAAGTCGTCGGCGTTGACGATCACGTACCGCGCCGTCATCGCAACCACCACGGCAGGGGCGGCTGAGGAGGGCGCCGCGTGGG
>JADBKN010000013.1 GCA_014896375.1 Bacillota bacterium | reverse complement strand
GCCGCCGTCGGCAGCGCCTACACCGAAGACTCCGCCCCGCCGAGCGTCCACCCGTCGGGGCGCCGGTATGAGTGGACCGACCTGCACCCTGACACCGTGCCCCTGGCCCCGTGCCCCGAGTGGCTGCTGAAGCGGCTGACGCGCCGCCCGGACCGTCCTTGGCGGACGCGGGAGGAATGGCGCGAGCTGGCGCGTCGGACGGTGTACCAGGGCGCGCGGAACAGCAGCATTGCAAGCCTGGCGGGCCACCTGCTGCGCAAGGGCGTGGACCCCATGCTGGCTCTCGACTTCCTCCTGGCCTGGAATTGGGTGCATTGCCGGCCACCGCTGTCGGACGACGAGGTTCTGGTGACGGTGGATAGCATCGCCCGGGCGGAGCTTCGCCGCCGGCAACGGGGGGTGGTGCGCCATGCCGGGTGAGAATCTGGCCGCCCTTGCGGAGTACGAGGCGGCGGAGCGCGACAAGAAGCCACAGGCGCAAGTGCTGGTCGAACTGGCTGAGGCCGTGGAGCTATGGCACGCGCCTGACAGTGAAGCCTTCGCCACGTTTCTTGAGGGGCGCCATATCGAGACGTGGCCCCTCCGCTCGAAGGGGTTTCGCCAATGGCTCATCGGCCGCTTCTACGGCGCCCAGGGGAGGCCGCCGAGCGCGCAAGCACTCCAGGACGCCCTCGGAGTGCTTGAGGCCCGCGCTATGTTCGGGGGGCGTGAATATGCGGTCTTCGTTCGCATAGGGGCGCTTGGCGACCGCGTGTTTCTCGACCTCTGTGACGACGAGTGGCGAGCGGTGGAAGTGAACGCGAACGGCTGGCACGTGACCACCGCGCCGCCCGTGAAACTCCGCCGCACGCGCGGCATGCTGGCGCTTCCGCAACCGGCAAAGGGCGGTCGGATTGAGGAACTGCGGCCGTTCCTCAACGTGACGGACGAGCAGTGGCCGCTCGTGGTGGCGTGGCTTGTGGCGGCGCTGCATCCGTCCGGCCCGTATCCGGTGCTGTGCCTGCAAGGGGAACAGGGTTCGGCCAAGTCCACGACGGCACGCGTGCTGCGTTCGCTGGTAGACCCCAATGCTGCACCGCTCCGCACCATGCCGCGCGACGAACGGGACCTGTTCATCGCGGCAACAAACTCATGGTGCGTCGTCTTGGACAACGTGAGCGGCCTTGCGCCTTGGCTGTCGGACGGACTCTGCCGGCTGGCCACAGGCGGTGGCTTTGCGACTCGGACCCTGTATGAGAACGCCGAGGAAACGATCCTTGCGGCTACGCGGCCCGTGATCCTGAACGGCATCGACGACGTGGCGACGCGCCAGGACCTCCTTGACCGTGCGTTGATTCTCAACCTGCCGACGATACCCGACGAATGCCGGCGCGACGAGGCGAGCTTCTGGCGCGAGTGGGAGAAGGCGCGGCCCCGCGTTCTTGCCGGCCTTCTGGACGCCGTTTCCTGCGCCCTGCGGAACGTCGATCGGGTGCGGCTCGACCGCATGCCGCGTATGGCCGACTTCGCCAAGTGGGTGGTGGCAGCCGAACCGGCGCTGCCCTGGCCGGCGGGTGCGTTCATGGACGCCTACGCCGGCAACCGCGCTGACGCGGTGGAACTGGCCCTGGAGGCCGACCCCGTAGCGCAGGCGGTGCGGCAAGCGGCCGAACGCGGCGAATGGACGGGGACGGCATCGGAACTGCTGGACGAACTGGAGCAGATCGCGCCGGAGAAGGTGCAGCATTCGCGAACGTGGCCGACGACGGCGCGCACGCTGGCCAACCGGCTGCGACGTGCCGCCACGTTCCTGCGGGCCCTGGGCGTCGAGGTGGAGTTTTACCGGGAGGGTCACGACCGGCGGCGCATGGTGGCCGTGAGAAAGATAGAGCAACCTATCGTCCGCAACGTCCGCGAAGATGCCACAGAGGCCGCAAACCCAAGCGCCACAAGGGTTTCGCCTGCGGACGATGATGCGGACGATGTGCGGACGCAAACCAGCTATGCGGACGCAAACGAAGCTCTATCGTCCGCGCCCATCGTCCGCACGGAAACCCAAGTGCGACAAGGGATTCCGGCATTTGCGGACGCTGAGGACGATGCGGACGATGATTTGCCCCTTTCTTCTCTTGGCCGTGACGTGCCGCCCGGCGACCCTGCATGGAGCGGCGCGCCGTGGCGGGAAGGGGGTGCATGAGCGTGGCAGTACGGTACTGGGAAAGCGAGAGGCCGGAGGAGATTCGGACGGAGCGTGCGCAGCTGGCCTACTACAAGGCGGCCGGCAAGCTGCAGGTGACAACGCTCTACCGTGACAGAGAGACAGGCGAGGTACGGCGGGGCAAGACGGCGGTGCTCGACCGCAAGGACGTGGTGGCGCACCCCGAGGCCCTGGCGCTGCTGGAGCGGTTCCTGAAGGAGGCGCACGGATGATCGGTGCATTGGTGTGGATCCTCGTGGCGGCCGTGTGCTATGCCGCGACGTGCGCGCTCGCGACGCTTGTGGCCGCGTCCGGCGCTGGCAGGGGGCGTCACCCTATGGGGGTTCGACTCCTCGGTGCGCTGGCCCTGGGGACCGTGCGCGGGGTCTCGCGTGTACGTCGGCAGACAAAAACTTCCGGGGGTGATGGACGTGCCTAGGGGAGGGGCCCGGCATCGCAAGCCGACGGCGCTCAAGGTGCTACAGGGGACGGCACGGCCGGATCGGGTGTTGAACGAGCCCAAGCCGCAGCCAGTGGCACCAGAATGCCCTTCGTGGTTGTCCGCGGCGGCGAAGAGAAAGTGGGCGGCGCTGGCGCCCCGGCTGGAGAGGCTGGGGCTGCTCACCGAAGCCGATGCGGACACGTTCGGCGCGTACTGCGAGGCCTGGAGCCGGTACGTGGACGCCTGCCGGCGGCTTCGGCGTGTCCTTCGGACGAACCCGGAGGACGCGGTGTCGATCCGAAAGGCCGAAGTGAGCGTCGAGAAGGCGGAGCACAGCATGCGGCTTCTGGCGATGGAGTTCGGCCTGTCACCTGCGGCGCGCAGCCGAATCGACCTGCCGCCGCAGGACGAAGACGACGACTTTGAACGCTTCCTTTCGCAAGGACAGGAAAGGTGAAAGGCATGGGAAGAACCTTGACGGTGGACCTGTCGGGGGTTCCAGAACCGCATTTGGTCCTGGGTGCGGAACTGGCCTGCAAGGCGGCGGACGTGCTGACGGAACGTCCCGCCTGCGAGGCGTTCTTTGGCGCTGTCGCCCTGGCGTTGGCGGAAGAGTGGGAATCGCGCACGAGTTACGGTATCTCTGCGCGCCGTATCGTACCCCTTGCTATGCTCACCGAAATGACGGAAGTGGAACTGACGTTTGTCGCCCGGCTTCTGGCGAGGTGGCGTGACGGGGCGCCCTGCCAGGAGTTGGCGACGGTCTTCAACCTTCTGGCCGGCGAACTGGTGGACGAGCAGAGGCGGCGGCCGGACGAATGGGCACGCGCGTTGGCCGTGCTTGAGTACGGCCCCGAGGCCGCAGCCGAGTTGTGGAACGACACTACCGCTGGGGAGCTGGTGCAGGCGGCGGAATGGGAGCCGGATGACGATGCACCCAGCGCGGATGTGGTAAAATAAACCTGCCTGATGCGCATGGGCGCGGCAGACGTGCCGCTGCAAACACAACCGAAGATGCAGGAATGACCGGGAGCCGCCGCTGGTTCGGCACTCCGACGAGAAGTCGCCTGGTGCTCATGACGGGTTGGGTTCGACCTAACCGTTCTCATGGCGCTGGCGGCTTTTTGTTTGCCGCCGGCCCTAGAAAGGGTGATCGGCAGTGACGATTACAGAACTACGCCAACGTAGGACTGCGCTTGTGGAGGAGAACCGGGCGCTGCTCGACCGGGCGGAGCGCGCGGGCCGCGACCTCACGCCGGCGGAGCGCGAGGAATTCGACCGGCGAATGGAAGAGATCGACCGCCTTGGCGAGCAGATCACGCGGCAGGAGCGGCTGGGCGATGTCGAACAGGAGCTTCGCCAGCCGCTGAGGGGTCCGGTTGTTGCCGTTCGTGACCTTGACCTGCCACGGGCGACTAGCGACGCCGAATGGCGCGCCCTTGGGCCCGAGGAGTCCTTGCGCGAGCACCTGTATCGGGCTGGGCTCGTGGGCGGCATGGACACGACTGACGTGACGCCCGGGGCCTTCCTGCGCGCAGTCGTGCTGGGGCCCCGGTCGGAAGCGGAGCGGCGCGCGTTGGCAGAATCGAGCGACAGTACGGGCGGCTACACCGTACCGGACGTGCTTGCCGTCGAGTTCATCGACCGCATGCGCCGTGCCTCCGTCATGAACCGCGTTGGCGTCCGGACGGTGCCGTTGACGAGCGACAAGACAACGATCGCACGTCTTGTCTCCGATCCCGTCCCAACCTGGCGGGCGGAGAACGCCTTGATCGGCGACTCGGACCCGAGCTTCGATGCCGTGGTACTCCGCCCCCGGTCATTGGCCGTGCTCGTAAAGGTGAGCCGCGAGCTGCTGGAAGACTCGGTGAACATCGAGCAGGCGCTGACGACGGCGCTGACACAGTCCATGGCCCAGGAGATGGACCGCGCCATTCTCTTCGGCAGCGGCTCCAATAACGAGCCCTTGGGACTGACGAACGTCGCTGGCGTGAATGTAGTAGACATGGGCGCTAACGGGCGCCACTCACGGACTACGGACCGCTTCTCGACGCCCGCTATGCCGTGATGGCGGCCAACGCCCCGGAGCCGACGTACTACGTCATGGCACCGCGCACTGAAACGCAACTGGCGAAGCTGAAGGACAGCACCGGCCAACCGCTGCGCCGACCCGACACGCTGGCCCAGGCGCGATTTGTCGCCAGTACCATCGTGCCGGTGAACGAAACGCACGGCACGGCCACGGGCGCGACCCGCATCATCACGGGCGACTTCAGCCAAGTGCTCGTGGGGGTGCGTACGGCGCTACGCGTAGAGGTGCTGCGCGAGCGGTACGCGGACGCGCTGCAATACGGCTTCCTCGCGTGGTTGCGAATGGACGCGGCGCTGGCACACCCGGACGCCTTCGCGCAAGTCGTCGGCATCACAGCGTAAGGCCTAACGGCAGGCCGACCGCTACACAGGCCCCGGCGCACGGCCGGGGCCTTTTCATTGGCCAGCGGCGGATGCGCTGCCGGTGAATATATGCTACCGTGTTGCCAAAGGCAACAGAGGCGGTGAGGGTTGTGGCGGACCTGGTAGGCGTGCGTGAGGCGGCGGGCATTCTCGGCTGGGACCGCCGGAAGGTGTCGGTGTACGTGGCCCGTGGGAAGCTGCCCCCGCCGGTTGCCCGTCTCCGGTCGGGCCCGGTGTGGGACCGGCAGGTGATCGAGGCCTTCGCCCGGGGAGAGGTGGCCCCTGTTGCGAGCGGCAATAAGGCCGACGTGGAGTCCCGGCGGGTGGAGCTTTGGGACCTGGAGCGCCGGATCGCGGAGCGGCGGCGAGAGCTTGCGGACCTGGAGCGGAGGGCACGCCGCATGGGCAAGACGTTGCCATCGGCAACAAACCTTGATCGGGAAGTGGAGGACTTGCTGGCCGTGGGCATCCGCGTCTGGAGCGCCGCCATGGCCGCGGATGCGACCGCCAGCGGCGGAACCTCGCGTAAGGACGATGCGCTGCACCGGCACGAGTTTGCGTCCCTGGCCCTGCGGCTCGGACTGGAACAGGCCGTCGTCCGACTCCTGGGCTGGCGGCAAGCTGTGTGGCCGCCCGAGGCCAGGGAGGCCCTGGACGACGCCCTTGCGGCCCTCGGACCCGAGTATCGAGTCAGGGGCGGACGGCTGGAGCAGAAGCGGGGCGATAAGTGGGAGCGGGTGCGGCTCGCCTGAGAATGGCCGAACCGACGTGGCGGCGGCGCACGCCTGAGCCCGCTGACCGCAGCAAAGCCTCGGCCGTGCGCCGGGGCCATTTCAGTACGCGCGGCATTCCGGCAGGGCAAGGGACCAGATCGCCAGGCGCCGTGCGGACTCCAGGGGGATCGGCAGTGCTGCCAAACTACTGCCTAACCGGCGGAAAACAGGGGTCGGAGTGGACGTTGGTGGACGCTGCCATGAGCCGGAATCGCTTGTGCGAGAACGGATTTGGACATTGGGGGACGATGGCGGAAAGAGCCGAAACGAACTGAAAATCCGCGTGTCGGCGGTTCGACTCCGCCCTGCGCCACCATCATTTCACCCCGCAGCGCGAAGGCTGCGGGGTTTTTGCGTCCGTAGACCTGTAGATGGAACGGCCGCCGGGAAGACTAAGGATCCCGGACGAGGAGGAGGAAGGTACGCTCGGGTTCATCGCTTTGTGGGCCACCTCCTTCCTTGGAGCGCTGGCCGCCCTGGGGCTGGCGGCGGTGGTGGCTGTGGCGCTTGCGCGCCGCGGGTTGGACTTCATCGTCGACCACTTGCTCGTACGTCTCTTGAAAGATCCATACCCTGAGAATCTCTGGGACCTCGTGGTGGGCATGACGCGCGTGCCGCCGCATAACCTCTTGGAGCTCGAACTTCGTGCGGAACGGGGAGAGCTCCTGGAGCGCCCCCTCGGCTCCGTGGTGCGGACGGCCGGGTTTCAACACGTCGCCTTCAATCCCGCGCAGTTGGCGCGGAAGCCTCTCGGTCCGCGCGCGGCCGTGGACACTTCCGTGGTCATCGGACCGTATGCCGTGCGCCCCCTGCGATTGGAGACGCCCATCATGGTGAGCGCCATGGGCTTCGGCGTGGGCGTGAGCCGCCCCGTGGCCCTGGCCCTGGCTCGCGGCGCGGCTGCGGCGGGCGCTGCCTTCAACGCGGGTTCCGGGCCGCTTCTGCCGGAAGTGGCGCAGGCCAACCCGCGGCTCGTGATCCAGTACAGCGGCGCCGCGTGGAGCCGCGAGCCGGACACCCTGAAGGCGGCCCGCATGGTGGAGGTGCGGCTGGGCCACGGGGGCCGCGCGTCTCTGGGGCGGGTGCTGAGGGCCGTGGACGTGCCCGAGGATGCGCGGCGGCGCATGGGTGTGGCGGAGGGCGAAGAGGTGGTGCTGGAGGCGCCGGTTCCCGGAGCCGCCGACCCGGAGGAGCTGCGGCGCACGGTCCTCGACCTTCACGTGAAGACGAGAGGCGTGCCGGTCGGGGTGAAGCTGGCCGCCACGCAGGATTTGGAGTACGAGCTCCAGGCAGCCATTGAGGCGGGTGTGGACTTCATCGCCATCGACGGCACGGAGGGGGGAACCCACGCCTCCCCGCCGGTCATCGCCGACGACTTCGGCATCCCCACCGCCCATGCGCTGGTGCGGGCCGTCCGCTTTCTTGAGATGGTGGGCGTGCGCCACCGCATCAGCCTCATTGTGGGCGGCGGGCTGCGCACCCCTGCGGAGATGCTCAAAGCCCTCGCCCTGGGGGCCGACGCCGTCTACATCGGCATGGCGGCCCTCATGGCCGTGGGCCACCGGCAGCTCAGCCGGGCCGTCCCGTTTGAGCCCATCACCACCCTCGTATTTGCCCGCGGGCGCCACGCCGACGAATTCGACGCCGATCTCGGCGCGCGGAGCCTCGGCAACTTCTTGCGCGCGTGCACGGCGGAGATGGCCGAGGCCGCCCGCGCGCTGGGCCGAAAATCCATACGGGAGATCGGTCCAAAGGATCTTGTGGCGCTGAACCGCGAAGCCGCCGAGATCTTCGGGCTGCCCCCCTCGTGGCGGCCCAGCCGTGGGTCCCCAGCGTCCTAGGTAGCGCCTACCCCAGCGTCGGCAGAAACTTGGGCGGGCGCCGCGCCTGAGTGAGTTGCTCAAAGGCGTACGCCAGGCGGATGAGCACGGGCTCGCTCCACGCCCTACCCATGAAGGTGATGTTGACCGGCAGCTCGCCGACGAAGCCGGCCGGCACCGTCACGAGCGGGTATCCGGCGCGCGCTGCGGGGGAGGAGCTGCCGCCGCCGTAGCGGTTCCCGTTGACGATGTCGGTGACCCACGCCGGGCCGCCCGTCGGTGCCACAAGCGCATCGAGGCGGTATCGTTCCATGACGGCGTCGATGCCGTCCGGCCCGGCGAGGCGCCGGCTCCTCTCCAGCGCCTGGCGGTAGCGCTCGTCGTCGAGGGTGCCCACGGCCTGGGCCTTGAGGAAGATGTCTTGGCCGAAGTCCTTGAGCTCCACGTCCGCGTGCGCCTCGTTGAAGGCGATCACGTCCGCGAGCGTCCGCACCGGCACCCCGGTGCGCGTGGCTAGGTAGGCTTCAAGGTCGTGCTTGAACTCGTAGAGGAGCACCGTGAACTCGGAGTCGTCGCGGCGGAGCTCGTCGATCGTCGGCAGGTCGGCCGGGTCGACGATCTCCGCACCCGCCCGCCGCATGGCCTCGATCGCGGCCTCGATCACGCGGTCGGCCTTCTCGCTGTATCCCCAGAAGCCCTTGCGCGCCACGCCGATGCGCGCGCCGCGCAGGCCGTCGGGGTCGAGGAAGGCGGTGTAGTCCGCGTGGTGACGGGCCTCGCTGCGGAGGGTGGCCGGGTCGCGGTCGTCCGGCCCTGTCAGGGCGCCCAAGACGAGCGCCGCATCGGCTACCGTGCGCGCGTGCGGGCCGACCGTGTCCTGGCTGTGCGCGATCGGCACCACGCCCGCGCGGCTTGTGAGGCCGACGGTCGGTTTCACGCCGACGACGCCGTTGTTGTTCGAGGGGCTCACGATGGAGCCGTCCGTCTCCGTGCCGAGCGCGGCCGGCGCGAGGCCCGCCGCCACGGCGACGGCCGAGCCGGAGCTTGAGCCGCTCGGATTCCGGTCGAGGACGTACGGGTTGCGCGTGCGCCCGCCGCGCGCGCTCCAGCCACTATAGGAGTAGGAGGAGCGGAAGTTGGCCCACTCGCTGAGGTTCGTCTTCCCGAGGATGACGACGCCGGCGGCGCGCAGGCGGGCGATGACCGTCGCGTCGCGCGGGGCCGGATCGCCCACGAGGGCGAGGGAGCCGGCCGTCGTGAGCATGCGGTCGCCCGTGTCGATGTTGTCCTTGACGAGGATCGGGATGCCGTGCAACGGTCCGCGCGGCCCCCGGGCGCGCCGCTCCTCGTCCAGCCGGGCGGCGATCTGCAGCGCGTCCGGGTTCGTCTCGATGACCGACCGCAACTGCGGGCCGCTACGGTCGATGGCCTCAATGCGCGCGAGGAAGAACTCCGTCAGCTCGCGCGCCGTGATCTCGCCGGCGCTCATGGCGGCTTGCAGTTCGGTGATGGTGGCGTCTTCGATGCGGTCCAAGGCGGCGCTCCCTCCAAGATGCAGTCAGCGCGGGATTCGCGGCCGCGGCTGGCGGCCCCTGCCCGGGGAGGGCGGGCGGGAGGAGAGGGCGCGGGGCCGTTGGAGCGCGGGGCCGCCGACGTCGCAGGCACAGGGCCGGCGGCGGCAGGGCGCGGGAGACGCATGCGGGTGGTCGATCGTGGGCCGCGTCCACCGGGTGGCGGGTAAGTGCTGTTCGGGCGTGTTGCGCGCGCGCCGGGCGTGCGCTAGAATAACTCGTGCACGCCGCGCTGCGGCGTCCGACAACTGGACATCGGATTTGCGCGGGAATAGCTCAGTGGTAGAGCGCTACCTTGCCAAGGTAGAAGTCGCGGGTTCGAATCCCGTTTCCCGCTCCATTTTTTATGTGTCGAGGTTTGCGGCGACGTAGCCAAGTGGCAAGGCAGGGGTCTGCAAAACCCTTATTCGGCGGTTCGAATCCGCCCGTCGCCTCCAGTTCGAAGTGTGGATCGCAGGTTTTGGGCGGTTAGCTCAGCTGGCCAGAGCGCGTGATTGACGTTCACGAGGTCAGAGGTTCAAGTCCTCTACCGCCCACCACCATTCCATTTCAAGCCCCGCAAGGATTTGCGGGGTTTTCGTTCGCGCCCATAGATACATCTCGCCGCTATTCGGTGGGGACGGCTGCACCGATGATACCTGAGGCTCTTTGGCGTCGAACCGCCATTCTTCTTGGACCGCGGGTAGTGGGGGTAAAGTGGTCGTGGCTGGCGTTGCAGGGGGGCGCGCATGGGCTCGTCCGCACTCGATGTCGTCACTCCGCCAATTCCGGCGGATAGAGGTGGCTGTGGCAGTCGACGATCACGGACGCACACCCCCACGGCTCAGCCGGCCAGCCACGGCAACAGGTGAGGCGGCGGCCAGTCGCCCGCCCTCAGGGGCACCGGTCGCGCACGGCCAGGCCACTCGACGGCCTGCTGGGCCACCGCGTCACAGTAGCGGCATGTCCGGCAGGAGAGCTGGTTGCAGTTGTTGGCTCGGAAGAACTCGATGAAGCGTGAGGGAATGCGGCGGTTGTCCACCGTCAGTCCTTCCAGTGGCTGCAGCGCCTCTGCGAGCAACCCAGGGACCTCGCTTCAACATGATGGGCCGGCGCGCCCGGCCGGCTGCCCGGAGGAGCGGGAAGTTCTGCATGTGGCGGGCGCCGATCTGCAACATGTCGGCGTACGCCGCCACCAGCGGAACGGCCTCGGGGCTCATCACCTCGGTCACGAACGGCAGGCCGGTCGCCTCGCGCGCTTCGGCCAAGAGTCTGAGCCCCTCCTCTTCAAGGCCCTGAAAGCCGTGCGGCGAAGTGCGCGGTCTGAAAGCCCCGCCCCGCAACATCCGGGCGCCAGCGTCCCGCACGGCCCGGGCCGTGGTGAGGATCTGCTCGCGGCTCTCCACGGCACAAGGGCCGGCGATGACGACCACCTGATCGCCGCCAGACCCACCGCGTCCGGGGAAGCCGAGCTGCTTCCCACGACCAGCTTGACCGCACACGGCTGGTGCGGCGACGGGCGTTTGACCCAACGTGACGGCCCGATCGACCCTATCAGAGGCGGATGCCCCGAGGAGCTCGGGCGTGAGCTGGAGCGGCTAGACGCGGACGAGAGGGCGGAGGCCGCCGCGACCGAGCTCGCGCGTCGAGGTGGCCGTCCGCGCGCGGGGATCGCGCAGATTTGCGGCGTAGTACGCCACCAGCGCCGCGTGGACGAGGAGCAGCACCAGGTTGAGGCTGACGCCCTCGTCGAAGGGATCCGCCGAGAGAGGCAGGAAGGCGTCGCCGGCGTAGAGGGCGAGCAGGAGGCTGTACGCGACCCCCGCGGCGGAGACGGCGAGTCCCATCGGTGCCGCCCCGCGCGCGTCGCGGCCACGCGCGCGGCCGAGCGCCGCGGCCAAAAGGGCGGTGCCCAGGACCAGCTCGCCCGCGGCGACCGCCTCCGCCCACGCCGGCGACGGGAACGAAGCGAGGGCGGCGCGCACCATCTCGGCGAACCATTCAGGCGAGAGAATCGCCGCGTGATCGGTGACCCACTCTGGGAAGTGGCTCGCGAAGAAGCGGTGGGAGGCCAGCTTGCTGGCTCCGGAATCGAGCCACTCGTAGGCCAGTAGACACTGGAACAGGAGCAGCGTGCCTTGCCAGTTCGGCTCCCCCCGCGTGCGCGGATCGCGCGCGCGCGCTCCGGCCCCCCGCCATCCGCCGAGGAACAGCGCGAAGAGGACGGCATGGATCAGCGCCAAGAGGACATCGAGCCCCACGCCCTCATAGAACGGGTTCGACGCTGCTGGCCGGAGGACGTCGCCCATGTAGCACGCGAGGTTGGCCGCGTAAAGTAGGCCGACCAGCGACGCGGCCGCGCCGAGGGGATACACCCTGCGCGGCCACGGGCGGATCGCGCCCCAGCCCGCCAGCGCCACAAAGGCCGCGCCCAGGAAGATCTCCCCGGCCATCACGAGGACCGGCAGGGCGGACGCCAGGCGGCCGGCGAGCGCGACCTCGAGGAGGTGCGCGTACCACGGGTAGCTCATCATGCTGGCCTGGCCGGCGACCCACTCGCGGAAGTTGCCGAAGTACTCCGGGCCGGCGATCCACTTGCAGAGGCCCGAGTCGAGCCACTCATAACCCACGACGGCGAGGATACCCAGGACCGCGCCCCGGGTCCCCTTAGGCCAGGTAAAGCACGCCATACATCACCAGCCACATCGCCACGACGAAGTACCAATACAGGCCGGCGGCTCCGAGGCTCGAGCCGTGCGGGTCCAGCCTGAGGCGAAGGCCGCGCACGAGGATCGAGAGGAATACCAGGAGCCCGATGACCACGTGAAGCAGGTCGAACGTCAGCGACCCCAGGAAGACGCTGCCGTAGTGGCCCGCGGCGTCGACCGGCAACGACGTCCATTCGTAGAGCAGGAGCACCGCGAAGGCGAGACCCAGGAGAAGCGTGAGCGCCACGAGGGTGACGGTGGCGCGGCCGCCATCCTCCCGCCGCCATCCACGCGTGACCAGGTAATTCGGCACGGCGCTCAGAAGGAGGATGAGCGTGGCGACGAGGGCGAGGGTCTGGTCCAGCTGAGCGGGCCGGAAGCTGCCGGCGAGGTCGAAGCGGACCTTGATCATGGCGACGAAGAACATCGACTCTGAGAACATGAAGAGCCAGACGCCCGTGCGGTGGATCTTGGTCTGCTCCGACGGGGACGGATGAAGACGCTCGATCGCGGACAATGGTCTCGCCTCCCTGCGTCGTGCGGTTTGCGGGTCGTTCAGTCGTTGCCGGCCACCGGCACGCCCGGGGCGGGATGGGACGGGGCCGGCCACTCCAGGTCTTCCGCGCCGTCATAGTCGTAGAAGTCCACGATGCGCGGTGGCTCGTGGAAATTCTCCTTCGGCGGGGGCGAGGGGATGGTCCACTCCAGCGTGCGGCTCCTCCACGGGTTGGATGACGCCTCCTCGCCGCGGACCCACGCGTAGGTGAGGTGGACGGCCGGGAGCACGAAGCTCGCCCCCAGGACGAACGCGGCCGCGCTCACCCATTCGTTGATCGGTTGCAGGTACGGCAGGTAGTCCGCCACCCTGCGGTTCATGCCCTCCACGCCCGCCCAGAACATGGGTAGAAACGTGGCGTTATAAGCAATGAACATCCACCAGAAGTGCAGGCGGCCCAGCCCCTCGTGGTACATCCGCCCCGACATCTTGGGAAACCAGTAGTAGATTCCGGCGATGAGCGCGAAGACCATGCCACCCATGATCGTGTAGTGGAAGTGCGCCACGACGAAGAATGTGTCCTGCATCTGGAAGTCCAGCGCCACGTCTGCGAGGAACACGCCCGTAAGGCCTCCGATGAGGAAGTTGAAGAGGAAGCCGAGGCAGAAGAGCATGGGTGTTGTCAGCCGGATGCGGCCGCCCCAGAGTGTGCCGAGCGCCGCCAGGTAGACGAAGCCCGTCGGCACGGAGATCATTTCCGTCGTCGTCATGAAAGGGACGAGGCGCGCGTTGGAGATCCCGGTGGTGTACATGTGGTGGTCCCACACGGTCATGCTCATGAGCATCACCGCCAGGAACCCGCCCACCACCCACTTGTAGCCGAAGAGCGTCTTCCGCGCGAACACCGGCAACAGCTCCAGGACGATGCCGAAGCCGGGCAGGATGAGGATGTAGACCTCAGGATGCCCGAAGATCCAGAAGAGGTCCTGGTAGAGCAGGGGCAGCCCGTCCTTTGTGAAGAAGTGCGTGCCCGCCACCCGGTCCATCGCCACGAGCACCAGCGCTGTGCCGACGAACGGCACGAAGGCAACGTTCAACACAGACGTGACGACCATCGACCAGACGAAGACGGGCAGCTGGCGCCAGTCCAGCCCAGGCGCCCGCAGGTGGTAGACGGTGGCCAGGAGGTTGATGCCGCTGGCCACGGAGGAGATGCCGAGCGTCAGGACGCCCAGGACGGCCAAGACCTGGCCCGTCCCGTCGGTGACGGACAGCGGGGGGTAGGCCGTCCAGCCCGACTCCCATCCTCCCAGGAACGGGGCCGCCAGGAACGCGAGCACGCCCATCGGCACGAACCAGTAGCTGACGGCGTTCAGGCGCGGGTAGGCCATGTCTTCGGCGCCGATCATGATCGGCACCACGTAGTTGCCGAACCCGCCGACGATCCCCACCGCCGCCACACCGAAGATCATCAGCGTGCCGTGGAGGCTCACCGCCTGGTTGTAGCCTCCCGGGCCGCTGAAGACGTTGAGCCCCGGCTTCATCAGCTCGATGCGCATGAGCATGGCGATGGAGCCGGCGATGAGCAGCGTGGCCAGGGCGGTCACGAGGTACTGGATGCCGACGACCTTATGATCCGTGTTGAAGCGGAAGTAGCGTGAACGCCCCGTGCCCTCGTCCACGCGGTACTCCCCGCCGAACCAGGGAACGACGAACGCTTCCCAGCCGCCGATGCCGAGAATCCAGCCGAGGAGCGCCAGCGCGTAGCCGGCGATGACGGCGTCCTGGGAAAGGAGGGTGTCGCTGACGAGGGCGGCGGTCACCTCCGCCCCGAGGAGGAAGCCGGCGGCCGCCCAGACGACCGCCCTTAGCAGCGGCGCTCTCGAGAAGGCCATCCACCGGCTGCCGCGCGCGACCGAGATGTCCGACCGGTCCGACATGGGCTCACCTCTCTCCCTGTCAAGGGCCCTGTTGCGCTTTCTGCTGGGTCACCCAGGCGTCGAACGCGTCCGGGGGCAGCACCTGGACGGCCGCGCGCATGTTCGGGTGACCGATCCCGCACAGCTCCGCGCACTGGACGCGCGCGGTGGGGTCGTCACGGGTGGAGATCACACGGGTCGTGGTGACGGTGATGTGATTGATGCGGCCCGGGACGGCGTCGATCTTCATCCGGAAGGCCGGGATCCAGAACGAGTGGATGACGTCCTTGGACGTGACGTCGAAGCGGATCTCCCGGTGGACCGGCAGAACGAGCGTCTGCGATTTCACGCCCAGAGACGGGTAGATGAAGTCCCAGCCCCACTGGTGCGCCTCCACCTGCACGACGAGGTCCGTGGGCCGGGGCTGGTCGGGACCCAGGACAATCGCGTTCACGTCGTGGACGCCCGGTCCGAAGACGAAGTAGGCATTGAGAATGAATGAGACGGCGAACCAGGTCCACGAGAAGAAGCGGTTGTCGCGCGCGTAACGGACCTCGCCGGCGGCGGCCAGGCGGCGCGCCTCCCCGGCGCTGGCGATGCTCACGGCCAGCGCCACGACGACAAACGTGAACACGGGGGCCGTGACGCGCAGGAGCAGCGCGAACGTGTCGTCGATCAACTGCCCCTGGCTCGAGGCGACGACGGGAAAGTGCGCGACGAGCCCGTTCACGCCAGCTTCGGCGAGGACCGTGAGCACCACCCACGCGGCCCCGGCCAGCACGGGATACAACGTGCGCCCGCGCAAGCGCGCCACCTCCTTGTCGCGTCGCCCTTACTTCGTCACCACAAACTGGCCGTGCATGCCCTGGACATAGTGCTGGCCGTCCTCCTCGAAGCAGCCGAACTCCCACGTCCCGACGGCGCTCGCCGGCACCGTGAAGCTGAATTCGGCCGTGCCGCCGGGCGCGAGCGACACGACGAACGCGTTCGGCTCTCCTGGTTCAAGCGGGCCCGCCTCGCTGAGCGTCTTCTTCATCAACGCGTCCGCGTCGCCGCCCTGGACGGTCGCCTCGCCCGGGCGCAGCTCCTCCACGTCGGAGCCCTGAATCCACGTCACCTTCAAGCCCTTAAAGAAGTCGACCTGATAGCCGAGCGGCTTGTCGTTGAAGTCCCCGCCTTTGACGAGCTGCTGCCCGATCTTGAACTCATGCGCCTTCTGCTCCTTGGAATGGTTGATGAGCTTGATCGTGACCGTCTGGCCCGCATGAACCGTGATTTCCTTGGGGTTGAACTCATACTCCGTCATGCCGACGGTGTATGCGGACGTGTTCTCCGAGGTCTGGCCACCCGTGTTCGCGGCACCGGTGGACCCGTTGCCGCAGGCCGCCAGAAGCAGAAGTGACGAGACAAGCACGACGAGGCCCGCCCGCCGCTGAATGCCCCCCATCGAGGTTCCCCCTTTCGGTACCGTCGGCGGACCTTCTCTAAGGGGGAGGGTGTCCCTCGCGTTGTAACAAAATGTTTACAAATGGGCCGGCTCGTCCGCGGCGCGCGACGGGAGGATGAGCGAGAAGCGGGTGAGCCGGTCGTCGCTGGCGACGGCGATCGTGCCGCCGTGGCGCGCGGCGATCTCGCGCACGATGGCCAGGCCCAGGCCCGATCCGCCGGAGCGCCGGACCCTTGAGGCGTCGAGACGGAAGAAGGGTTCGAAGAGGTGGGGGGCGATCTCGGCCGGGATGGCGTCGCCCGTGTTCTCGACCTCGAAGATGGACCAGTCCTGTGTGGCGGCGAGACGGACGGTGACCCGCGATCCGGGAACGGCGTGGCGGATGGCGTTGTCGAGCAGGTTGACCAGAGCGCGCTCCAGGTGACGGGCGTCCGCCCGGACGGTCGTGCCCGGACGGGCCTCCACGACCACCGTCACCTGTGACCGTCGCGCCGCTGGCGCGAGCACCTCCGCCACCGCCTCAAGCAGCCGCCGCCCCTCCACGGCCGATATGCGCAGGGGCGGGCCCGTCTCCAGTTCACTGAGGTCCAGAAGGTCGTTGGCCAGGCGGGTCAGGCGCTCGCTTTCCAGGTGGAGCGCGGTCATCAGCTCCTCTTGGACTTCCGGGTTGGAGGATGGGTGAGCCGCCTCCATGAGGGGCTCGAGCAGGGCCCGGATATTGGCCGCGGGGGTGCGCAGCTCGTGGGCGGCGTCGGCGAGGAAGCGTTGCCGGGCGGCTTCCAGCGCGCGCAGGCGAGCCGTCATGCGGTCGAGTGCAGCTGCGAGGTGGCGCGCTTCAAACGTGGTCCCGCGCGCGGCGAGCGCGGCGAACGACACCTCGCCGATGGCATCGCCCGCCCCCGCGCCGGCGATCTCGGCCATGCGTTCCAGGGGCCCGGCCAGCTGCCTGGCCAGGCGCGCGGTCAGGAAGACCGAGAGCGCCAGGCAGACGAGGCTCGCGAAGGCGAGCGCGCTCCGGAGCATGTCCACGTCCATCAGAAAGTCCCGCGCCGGCGCGGTGACGAGCACCACACCCTGGATGTCGGGACCGACGGTCAACGGCACGGCGCCGTAGAAGGCACTGTTGAACCCGGAGTTCGGGTGGAAGGACGCGAGCGGTGAGCCCCGCAGCGCAGACGCCACTTCCGGAAGGCCGATGAGGCTCTGCCCCACGAGGTTCGGTGCGGGGTCGCTGTCGAGGGTCACCCGCCCCTGGCGGTCGAGGACGAGGGCCCGGACGCGGAAACGGCTGGCCAGCCTGAGAAGCGCTTCCTCCGGATTCTCCCCCGGTTGCCTCCAGGTGCTCTCGTAGCCCTCCTCAACGTTCCAGGCGGTGCCCACAACCTCGTCCTGGTGCTCCATGAGGCTGAACCGCCGAATCTGGACGTCGGCGAAGATGTTGACAGCCAAGAGAGTGAGGAGCAGAAGGCCGACGACGGACACAGAGAGGCGGAAGGCCAGGCGGTCGCGCTGGCCCAGGAGCCGGGCGAGGCGACGGCGGAGACCGCCCTCCTCACGCATGGCGTACCGTGGAGACGCGGAGCCGGTATCCGCGACCCCAGACCGTGTCGAGCCGGATGCCGGCGAGGTCCGGGTCGCCCAGCTTATGGCGCAGCCGGGAGACGTGCACGTCCACCGTCCGCGTGTCGCCGCCGGAGCCGTAGCCCCACACGTCCCGGAGCAGGTCGCCGCGTGCGAAGACGAGGCCGGGATGGCGCGCGAGGTGGAAGAGCAGGTCGAATTCCTTGGGTGTGAGATCCAGGTCGCGGCTGCCGATGTGTGCCTGACGAGTGTCGGGATCCAAATAGAGGGGCCCGGCACGAACGGGCTCGTGCCCTGGCGTGGGCGCGGCATCCGGCGAGGCACGCCTTTGCACGGCACGGATGCGGGCGACGAGTTCCCGCCCGCTGAACGGCTTGACGATGTAGTCGTCCGCACCGGCCTCCAGACCGAGAACGCGATCCCGTTCCGCACCGCGGGCGGTGAGCATGATGATGGGCGTCGGCCGCTCCGCGCGGATGCGGCGGCACAGCGAGTGACCGTCGATGCCGGGCAGCATGATGTCCAGGAGGACGAAGTCCGGGCGCGCCTCGACAAACTTCGTCCAACCCTCGTGGCCGTCGAGGGCGACGAGCACCTCGAACCCGTGACGCTCCAACGTGACGCGCAGGCCTTGCGCAAAGGCCGGTTCGTCGTCGACGAGGAGGATCCGCATGAACTGCACCTCGGGTCGCCATGGGCGGGTGCGCTGACACAAGGATATTTCTGGCTATGTCGAGAAGGTTCCTGCCCGGTCCGGCAGAGCAGGGTCGCCGCGCGGAGGGGTTGCCGATGCCAGCCTGGCTACGCATGGGATGGACCTGGGAGCCGTCGGTGCTCGCGGGCGTCGCGCTGGCGGCGGCCCTTTACGCGTGGCTCGGCCGGGTCGGAGCCGCCGCCGGCCGCGCGGACGGCGGCTCGGCCGGGAAGCGGCCCGGCCACCCCGCGTGGGTCGCCCTGGGACTGGCCGTCATCCTGGTGGCGTTGGAGTCGCCCATCGACCGGATCGGCGAGGATCTGCTCTTCTGGGTGCACATGGTACAGCACATGCTGCTGGCTGTCGTCGCGCCACCCCTCCTGCTCATGGGGTTGAGGGGGCGCCTCCCCAGGGTGCCGGCCTGGGTGACGGAGCCCGTGCTGGCGCCGCCGCGCGTGTCCGGCCGGGCGCGCGTGGCCCGGTTCGCCGCCCGGGCGTCGTGGCATGCGCTGCGGTTCCTGACGCAGCCGGTCGCGGCCGTCCTGCTCTTCAACGGCGCCTTCACGGCGGACCACGTCCCCGCCGTTTACCAGCTGGGTTTGGAAAACGAGACGATCCACGCCGTCGAGCACCTCGTCCTCATGTTTTTCGGAGTGCTGGCGTGGTGGCCGGTGTTCAGCCCGCTTCCGGAACTGCCGCCCCTGGCGTATCCCGCGCAGATGGCCTATCTGTTCGCCAACGGCCTGGCCATGACGCCGATCTTCGCGGGCATCACGTTCGGCACGCAGCCGCTCTACCCGGTCTACCTGCCGGCGGAACGGCTGTTCGGGCTGACACCGCTTCAGGACCAGCAGCTCGGCGGCTCTGTCATGAAGGCCTTCGCCGGGCTCGTGTACTTCGCCGCGTTCTTCCGGGCGTTCGTGCTGTGGTTCAACGCCCCTCGGGACGAACAGCAGGGCGTTCGCGCGAGCGGCGGGGCGGAGGATTGCACACCGTGACATACGGGGTGCGGCCCATCTCCGGTGGCGACGTGGCGCGGCGACTGCACGATGAAAGGCGTGCGTCGACCTTCCTCCTCGCCCCTACGCCGGCACCGTCGGCCGCATCATCACGTGTGGGGCATTCGCGTTCGATGGGTGCTCGTGGCCGTAGCGCCGCGTCCACTTCTTCTTCCTGATCACGGAGGAATGTACACAGTTTAGCAGATTGACTGCGGCGGAGGCGGCGCACGGTGAGCCGGCTTGGCCGTTGTGCGACCTTCATTACGGACCTCCGCACGGGGCGGCTGCACGTCCCGCACGAGGTTTTGGATCTTTCCATCGAGTGTTTCGTTGATACCGTTGCGGTGATGAACAGACGTTGTCCCTACTGTCGTAGAATTTCCGTGACGGCCTCTTTCTCCGATTTACGCTGTCTTTTGTGTCCGCGCACCTTCCTTTCCGGCGATCACGCGGCGATGTAGCGCTGCGGCCAATTGCGGCAGGTACCGGTAGCCGCGGACCCTGCGGAAGCGGCGTTCGGCTTCAAGAAGGCCTGCCGCTGTCCAGCGCAGCGCCTGCCGCCCATTTCGCCATCGCTTCACGTTGCGCGTCGCATCGCGAAGGATGCTCTGCATGGACTCAATGGCGTTGGTGGAGCGCAGGCTGAGCTTCAGTGCCTCCGGCACGCCCAGCGCGATCACGGTCAGCGTCTCCTCAAGCCCCTCCCGCAAGCTGGCCGCGGCACCCGGATGCTCCACCTGCAGGCGCCTTGCCAGGCTCTCCAGCGCGTTGCGGGCCGCGTCGGCGTCCGCCTGGCCCCAGGCCTCGTTCAGCTCACGCTGGATCCGCGCCCGCTTGGACTTGGGCAGATGCTCCAGGACGTTGCGCTTCTTGTGCTCTTGGCAGCGTTGCACAACCGCCTTGTCACCCCAGGTGGCCTCCACGGCTGCCCGCAGAGCCCGGTTCCCGTCGATCACCACCAGAAGCCCCCGGCTGGCATCCAGACCCCGCTCCACAAGATCGCTCAAAAGCGCCTTGCACACGGCTGCGTTCTCCGTCGCACCTTCCCAAAGACCCAGCGCGTGCTTTCGCCCGCCGCGGTCGATCCCCAACGCGCAGACCACCGTGTGCTCGGCCAGCACGATGCCGTCGATCATCAGCACCACCAGGTCCAGGTCTCCCAGCGGCCGGGCCAAAAGGTCGGCCAGCTGCCGTTCCGTCGCGGCCACGAACCGGCGGCTGATGGCGCTCTTGGAAGTCCCGTAGCCCTCTTCGCCGACCGGCTCCAGCCCGTGCCGATACCGCCGGCAGGAGAGTCCATGGAGCATCCGCTCCAGCGCCATCTCCGTCAGCACATCCTCGTCATGGAACGTCCGATAGGTCTCCAGTTGCACTTCCCCGCCGTCCACGCGGCGAACCCGCGGACGCTCGACGCGCACCTTGCGGCCTCCAAGGACCACGGACCCCTTCCCCCTTCATCCGGCCCCTGGCTGGGGGCGGCTTTGGCGTGATACGCTGGCATCACTGGCGGCCTCCTTCGTAAGGAT
>JADBKN010000012.1 GCA_014896375.1 Bacillota bacterium | reverse complement strand
GGGCCGCCACGCCCGAATCCGACCTGGACCTTCTGCTCGTGCTTGACGAAAAGCCGGGCGGGCGTTCGGCGTGCCTGGAGACCTTCAAGCCGGTACAAGCCGCCGTGGAGGTCGAGCTTTCGCCCGTCTTCCGCACACCCGCGGACCTGGACAGGGAGATACCGTCAACCGCGATGCTGCGGCCAGAACTTGCGCGGCTTGTGCAGCGCGACCACATCCGGGACCTCCAGCTGTGTCCCCGGCAGGTGGCCGGCGCGGTCGACCTCCTCCCGTCGCACGTCGAGCGGAGGGTCAAGAACCGCCTGTGGCGCGGGAAGGGTGTCCTGGGCGTTCCGTTCCCGCGCCGCTCTCGTCTTCTTCTTCGCGCTCGCCGGCACGTCCGTTGCATGCGGGTCCTCTTTGCGGGGCATCGGGCGGCCTCCGTTCCGCACAGCGCTACCCATAGGGTGCGCGACGCAAGACCTTCCCATGCCTCGAGCGGCCCCGCCGCGACGGCAGGAGGAGCGGCGGCGCATCGGCGCCAACTGCGTAGGGCGCCACATCCTCAGAAGGCTTACACCCTAGGCGACACAAGGGCTCACACCCTAGGCGACGCGGCCCCGCGGCGCCCAAGGAGGACGTGTCGTGACGGAGATGAACCCGACCGATCCCGTCGTCGGCGTGGAGTGGCTGATGGAGCGCTTGAAGAGCGGCGACGGCGCAAGCCGCCTCTTCATCTTCGACGTCCGCTTCGAACTCTCCGCGCCCCACGCGGGAAGGGAAGCGTATCTGCGCGGCCACATCCCGGGTGCGGTGTACCTCGACCTCGAACGCGACCTCTCCGGGCCGGTGGGTGCGCACGGCGGCCGTCACCCGCTCCCGGACATCGGCCGCCTTGCCGAGACGCTGCGGCAGTACGGCGTGCGCCGCGATTCCGTCCTCGTCTTCTACGACCAGGGCTCCGCCGCGTACGCGGCGCGGGCCTGGTGGCTGCTGACCTGGCTCGGCCATCCGGCCGCGCATGTCCTGGACGGGGGCTTCAAAGCCTGGCTTGAGGCGGGCGGCCCCGTATCGACGGGCGACGCGGACGAGCGCGCGGCCCGCTCCCGCGAGCACGGGGACTTCCGCGCGGAACCCCAAGAGGGCTGGATTGCCGGCCGCGATGAGGTCCTGCAGCTCTCGCGCGCCCTCCGCTCGGGCGCGCGCGGCGCGGCGTTGGTGGACGCCCGCGCGCCGGAGCGCTACCGGGGCGAGACGGAGCCGATCGACCGCGTGGCCGGACACATCCCTGGGGCGGCCAATTGCGACTACGCGCAGAACTTCGACCCGTCCGGCCGTTGGCTGAGCCCCGCGGAGCTGCGGGCGCGGTACGCGGCGTTCGAGGATCTGGAGGACGTGGTCGTCTATTGCGGCTCCGGTGTGAGCGCCTGCGCGGACATCTTGGGCATGGTCCGCGCCGGCCTGCGACGGCCGCGTCTTTACCCCGGGTCCTGGAGCGACTGGATCTCCCACCCGGACGCGCCGGTGGCGCGGGGAGACGAGGCGTCGCCGGCCGAACCGCGGTAGCGGCCGCTAGCGGCTCCGCCCCGCCGGGCCCGCACCGTGGGGCTTGGGCGGCACGGCCGCGGCCGGCGCCTTCGCATCGCCGCCCTTCGCGCCTCCGTCCAGCTGGCCCCGCCCATCCCGGACGACCTGCAATGCTTTCTGCAGGTTCGCCTCCACCTTCGCCAGCACGTCGTCCGCGTACTGGCGCGCCGCCTCCCGCATCTCCCGGGCCACGGCCTTGGCCTCCGCCTGGATGCGGGACGCCTCCTCCATGGCGCGCTGGGCGATGCTCGACTCCTTGACGAGCTGCTCCGCGTACGCGCGCGCCTCGCGCACGATGCGGTCCGCCTCCTCGCGGGCCTGGGAGAGGATGCGGTCGCGCTCCCGCGCGACGCGCTCCGCCTGCTGGACGGAAGAGGGGATGTTGCGGCGCAGTTCCTCCAAGAGGCTCAGGATGCGGTCTTCATCGATGATCAGGCGGTTCGTCAGGGGGACGTGGCCGGCGTCGGCGACGAGCGCTTCCAGCCGGTCCACGAGCGCCATCAACGGATCCAAGGCGTTGCCTCCTTCAGCGCGCATACTTGCGCTTGAGCGCGGCCTCCACATGCGGCGGCACGAAGGCGCGCACGTCGCCGCCGTGGCCGGCCACTTCCTTCACGAGGCTGCTGCTGATGAACGCGTGTTCCGGGCGGGCGGCCAGGAACACGGTGTCGACCTCCGCCGCAAGACGCGCGTTCATGTGCGCCATGGGCGCTTCGTAGTCGAAATCGGCGCCGGAACGCAGTCCCTTGACGAGCGCGCAGGCCCCGCGCGCCGCGGCGAAGCGCGCGAGAAGGCCCTCTCCCGTCTCCACGGCCACGTTCGGCCACTCCGCCACGGCCTGCCGCGCGAGCTCCAGGCGCTCCTCCAAAGAGAAGAGCGGCTGTTTGCCCGGGTTCTGGAAGACGGCGACGATCACACGGTCGAAGAGGCGGGCCGCCCGGCCGATGACATCCAGGTGGCCGTACGTGATCGGGTCGAAGCTGCCGGGACACACGGCCGTGCGCATGGCGCCACTCCCCACGTTCGACCGGTCGGGGCGCACGTTCAGTTCCCCGCTCCGGGCGCAAATCCTGCCGTCCGGTAGAGCCGCAGCGCGGTGTCGCCGTACTCGCGGCTGCGCCAGAGCTCGAGACGCCCCTCGCCGTCCGGCGCCGGCCGGCGCGCCGACATCTCCACCGCGACGACCGCGCCCTCGGCCGCCACGGCCGGCAGGAGCGGCCAGCAGCGTTCCAGTTCCTCCGATGCGTAGGGCGGGTCGAGGAAGAGGAGGTCGAAGCGCTCCCCGTCCTGGCCCAGCCGCCTCAGGGCGCGCGCCGCATCCTCGCGCCAGATCCGCGCGCGCTCCGTGAAGCCGCAGCGCTCCAGGTTGAGGCGGATGCAGCGCAGCGCGGCGGGGTCGAGTTCCACGAACACGGCGACGCGCGCTCCGCGGCTGAGCGCCTCGATCCCGAGCGCGCCGCTGCCGGCGTAGAGGTCGAGCACGCGCGCGCCCTCCACCGCGCCCTGCAACATGGAGAACAGCGCCTCGCGCACGCGGTCCGAGGTGGGCCGCGTGATGCGGCCCGGCGGCGCGAGAAGCCTCCTCCCGCGCGCCTCCCCGGCGATCACGCGCACCGTCCGGCCTCCGTTCCCGGGTTCCAGGATACACCGTGGAAGGATACGGCTGCGCCGGTTGGGCCACGCTATCCGCGCGATCTCATGCTGCGGCGCGCGGCGGACGGGGGATGGGATGTTGGCCGGCGGGCGTTCCACGGTGGGCGAGCTGCGCACCGATCTCGCGCTGGAAGCCACCCAGCACGCGCAGAAGGGGCAAGGCGGCCTGGCCGGCCTGCCCGGCGTGCGCGTGGAGGAGCGGCGTCACGGCGACATCGTCGTCCACCGCGTGGACGTCCTCGACGAGGAGGGCGAGCGCGCGACGGGCAAGGCCCGCGGTCATTACGTCACGCTGGACACGCCCGGCGTGCGCAACCGCGACCGCGGACTGCAGGAACAGGTCGCGCGCGCCCTGGCGGAGGAGATCCGGCGCATGCTGCCGATCGGGCCGGACGCCCACGTGCTCGTCGTGGGCCTGGGCAACTGGAACGCCACGCCGGACGCGCTCGGGCCGAGGGTCGTCGACAACCTCCTCGTCACGCGCCACCTGCAGAACCAGGTGCCGGCCGACCTGCGCGGCGGCCTGCGCCCGGTGTCCGCCATCGCGCCCGGCGTGCTGGGCCTCACAGGCATCGAGACGACGGACATCATCGCCGGTATCGTCAAGGAGATCCGCCCCGACGCCGTCCTGGCCGTCGACGCGCTGGCCGCGCGCAGCATCCGGCGCATCTGCAGCACGATCCAACTGGCGGACACCGGCATCCGCCCGGGCTCCGGCGTGGGCAACGACCGCGGCGGCATCAGCCGCGAGACGCTGGGCGTGGAACACGTGCTGGCGATCGGCGTGCCGACGGTGGTGCACGCCTTCACGATCGCCAGCGACACCGTGGACCTCCTCATCGAATCCCTGCGCAGCCGTCCCGGCTTCGGCGACTGCTTCCGCAACTTCTCGCCGGAGCAGAAGAACCGTCTCATCGAGGAGGTTCTCTCCCCGACGGTCGGCGATCTCATGGTCACGCCCAAGGAGATCGACGTGATCATCGAGGACATGTCGCGCGTGGTCGCGGCCGGCATCAACGCCGCGCTGCACCCCCGCGTGGCGGAACAGCCGACGCTCGTCTTCTGAGCGAGCCGCCTACGCCCGCGCCGCATCCACCGGCCCGCGCAGCGCCGCAAATGCCGCGGGGAACTCCGGGTAGGAGATGCGCACGGCCTCCGCCCCCTCGATCTCGACCGGCTCCTTGCAGAGGAGCGCCGCCACGGCCAGCGCCATGGCGATGCGGTGGTCCCCCCAAGACGAGACGCGGCCGCCCCGCAGCCTCCGGCCGCCGTTGACCTGCAGCCCGTCCGGCGTCTCCTCCACCGCCGCTCCCAGGCGGCTGAGCTCCCGGGCCATGGCCGCCAGCCGATCGCTCTCCTTCACCCGCAGCTCGGCGCAGTCGCGGAAGCGGCTGCGGCCGCCCGCGGCGAGGGCCAGCACGGCCAGGACGGGCACCTCGTCGATGAGCCTCGGCACCAGGGATCCGCCGACCTCAAACGGGCGCAGGCCGCCTTCCGGGGCGCGCACGGTGACGTCGGCCACCGGCTCGCCGGCCTCCAGCCGCTCGCCGTGCAGCTCGACGGCCGCACCCGCCATGCGCAGCACCTCCAGCACGCCGGCGCGCGTGGGGTTGACGCCCACGTGGCGCACGGTCACCGCGCTCCCGGGAACGACGGCCGCCGCGACCAGAAAGAAGGCCGCCGCAGACAGGTCGCCCGGCACGGCCACGCGGCAGCCGCGCAGCCGCGCGCCCCCTTCGACGGACGCGGTGATAGCGCCGCGCGGTCCCTCCTCCCGGGAGACGCGCGCCCCGAAGGCCGCCAGCATGCGTTCCGTGTGGTCCCGGGAGGCGGAGGGCTCCGTCACGGACGTGCGGCCGTCCGCCCGGAGGCCCGCGAGGAGGACGGCCGACTTCACCTGCGCGCTGGCCACGGGACTCGTCCACTCGATGGCGCGCAGGCGGCCGCCGCGGATGGCGAGCGGCGCGCGCCGGCCGCCGTCGCGGCCGTCCACCTGCGCGCCCATGCGGCGCAGCGGCTCGGTCACGCGCTCCATCGGGCGCCGGCGGAGCGACGCGTCCCCGGTGAGCACCGTGAAGAGCTCGAAACCGGCCACAAGACCCGCCCCCAGGCGCAGCGTGGTGCCGGAGTTGCCGCAATCGACGGCGTCCTCAGGTTCCGACGGACCTCCCAGGCGCGCGCGCACCACCCACGGCCCGCCCGGCGGCGCGTCCACCTCCGCGCCCAGGGCCCGCGCCAGAGCCACCGAGCTGCGCGTGTCGGCCGCGTCCAGCGGCCGCTCGATGACCGTCTCCCCCTCGGCGACGGCGCCAAAGAGGACCGCGCGGTGCGTGATCGACTTGTCTCCCGGGACCTCGATGGCGGCCCGCAGCGGACCGGCCGCCGGCTCGATCCTCATGCCCCGTCCCAGCCCTTCTCAGCCGCCAGCTGCCGGCGCGCCGCGGCGGCCGCCTCAAATGCGGCCGTGAGAGCGGCGGCGTCGCCGCGCGCGATCCTGTCGCGCAGCGCCGCGAGCTCGGCGATCACGCGCTCGAGGCCTTCGCACACCTGCGCGGCGTTGCCGAGCAGCACGTCCACCCAGATGCCGGCCGGGCTCTCGGCGAGGCGCGTCGTGTCCCTCAAGCCGCCGGCCGCCAGGATGCGCGCCAGCGGCCGCTCCCGGGCGCCCTCGGCGAAGGCCAGCATGTGGGCCGTGGCCAACGCCTGCGGCACGTGGGAGGCGACGGCGGCCGCGGCGTCGTGCGCTTCCGGCGTGGCCCAGAGCGGCGCCGCCCCGGCCGCGCGCACGAGCGCCTCGAGGCGCCGGCCGGCAGGGGTGCCGGCGGCCCGCGCCGGCTCGCGCGCGGTGAGCACCCACGTGGCGCCGCGGAAGAGGTCCGCGCGTGCGTTCTCGAGGCCGGAGCGCTCCCGGCCGGCCATCGGGTGGCCCCCGATGAACGCCGCCGAGGCCGGGCCGGCCGCCTCCGCGGCCGCGTGCACCGGCGCCTTGAGCCCGGCCACATCGGTGACCACCGCGTGCGGGCGCGCGCGGCGCCGCACCTCCGCCACGACCTCCACCACCGCCCCAAGGGGCATGCACAGCACGACCACATCGGCCTCGCCGGCTGCCCGCTCCAGCGGCGCCGCCTCGTGCGCGGCGCCGGCGCGCACCGCCGCCGCGGCGCTCTCCCATGTGCGGGCGGCGGCCAGCACGCGGCAACCGCCGGCGCGCAAGAGCGCCATGCCCAGGGAGCCGCCGATCAAGCCGGGCCCCAGGATGGCGACAGTCGTCACCGCGCCACCGCGCCCGCGCCCCGGGCGTCGGCCGCCGCGGGCAGCCCCAGCCGCCGGCCCACGGCGCGCGCCACAGCGGCGGCCTCTCGCATCAAGTCCTCAAAGTTCTTGGGCGTCAGCGATTGGGAGCCGTCGGAGAGCGCACGCGACGGCTGCGGGTGCACCTCCACGATGAGCGCGTCGGCCCCGGCCGCCACGGCCGCGAGGGCCATGGGCTTGACCCACCGCCACTTGCCGGTGCCGTGGCTCGGGTCCACGACGACCGGCAGGTGCGTCCACTCCTTCAGCACCGGCACGGCGTTGAGGTCCAGCGTGTTGCGCGTCGCCGTCTCGAACGTACGGATGCCCCGCTCACAGAGGACGACCTGATCGTTGCCGGCCGCGAGGATGTACTCGGCCGCCTGCAGCCACTCCTCGATGGTCGCCGAGGGGCCGCGCTTCAGCATCACCGGCCGCCCCACGCGGCCGACGGCGCGGAGGAGGGGGAAGTTCTGCATGTTCCGCGCGCCGATCTGCAGCATGTCCGCGTACGCGGCCACAAGCGGCACCGCCTCGGGGCTCATGACCTCCGTCACGACGGGCAGGCCGGTCCGCTCCCGCGCCTCGGCCAGCAGCTTGAGCCCTTCCTCCTCGAGCCCCTGGAAGCTGTACGGCGACGTGCGAGGCTTGAAGGCGCCGCCGCGCAGCATGCGCGCGCCCGCGGCGCGCACGGCCGCGGCCGTCTCCAGGATCTGCTCGCGGCTCTCCACCGCGCAGGGCCCCGCGATGACGACGACCTCGTCGCCGCCGAAGACGACGTCGCCCACGCGCACGCGAGACGGCTCCGCACGGAAGTCGCGGCTCGCCAGCTTGAACGAGTGCTGCACGAGCATCACCCGCTCCACGCCCGGCAGGGACTCAAGTCCCATGGCGTCGGGATCCGGCGGCCGGTCACCGATGGCGCCGACCACCGTGCGCTCCCTGCCCCGGGAGATATGGGCCGTGAAGCCCAGTTCGGCGAGGCGCCGCTCCACCCCTCGGACGTCCTCGTCCGTCGCGTCCCACCGCATGACGACGATCATGATACGACCTCCCCTGAATGAAGAAAACCTCCGCCCCAAAGGGACGGAGGCTCATCCGCGGTACCACCCTTCTTAGCGCCGCGAGCGCGGCGCTCCCTCTGCCCGGCGGCGGTCACCGCCGGCTCCCATGGTAACGGGGGATGCCGTCGCCCTTACTTGGGCCGCGGGGCTGCCGCCCGCCGCGGCCGTCCCGGCCGCCTGCCGGCGCCGGGGTTCAGGGACGCCCTCTGCGGAGGTAGTTCGGCGACGGACCCGGTCCGGCTTGCACCGGCCGCCGGCTCTCTGGGCGCGGGTGCCCCGCCGCCTACTGGCTTCCGCTCTTCGGTTTCGAGGATGGCGTTTGCGCGAATGTTACCGCCGTCCGCGGCGCCTGTCAATCGTCTGGCCGCCTGCCTGCGGTCACCCTAGGGATCCCCGCGCAGCGCCGCCTTGAGAGACGCCGTGTGCGTTCCTACCCGTGCCGCCACCGCCGCCGCGCCGCCGCCCTCGGCTACCCTCTCCACGAGCGCGCTGCCCACGATGACGCCCTCTGCGTGCGGCTTGAGCGCGCGGGCCTGCTCCGCGCGCGCCACGCCGAAGCCGACGGCGCGCGGCAGCGGCACGCGGCGCCGCACCTCCTCAAGAAACGCCGGCAGTTCTGCCGGCAGCTGCGCACGCGCGCCCGTCACGCCCGTCACCGAGACGCAGTAGACGAAGCCGCTCCCTACCTCGGCCGCCGCCGCCATCCTCTCCCTCGTGCTCGTCGGCGCCACGAAGGGCACGAAGTCGAGTCCCGCCTCGCGGCAGAGGGCGCTGAGCTCCCCCGCCTCGTCGGCCGGCAGGTCGGGGACGAGGAGCGCGTCCCCGCCCGCGGCGCGCACGCGCTCCACAAAACGCCGGGCCCCCGCCTGGAGGACCGGGTTCACGTAGGTCATCACGGCGAGGGGGGCGTCGAACTCCGCGCGCAGCGCGGAAAGCGCCTCGAAGAGCCACGGCAGGCGGAAGCCGGCCGCCAGGGCGCGCTGGCCGGCCGCCTGGATCGCCGGGCCGTCGGCCAGGGGGTCGGAGTAGGGCACGCCCAGCTCCAGGGCGTCCGCGCCGCTGCCGAGCGCCGCGCGCGCCGCGGCGAGGAAGGTGGGCAGGTCCGGATCCCCCACGGCCAGGTAGGCGATCAGCGCACGCTCACCGCGCGCTTCGAGGCGTTTGAAGAGGTCCGTGAAGCGGCTCACCGCCCCCCGCCCCCCTGTTCCGCGAGCGTCGCGCGCCGGCGCGCCGCCACCTGCGGCATGTCCTTGTCCCCGCGGCCGGAGAGGCAGACGACGACGATCGCCCCCTCGGGCAGCTCGTCGAGGATGCGCGGCAGGGCCGCGATGGCGTGCGCGCTCTCCAGCGCCGGGATGATCCCCTCGGTGCGGGAGAGGAGCTCGAGGCCCCAAAGGGCTTCGTCGTCCGTCACGGCGAGGTACGTCGCGCGCCCGCTCTCCTTGAAGTAGGCGTGCTCAGGCCCCACTCCGGGGTAGTCGAGTCCGGCGGAGATCGAGTGCGCCGGCAGGACCTGACCGTCCTCGTCCTGCAGGAGGTAGCTCGCCGCGCCGTGCAGCACCCCGAAGCGCCCGGCCGTCAGTGTGGCGGCGTGGCGGCCGGTGTCGAGCCCCTCGCCGGCCGCCTCCACGCCGTACATGCGCACGCCGGCGTCATCCTTGAAGGGGTGGAAGAGTCCCATGCTGTTGCTGCCGCCGCCCACACAGGCGACGAGCGCGTCCGGCAGCCGGCCGGCGGCCGCCTGCACCTGCTCCCGCGCCTCGCGGCCGATCACGCTCTGGAAGTCCCGCACCATCGCCGGGTAGGGGTGCGGCCCGACGACGGAGCCGATCACGTAGTGCGTCGTGCGCACGTGCGTGACCCAGTCGCGGATGGCCTCGTTTGTGGCGTCCTTCAGCGTGCGCGTGCCCGAGGCGACGGGAATGACGCGCGCGCCGAGGAGTTCCATGCGAAAGACGTTCAGCTCCTGGCGGCGCATGTCTTCCTCTCCCATGAAGACGTCGCACTCCAGACCCAGGAGCGCCGCGGCCGTGGCCGTGGCCACGCCATGCTGGCCGGCGCCCGTCTCCGCCGTGATGCGCCGCTTGCCCAGGCGCAGGGCGAGGAGCGCCTGGCCGACAGCGTTGTTGATCTTGTGGGCGCCCGTGTGGTTGAGGTCCTCGCGCTTGAGGAAGATGCGCGCCCGCCCGCCCAGGGCCGCAGAGAGGCGCCGCGCCTCGTAGAGCGGCGTCGGGCGCCCCACGTACTCCCTCAAGAGGCGGTCGAGCTCCGCATGGAAGGCGGGGTCCGCCTTCGCCGCCGCATAGGCCTCCGTGAGCTCGTCCAGCGCCGGAATCAGCGTCTCCGGCACGTAGCGGCCGCCGAAGCGGCCGAAGCGCCGCTCGATCGCGTCACTCGTCGTGCGAGTCATGGCTTCGCTCCCAATCCCGCACCGCCGCCACGAAGCGGCGGATCTTCTCCGGGTCCTTGGCCCCGCCCGTCTCCACGCCGCTGGAGACGTCCACGCCGTACGGCCGCGCGGCCTCCACCGCCTCGGCCACGTTCTCCGGCGTCAGCCCGCCGGCGAGCAGCACCGGCACCGGAAGATCGAGCTCGCGCACGCGCGCCCACTCCCAGGGCTGTCCCGCGCCGCCGGCCACGCCCGCGTGCGCCGCCTCCACGAGCGCCATGTCCGGCGCGCAGGCGCGCACCCGCCGCGCCACCGCCTCCGCCGGCTCGCCCTCGCGCCAGCGCACGCCGAGGATCACGCCCAGAGGGCGCTGCGCCAGGCGGCTGAGCTTGCGGACCTGGGCCACGTAGGCCGGATCCTCCACGCCGTGCAGCTGCACGTAGTCCAGGCGGGCCGAGTCGGCGATGCCGACGACTTCCACCGGCGGCTCGTCGACGAACACGCCCACCTTCACGCGCTTGGGGCCGGCCGCGCCCGCGAGCGGGATCGCGGCCGCCGGCGTGACGTAGCGCCGGCTTCCGCGGTGGAAGACGAAGCCCACCGCGTCCGCGCCCGCTTCCGCGGCCGCGAGGACGGCGCCCAAAGTGCCGATGCCGCAGATCTTCACGAACACGCCGCTTCTCCTCCCCGCGCCACCGTAGCACAGGTGAGGGCGCGGAGCGCGGCCGCCGGGTCCGCGGCGCGCACGAGGCTCTCTCCCACGAGCGCCGCGCGCGCCCCGGCGGCCGCCAGGCGGCGGATGTCCTCCGGGTCGCGGATGCCGCTCTCCGTGACGAGGAACGCCTCTCTCGGCACGAGGCGGGCGAGGCGCTCCGTCACCTCGAGCCGTGTCTCGAACGTGCGCAGGTCACGGTTGTTGACGCCCACAAGGCGCGCACCGGCGGCCAGCGCCCGTTCCAGCTCGAACTCGTCGTGCACCTCCACGAGCGCGTCCAGGCCCAACTCCACCGCGCGGGCGAAAAGCCGGCGCAGTTCGTCGTCTCGCAGCGCTGCCACGATGAGGAGCACGGCCGCGGCCCCCATCACCGCTGCCTCGTCCACCTGGTAGGGGTCGACGATGAAGTCCTTGCGCAGCACGGGCAGCCCGCTTGTGGAGGCGGCCGTCTCCAGGTCCCTGGGCCGCGCCTGGAAGAAGTCCGGCTCCGTGAGCACGGAGACGGCCGCCGCGCCGCCCTCCCGGTACGCGCGCGCGAGCGCGCCCACGCGCAGCCCGGCGCCGAACGCCCCGGCCGAGGGCGAGGCGCGCTTGATCTCGGCGATGACCGGGAAGCGGTCCGGCTCCGCCGCCTCCAGCGCCGCGCGCAGGCCGCTCTCCAGCGGTGGGCGCCCGAAGGCGCGCCGCTCGGCCGCCCGCTGCCGCCGCAGGCGCGCCGCCGTCTCCGCCTCGCGGGCCATAGCCTCCGCCGGTACGCGCGCCTTCGCCTCCTCCAGCCGGCGCCGGCGCGCGGCAAGGATGCGCTCGAGGATCATCCCGCCGCCTCCTCCGCGACCTGGTGGGTAAAGGCGACGAAACGCTCCAGCATGCGCCGCGCCGCGCCGCTGTCGATCGCCTCGGCCGCCAGGCGCACGCCGTCCGCGATCGACGCCGCGCGGCCGCCGGCGTAGAGCGCCGCCCCCGCGTTGAGCAGCACCACATCGCGCGCCGGCCCGGCCTTGCCGGAGAGCACCTCGCGCGCGATGGCGGCGTTGTCGGCGGCGTCGCCGCCCGCGATGGCGCTGAGGGGCGCGCGCCGCAGGCCGAAGTCCTCCGGCCGCAGGCGGTAGCTGCGCACCTCCGCGCCGTCCGCCTCGCACACCAGGGTGGGGGCGGAAATCGAAATCTCGTCCAGGCCGTCGTCGCTGTGCACCACGAGCGCCCGGCGCGTGCCCAGTCCGTTCAGCACGTCCGCTACGAGGGGCACGAGGCGCGCGTCGTAGACGCCCACCACCTGCGCCGCCGCGCCGGCCGGGTTCGTCAGCGGCCCGAGGATGTTGAAGATCGTACGGAAGCCGAGCGCCCTCCGCACGGGGGCGGCATGCTTCATGGCGGAGTGCAGCCGCGGCGCGAAGAGGAAGCCGATGCCGAGCGTGTCGAGGCACGACCCCACCCGCTCCGCGTCCAGATCGAGGCGCGCGCCGAGCGCCTCGAGCACGTCGGCGCTGCCGGCGCGGCTGGAGACGGAGCGGTTGCCGTGCTTGGCCACCGGCAGCCCCGCCGCCGCCACCACGAACGCGGCCGTGGTGGAGATGTTGAAGGTGCCGCGACCGTCGCCCCCCGTCCCGCAGGTGTCGACGACGAGCGGGTGACGCGTCCCGACGCGCGTCGCCGCGCGGCGCATGGCGCGGGCGCTGCCGACGATCTCCGCCACCGACTCCCCTTTCACGTGCAGTGCCGTCAGGTAAGCTGCGATCAGCACCTCGCCCACCTGCCCCGCCATGATCGCCGTCATGGCCGTCTCGGCCTCCAGCTCGTTGAGGTCCTCGCCCGCCACAACCTTCCGCAAGTAGGGCTCGATCATCGCCCGCTCCCTCCCGTCTCCGTGAGCGCCGCCGTCACTGCATCCGTGGCTCTTCCGCCGATCAATGGCACGCCGCTCAGCCGGCCGGGACGTCCCTCGCCGGCCGGCGTGCCCGCCAGCGCCGCTTTGGCCCGAGCGCCGTACACCGTCTCAAGGAAATTGCCCAAGAGCGCCTTGCCGTGCGGCGTCAGCACCGATTCCGGATGGAACTGCACGCCCTCCACCGGCAGTTCCCGGTGGCGGATCCCCATGACGACCCCGTCCAGGCTGCGCGCCGTGACCTCAAGGCAGGCCGGCAGGCCCGCCTCCGCCACCACCAGCGAGTGGTAGCGTGCCGCCGGGAAGGGGCTCGGCAGGCCGCGGAAGACGCCCTGGCCGGCGTGCTCCACGGCTGAGGCCTGCCCGTGCACGGGCCGCGGCCCGCGCGTGACGCGCGCGCCGTAGGCCACGCCGATGGCCTGGTGCCCCAGGCACACCCCCAGGACCGGCACGCGCGCCCCGAGGCGGCGGATCGCCTCCACGGAGATGCCGGCCTCCTCCGGCCGCCCCGGTCCCGGGGACACGACCAGCGCGTCCGGGGCCATGTCCTCAAGTGCCTCGACGGTCGCGGCGTCGTTGCGCACGACATGCACGTCGGCGCCCAGCTCGCACAGGTACTGCGCGAGGTTGTAGGTGAAGGAATCGTAGTTGTCGACGAGGACGATCACGCTCCCGCCTCCTTCACGAGCTCCGCGGGCGCGCGCCGCGCGGCCGCCGTGGCCCCGTCCCGCGCGGCCGGGGCCTCATGCCGCGAGGCCGCCGCGGCCCCGTCCCGCGCAGGTGCCGCCGCATCATCCCGCGCGGCCGCCGCCGCCAGGTCGAGCGCCCGCTCCAGCGCCCGCGCCTTGTGCATCGTCTCCTCGTACTCGCGGTCCGGGTCGCTGAGCGCCACCACGCCCGCCCCGGCGCCGATGCGCGCGCGGCCGGCGGCCATGGCCACGGTGCGGATGGCGATGCAGAAGTCGAGGTGGCCGTTGAACGCCACGTAGCCGACGGCTCCCCCATAGGGGCCGCGCCGCTCCGGCTCCAGCTCGCTGATGAGCTGCATGGCGCGCACCTTCGGGGCACCCGTCAGCGTCCCCGCCGGGAAGCAGGCCGCGAGCGCATCGAGCGGCGTCACCTCCGGGCGCAGTTCGCCGCTCAGGTACGAGACGAGGTGCATCACGTGCGAGTAGCGCTCGACCGCCATCAGCCGCTCGACCTTCACCGTGCCGGGCCGGCATACGCGGCCGAGGTCGTTGCGGCCGAGGTCGACGAGCATCACATGCTCCGCCCGCTCCTTCTCGTCGGCCGCCAGTTCCGCGGCGAGCCGCGCGTCCTCATCCGGCGAGCCGCCGCGCGGCCGCGTGCCGGCGATCGGACGGTAGTCGACGCGTCCGTCCTCGACTTTGACCAGCGTCTCCGGCGACGAGCCCGCCAGGCGGCGCTCGCCGAAGTCGAGGTAGAAGAGGTAGGGCGAGGGGTTGAGGGAGCGCAGCGCCCGGTAGACCTCAAAGGGATCCCCCTCGAGCGGCCGCTCGATCTGCTGCGCCAGCACCACCTGGAAGGCCTCGCCGGCGCGGATGGCGGCAAGGGCGCGGCGGACGGCGGCGGTGAAGGCGGCGCGCGGGAGACTCGTGCGGCGCGCGGCCGGCGCACCGTCCCCGGCATGCGCGCGCTCCGGCACGGCGCGCGCGGCGGGCGGCGCCTCGCCCGGCCCCGAGTCCGCCGCGCCGCCCTCCCGCGCCGCTCCTAACCGGGAGTCCGCCGCGCCGTCCTCCCGCGCCGCGATCGCCGCCTCCGGCACCGGCCGCCGTAACACCGCCTGCACGCGCTCCAGCTCCCGCACGGCCGCGTCGTACGCGGCGGCGGTGCCGGTCTGCGGATCGGCGAGCGTCACGATGTACAGCCGGTGGGTGAGATGGTCGTACACGCAGACGGTGCGCGCCACGACGAACTCGGCCTCCGGCCAGCCGGTGGGGCGCGCCGGCAGCGGCACCGGCTCCAGGTGCCGCACGGCGTCGTAGGCGATGTAGCCGACCGCCCCGCCGTAGAACGGCGGCAGACCCGCTCCCGCCGCCACGCGGTAGCGGCCCATCAGGCTCTGGAGCGCCGCGAAGGGGGAGACCTCTCCCCGGCAGACGAGCCGCTCCACCGGGTCGAGGCCGACGATCGAATAGCGGCCCGGCCGCTCGCCGGCCTCGGCACTCTCAAGGAGGTAGCAGGCACCGAGCGGCACGAGCTTCAGATAGAGCGTGATCGGCGTCTCCAGATCCGCCACCAGCTCCGTGTAAACGGCCACGAGCCCGCCCTGCCGGGCGAGGTGCTCAAAGGTGCTGGGATCCGGCACGATGCGTGTCAACTGGCCATCTCCTCCGTTCCCGTTCCGCCGCGGCGCGCCCGGTCGGCCGCGCCGCGGCGCGCAAGTGCGAGGCAGCAAACGAAAACGCCTCCCGTCCGCTTTGGGACGAGAGGCGTCAGCGCTTCCCGTGGTGCCACCCAAATGAGGCGCGCCGCCCGCCGCCGGGCCGCGCGGACGGGTCCCGCGGCCGGCCTTCGCCGGGGGGCGCCGAAAAGAAAAATCTCTTTCGTTCTGGGACGAAAGAGACTTCCGTGGTGCCACCCAGCTGAGGACGACGTCCTCACTCTGCGCGATACGGGCCGCCGTACGGCAGCCGATATCGCCGCCCCTGTAACGTGGGGGTCCGCCTCCGCCTACTGGGTGCCGCTCCGCAGGGCGGGCGACGCGCCCGACCCCCGTGGGCTGCGGCCGGTTCGGAGAGGTGCTCCGGGGCCCATTCCACCTGCGCCTGCCGTCCGGCCTCACACCCTTCGCCGGCTCGCTGAGCGGTGGTTCGCGGGTGTACTCTTCCCCGTCGTCGCGGGAAACGTTGTGAAGTTGGCGTCAATGTAGCACCGCGCTGCGCGCGGTGTCAAGCGGGCCGCGGCTCCGATGGGTCTGGGGCGAGGCGGGGAGCGGCTCTCGCGTCGGTCTCTCTTAGTGCGGTCTTGACCTTATCCGCCAGTTCGATTCCTCCCACGTCTGAGATAAATGATGTTTCGCATTTATCACAGGATGTAATTTCCTATTATGTCTTCTCACGCCGACTTTAAGTGCGCTGTGGGCCTAAACGATCGCCGCAACCGCCGAGACGGATGCTTGTCCGTGAAGGCCTAAAGCGTGGGACTCGCTTCCGCGGTCCGCGGCTCCGCCCACACCGGCACGGTGGGCTGAACCCCCACCTGCCGTCCACCCGGCCGCGCGGAGTATGATGAGCGTGCGGAGCCTGTCGCGCCATATGGGCTCCGCGGAGAGGTGACGCCGATGGCTGTCGGAACTCCCGCACACCTGCCGGACACGACTCATCTCGGCCGCGTGCGCCTGCGCGTGCGCGACCTCGACCGTTCGCTGGAATTTTACGAGGGTCTTCTCGGCATGGCGCGGCGCGAGCGGTCCACGAACCGCGCTGTCCTCTCATCCAGAGGAGACGGCCCGGAACTCGTCGTCCTGGAGGCCGACCCGGCCGCCGCGGACCGGCCCCGGCGCACGACCGGCCTCTACCACTTCGCGCTCCTCTATCCCGACCGCGCCTCCCTCGCCGCCGCTTTCCTGCAGCTCGCCCGGCACGACTGGCCTTTCCAGGGGTTCGCCGATCACCTCGTCAGCGAGGCGATCTACCTCGCCGATCCGGACGGCAACGGCATCGAGCTCTATGCGGACCGCCCACGCTTGGAGTGGCGCCGCGTGGGTCAGGATCTGGCCATGGACACCCTTCCCCTGGATCTCGACAGCCTCGTGGCGGAGCTGGGGGCGGAACGCGACGGCCCCTTCCGCGGCATGGCGCCGGGCACGGTGCTCGGCCACGTGCACCTGCACGTGAGTGACCTCAGCGCTGCGGAAGCGTTCTACTCCGGTGTGCTCGGCTTCGAGGTGACGGTGCGTGGCTATCCCGGTGCGCTCTTCTTCGCTGCGGGCGGCTACCACCACCACGTGGGGACAAACATCTGGGCGGGCCGCGGCGCACCGCGCCCGCCCGAGCGCGCGGTGGGCCTATTGGACTTCTCCATCCATACGACGCGCCCCGCCGCCGCCGCGGCGGCGGAGCGGGCGCAGCGAGCCGGCTGGACCGTGCGCGAAACCGAAGGCGCGTGGTGCGTCACGGGTCTCGACGGCGTCGAGGTGCGCCTCGTCCCGGCGCAGTGAGGCTGCGCGCTGCGGTCCGCTGCTGCGTCATGAGCGCTTGCGCGGCTCGAACGTCTTGCAGCACGTGTCGTAACACTGGTGCGCCGGGGTGCCGCCCGTCTCCGACACGATTTGCTGCAATTGGGCGGCGTCCATCGAGTTCGGGTACTCCTTGCCCACCCAGTCGTGGGTGATGAGGATCTCCTTCGCGTCGCAATAATGACCTTCCCGCCAGTAGTTGCAATCGCTGACCGTGCACCGCACGCCGCTCAGCATCGCGAACCGACCTCCGCCACGTAGGATCAGCCGCGGTAGCGAAACCTATGCGCCGCGCGCCGCATGGGCCGGCGGCGGAGGGCCGGCAGGGACGGGCGTGGAACGCGGCGCGCCCCCGGGAGGCGGCGACCTTACGGTGCCGCAGCGGCAGGCGGGCGCAGGCGCTTGGGACCGCGGGCGTGTGGCGCGCCACATCTTCTAGTCGACGCAAGGCTGCGACGACTCGGAGCTCAGCGCGCCCCGGACCCACCCTCCGCCGCGGCCGCGCCGGCGCCCGCCCGGGTCCCGCCCTCCGCTGCGGCCGCGCCGGCGGCCGGCTCACCGGCCCCGCTCTCCGCCGCGCGTCCCAAGCCGCGCACGCGTCCCGCCACCCCCACGCACACGAGCGCGGCCAGCGCCGCGGCCGCGGCCATGCCCACGAAGAGGCCGGCGGCTCCGCTCCACGCGTAGGCGAGCCCGCCCAGCGCCGGACCCGCCCCATGCGCCAGGGCGAAGCCGAGGTTCATCGCCGCGAAGTACGTGCCGCGTAACCGCTCCGGCGCGATGGCCGAGACGATCCCCTGCTGCGTGGGCGCCAGCAGCACCTCGCCGATCGTAAAGAGGACCATCGTCGCGAGCCACCACGTCGGATGCGCACCGGCCAGGAGAAAGCCGAGGCTTGCGACGGCGTAGAGGCTCTCGCCCAACACCATGCCCGCGAACGGTCCGCGTCGCTCGGCGAGCCTTCCGAGGAGAGGCTGCGCCAGGATGACCGTCATGGCGTTCGCGCTCAGCACGCGCGCGAAGAGCGCATCGCCGTGCGGCACGGTCAAGCTGAGGTGGCGCGCCAGGTTCGTCTCGATCTGGCTGTAGCACATCATGCTGAACGCTCCGGCGATGGCGAAGGCCCGGAGGAGGCCGTCGCGCGCGAGTAGAGCGAGCGCCTCACGAAAGCTGGGGACACCGCCCGCGTCCTCGTCTGCGCCGCCGCCGCCACGTGAGCCCGCGCCGCCGTCCGCGCCCGCGTCCGCGCCGCCGCCCGCATCCGCGCCGCCGCCCGCCGGGCGCCCTGCAGGCAGCCACTTCAGCGCCACGAACCCCACGGCCAGCGACGCCGCCGCCACCAGGAGAAACATCGCGCCGGACCGGCCGGCGCCCAGCGTCACGCCCACGAGCGGCCCGACGGCCGCGCCCACGTTGACGGCCCAGTATTCGTACCCGAATACGCGCGTGCGCAGCTCCAGAGGCACGAGGTCCGTGAGCAGCGCCTGGAACGCCGGTCCCTGGATCGCCCACGCCACACCCAGGAAGAGGCTGCAGAGGGCGAACTCCCACGGCTGCCGGGCGAAGGCCATGCCCACCATGGCGAGCGCGTCGATGCCCGCGCCGAGGAGGATCCCCGCCTTGCGACCGGCGCGGTCCGCCCAGTGGCCTCCGAAGAGGCCGAAGATGATCGTGCCCACCGCGCCCAGCCCGACGATCGTCCCCACAGCCCCCGGGGAGAGGTGCGTCACCCTGGAGAGGTAGATCGTCGTGAACGGCAGCACCATGAAGCGCACGGCGGCCGTCACGCCGTTCATGCCGATCAGCGTCCACACCAGGGCGGGCAGGCGCGCCTCGTCGGCGAAGAGTCGTCTCATCCAAGTCAGAAGCCCTTGCAAGGTCAGATCCTTCCTCAAACGATGCCTTGTATGGTGCTGCAGTGGCTGGCGGCGGGTCGTGGGTTGCACAGCGAGCGGCGCCGCCATGACCGCCCTCCGCGGACGGCGACTGCGCGCCCCGCGTCCCCAACGCCCTCAGTGTTCCGTGACCTGGTCGATGAGGCCGCGCTCACGGGCGATCCTCTCGCAAAAGCGGAAGACGGCCACGCCGGCGAGGATCAGCGCGGCGGCCGAGCCGAGCAGCACCGCCCAGAGCTCCGCGTCGGGCACGGCTGCGAGCAGGGGGCTGAAGCGCACGGAGAAGTCGCTCCCGTACGCGGCGCGCCGCAGCGCCTCCAGCCAGTAGGTGAACGGCAGCGCGAGGCCGAAGGATTGCGCCCAACGCGGGAGGACGTCGAGCGGGAAGACGGTGCCCGTGAAGAGATAGAGCGCGCCCGCCAGCCCTTCCGCCCAGGCGCCGCCGTGCCGCGCCGCGAGCAGCATCACCCCGGCGAGCGCAAGGCCCATGCCCAGGGACATCACCACGCCCGCAAGGAGCGCGAGCAGCAGCGCCCCCCACCGCACTGTGCCCGCGTGCAGCGGCACGTGCAGGAAGAGCACGCCCGCCACCAGGACCACGGCCGCGGCGATCGTCGTCGCCACGAACTTGGCGCCCGCCCGGCCGAGGATGTACCAAAAGAGGTCGGACGTCCCCAAGTAGATGTACTTCAGCATCTGAAACCACTCGCGCTCCTCGATCACCGCCATGCTCACCCCCATGCCGAGCGCCCCCACGTACATGTAGAACGCGTTGCCGAGGTACATGGCGGAAAACGTCTCCGTGTGCGTCCGCCCGGCGGTGACGACGAGATACATCACGACGAGCATCGAGCTCATGGCCAAGGGACGGACGATGCTGTACGCGAAGAACCAGCCGGGCGAGGCCCAGTTGGCATCCATCTGCCACCCCAGCCAGAATCCCGTGCGCAGGTGGCGCAGACCGCTCACTGCCATTTCACCGTGAGCCTCCCTTCGCGCTTGGCGAGGTTCTCCATGGCGGTGAGGGCCACGTACGCGAGGAAGAGATAGGCGACCGCCAAGAGGGCGAGCGCCGCCATCTCCACGCCCGGCGTCCAGAGCGCCAGCGGCTCCCCGCCGAAGAGCAGCTGGCGCATCGCGTCGAGCCCCAGCGTGAGCGGGATGGCCGCGGCGGCGAACGCCACGGCGCGGCCGAGCGCCCGCACCGGGAAGTAGAACCCGGACGCCAGGTAGATCGGGTCCTGCAGCAGGTTGACGAGGTTGAAGGCGTCTCGACCATACATCATGAAGACGGACGCCAGCACCATGCCGAGCCCGTAGAGCGCCACCAGCGTGAGGAGGAACGTCCCCAACGCGAGCCACGGGTGCCCTCCCCCCAGCGGCACGTGGAAGAGCCAGGCGCCGAGGGCGAGCGTGCCGATCGCCCGCGTGCTGGCCATGAACATTCCGCCCAGCGCCATGCCGGCAAGGATGGCCATGCGGGAGATGGGCGCGAGGAAGAAGAGCTCCAGCTGGCCCTCCTGCTTCTCCCAATAGAACTGGGTCGCCATGCTCCAGAGAACATTGAGCCAGTACGCCGTCATGGCGCTGCCGAGGAGGACGAAGCCGGCATAGCGCGGCGGCGCGTCCAGCGCGCGGTAGAGGTACACGTACGCCGCCGCCGCCATGACGGGCAGCACGACCTCGAACGGCAGCCAGCTGAGCTCCCGGAGCGTGGAGACGACGCGCACGTAGGCGCGGGCGCGCGCCGCGCGCGCGTTGTGCCAGAGCAAGGCAAGGAGCGACGGCTTCACCGCCCGACCGCCCCCCCTTCGTCGTCGAGGCGCCGTCCGGTGAGCGCGAGGAAGACGTCCTCAAGCGTCGGATCCTGCTTCTCCAGGCCGTGCAGGTCGAAGCCCAGCTCGGCGATCGTCGACACGAGTTGCACGAGGACCCCGTCGGACTCCACGTGCACGCGGGCCGAGACGCGCCCGTCCAAGGCGGAGAGCGTCACGCGCCGCACGCCCGGCACGTCCTGCACCGCGCGCCGCAGGACGTCCGCCGCGCCGCCCGTCCCTCCGCGCGCCGCGCCGCCCGCCGCGTCGCCGCGCGTGACGCCCGCCGCCGCCTCCGCCACCGCGCCGCCCGCCAGCTCCAGCCGCACCACGCGCTCCTGCCGCAGGCCGCGCTTGAGGTTCGCCGGCGTGTCGCAGGCGAGGATGCGGCCGCCGCTGATGATGGCCACGCGGTCGCAGATCTCGTCGGCCTCCATCATGTAGTGGGTCGTGAGCAGCACCGTCTTCCTCCGCTCCTCCACCCACTCCCGCACGAAGCTGCGCAGCCGGCGCGCCGTCTGCACGTCGAGGCCGAGCGTCGGCTCATCGAGGAAGAGCACGTCGGGCTCGTTGAGGAAGCCGCGCGCGAAGTTCATCTTCTGCCGCATGCCGGTCGAGAGCTTGTTCACGCGCACCGACCCGTCGAGGTCGACCATCTTGAGAAGCCGGTCGATGCGCTGGAACGCCTCGGCGTTCGACAGGCCGTAGAGCTGGCTGAAGAGCCAGAGCGACTCGCGCACGGTGAGGATGCCGTAGCCCGAATGCTCCCCGCCCGAAACCATGTTGATGCGACGCCGGATGGCGGCCGGTTCCCGCTGCACGTCCATGCCGAGCACGCGCGCCTCGCCGCTCGTGGGGAGGAGCAGCGTGCAGAGGATCTTGATGAGCGTCGTCTTGCCGGCCCCGTTGGCGCCGAGCAGGCCGAAGCACTCCCCGGGGCGCACCTCCAGGTCGATGCCGTCGAGCGCCACGTGCTCCTTCACGACGCGCCCGCGGCGCCTCTCCTGGAACACGCGCCGCAGCGACCGCGCCTCGATCGCCGGGCCGGCCGTATGCCCGTCAGCCATTGCGTTTCAACAACCCCTTCCGCAGCGCGTACCGCTCCGCCGTGGCGAAGACGGCGTAACCCAGCGGGATCATCACGAGGGCGAAGAGCCCGAGCCGCAGGAGGTCCGGGGCCAGCTGCCCCACGGTGGCGCCGTGCAGCACGGCCCGACGGACATCCCGCAGCGTGTAGGTCGCGGGCGAGATCCACGAGAGCGGCTGCAGCCAGGCAGGCAGCGCGTCGATCTCGTAGTACACGCCGGAGATGAGCAGAAGGACTCCCTGGATGATGTGCGTCGCCTGCGCGCCCTTCTCCGGCGAAAGGAGCGGCAGGACGGCCGCGATGAGGCCCAGCCCGATGAACGAGAAGCTTGAGACGACCAGCACGAGGAGCGCCGCCCCGAGATTCGCCCGCGAAAGGTCCATACGGAAGAAGAGGGCGACGGCCCCGAGCACCACGGATGTGCGCACGAGACCATAGAGCACGGCCCAGGCGGACGTGCCGAGGAGGAACGTGAGCCGGTGGATCGGCGCCATGAACGTGGACTCGATGGTGCCCTCCCAGCGCTCCCACTGGACCGATGTGGCCACCTCCATGAAGATGACGCTGAGGAATCCCCAGAGGAGCGCACCCACCGTGAGGTAGAGCACGACCTCCGGCCCCTGGGCCACACCGATCAGCGCGATGGTCAGCGCGTTGACGACGTTGTAGAACTGCTCCGCCACTTCCCACGCGGCGTACCGCCGGATGAGGCGGAAGTTCCGCTCGACGAATCCCCACCCCGAACACAGCTCTCCGAGCCAGCCCCGCCGGGCCGCCGGCGCGAGCGCGCCGCCCGGCGGCGGCGAAAGTGCGGCGTCACGCTTCATTCGCCAGCACCTCCTCCCAATCGCGACCCGTCAGGCGCAGGAACACGTCCTCGAGCGTCCCGCCGGGCCCGCCGTAGCGCTGCTTCAGCTTCTGCGGCGTGTCGACGGCGATCACGCGCCCCTCGTTCATCACCGCCACGCGGTCGCACAGGCGTTCCACCTCATCCATGTCGTGGCTCGTGAGAAGGATGGTGGCGTCGTGCTCGCGGCGCACCTCCTCCACGAACCGTTGCACGTCGCGCTTTGAGCGCGGGTCGAGGCCGGTCGTCGGCTCATCGAGCAGAAGCAGCACGGGCGATGTCAAAAGGGCCCGCGCGATCGCCACCTTCTGCTGCTGGCCGCGGGAGAGGTGCTCCATCGAGGTGAAGAGCTTCTCCCACGGCAGGCCGAGCCGCTCTGCGATGCGCGCCACCTCCGCGCGGATCGCGCGCGGGGAGAGGCCGTAAAGGCGCGCGGCATAGCAGAGGTTCTCCCACGAAGAGAGCTTCTTGAAGAAAGCCGCCTCCACGGACACGCGGTTGATGAGGCGCCGCACCGCATGCGGCTCGCGGACGGCGTCGTGGCCGAAGACGCGCACGGTGCCGGCGTCCGGGAGGAGCAGTGTGCTGACGATGCGCACAAGGGTGGATTTGCCGCAGCCGTTCGGCCCGAGGATGCCGAAGATCTCGCCGCGCCGGACCCTCAGCGTCACGCCGTCGACGGCGCGTACCTCCTCAAGAGGCGCCCGGCGCAGCCAGCGCCGCACGCCCCTTGCGGCTGGCTCCGCACCGCCCGACCGCGCCCCGGCGCGCACGCCGGCTCCGCCAGCCGCGACCGCTGGATCGGCCGCTCCCGTCGCCCCGGCCGCTACCGCTCCGGCCTCCGGCGGCATCATCCCAGCGGGCGGCACCTCCGACCTCTCGATGAAGCGTTTGTGCACGTCGATGACTTCCAGTGCGTATTCCACGTCGTGACCTCCCCAAGACGTCCCCGCCGTCCGGCGCTGCCATGGTAGAAATCCAAGCGCGCTTGAAGTCAATCCACCCCCGGGACCCCGGGACGTAGCGGCGGGATGTAAAAAGGGTCATGGGCTGGGCCCATGACCCTCTTCATGCCTCTGAAGACGGTGATGGCCACGGGCCCGTGCGGCCCGTGGCCGGCGCAGGATCTACCGCTCCGGGACGAGGCCGCGCACTTGTACGCCGAACGATGCCGTGCCGGCAGGCTTGCCGGTCGCCGCACCGATGCCGCGATCAACGATGGGCGATGTCATCCAAAGCCGGATCACGGGCGCAGCCTCCTTTCCAAAGCGGTTCACCCTTCCAAGACTTGCAAGCGTCCGCAGTATACCCCAGGCGGCCGGGAACTGGCAAGAACGAGCTTCCCGGCGCCGCAGCACGCGCCGACACGGGCCTCAGCCTACCCTTGTCCGGCCTCCGGCCGGCCGAGGTGCAAGCGCCGGAACTTCTCCGCGTACTCCAATCCTCCCGCGAAACCCGTGATGCGCCCATACATCCGCAGAAGCGGAGCGTAGAGGCGCTCCGGCCCGCGCAACTGGCTCCGGTGCTGCACCAACGCCCGCACCTTGTCCTGCATGGCGTCCCGGATGTCGATGAGGACATCCGGGTCGGACGTGCCATAGAGCAACACCTCGGGCATCCCCTGCCCACCGGCCCGCGGGCCGCGTTGCCGCACGACGGCGTTCACCACCGCGCGGCCGACGGCGATATGGTCCGGATGCACGAGCAACCAGGCCGGGTGGGTGGCGTCGAAGGCCATGATCAAGTCGGGCGCCTCTTCCTCCAGAATGCGCTCCACAGCCGCATCCAGGCCCTCCGACCTCTCCAGCTCCCGCCCGGGGAAACCGAGGAAGCGCACATCGTGATAGCCCAGCACGCGCGCGGCGGCGCACTGCTCCGCGTGCCGGATGTGCGCCAGATTGGCCCGCGAGTTCTGGTCCTCGCCGTCGGAGGCGACGACCGCCACCACACGCGCGCCGCCCAGCACCAACCGGCGCAGTGTCCCCCCGCACAGGATCTCCAGGTCGTCGGGATGCGCCGTCACGGCCACGACGCAGCGCGCACGCTCCATGTACCGCTCTCTCAGATGCCGTGCGATGCGCGGATTGGCCGGCCTGAACTCCCGCAGGATCGGCCTGGCCGCCTGGTAGAGGACCCAACCGCCCGCGGCGAGCCCCACCCAGCCCAGGGTGCGGCGCCAGCCGGGCCTTGGGCGCATGCGGCTGCGTTCGAACACGTCCATCCACCTCGCTTGTTCCGCGCGTCCCTTGCCGCGTTGTCCCACGCGTCCCGTGCCGCGAACGCGCGTGGGGCGCGTCCAGCAGGCGCGCCCCTGCGGCCGCGCGGCGGGCGTCCGGGGCGTGCGGCGGGTGCGTGCCTGCGGGGGCGCGGCGTGCGCGGGTGCGCGCCTGTGGCGGCGCGGCGCGCGAGCCCGGGGCGCGCGGCGGCCGTTTTCGGTTGGAGAGTAGGATGCCCAGTGGGAAGGTGAGGAGCCGCCGCGACCGATGCACTCATCTGCACTATCGAGACGAGCCCTCCACGGGCGCCGAGACAGGAACGACGCGGCCATTGCACATGCAGCACGGCGCACATGGCGTGGCCGACGACCACACGCACCGCAAGGACGAATCGCTGCTCGCCGGCCGCGGCGGGGGCGCAGGGGTTGCGGCCGGTGCCCGAGGACGGCGGCGGGCACCCGAGGGCGGCCCACGGGGGCGGGCTCTGGGGGTGGACCCGCACGGGTATTCCCGAGGGCGCCGTGATACGCTCCGGAGCGGGGCATGTGGGGGTGGGCCCCGCTGGCGGCTCCGTCGATGGCGTGCGACGGCCGCGACCGCCGGGGACCCCACGTGCGGTCGCGGCAGGGGCGTCACCGCACCACCGGGAAGTTATGTCGACGCATAAGGTGCGAGATCGTCCTTCAACGGGGCTGGTTTTATGTCAACCCGTAGGGATTATTTTGCGCCTTCGCAGAGGTTGACACTCGCTGGAGTGCCCTTGCGCCCGTCGGGGACGCCGCGCCCCCAGCCCGCGCCCGCGCCCCTAGCTCACGACGGCGCGGTCCAGCCGGTCGGCGAACGCCGCCTGCACGCGCTCCCTCAGCGCCCGGTGCTCCGGCCGTTCCAAGCCAGGGTCCGCCTGCAGCAGCCGTTCCGCCTCCTGCTGCGCCAGCGCCACCAGGTCCTGGTCGCGCGCCAGGTCGGCCACCGCCAGCTCCGGGAGCCCGTGCTGCCGCGTGCCCAGCACCTCGCCCGGACCCCGCAGCTGCAGGTCCGCCTCGGCGATGCGGAAGCCGTCGTGCTCCCGCTCCATCACGCGCATGCGCTCCCGACCCTCGGGCGTGACCGGGTCGGCGATGAGCACGCAGTAGGACCGCTCGCTGCCGCGCCCCACGCGGCCGCGCAGCTGGTGAAGCTGGGCGAGTCCGAAGCGGTCGGCGCCCTCGACGATCATGATCGAGGCGTTCGGCACGTCCACGCCCACCTCGACGACGGTCGTCGTCACCAAAATGCGCACCTTCCCCGCGGCGAACGCGGCCATCACCTCCGCCTTCTCCCGCGGGCGCAGGCGGCCGTGCAGGAGCCCGACGGGCACGTCCGGGAAGGCGCGGCGCACGCGCTCCGCCCACTCCGTGGCGGCGCTCGCCTCCACCTGCTCCGACTCCTCCACGAGCGGGCAGACGATGTACGCCTGGCGGCCGGCGCGCACCTGTTCGCCCAACCAGGCGTAGATCCGCTCCCGCGCCGCCTCGCCCCGCCAGAGCGTGCGCACCGGCTGGCGGCCCGGCGGACGCTCGTCGATCACGGTGAGGTCGAGGTCGCCATACACGGTCAAGGCCAACGTCCGCGGGATGGGCGTGGCCGTCATCACAAGGAGGTCCGGGTTGCGCCCCTTCGCGGCCAGCCGCGCCCTCTGGCGTACGCCGAAGCGGTGCTGCTCGTCCGTGACGACGAGCGCCAGGTCGCGGAAGGCCACGCGCTCCTCGATGAGCGCGTGCGTGCCCAGCACCACCTGCGCCTCGCCCTCGGCCACGGCGCGCAGCGCCTCCTCCCGCGCCGCGCGGTCGGTGGAGCCGGTGAGCAGGGCGAGCCTCACTCCCAAGGAGCGGAAGGCGGGCTCCAGCCGCTCGGCGTGCTGTTGGGCGAGGATCTCCGTGGGAGCCATCATGGCCGCCTGGTGCCCGCTCTCGACGGCGCGCAGGAGCGCCCACGCCGCCACGACCGTCTTGCCGGAGCCGACGTCGCCCTGCACCAGGCGGTTCATCGGCCGCGGCCCGAGGAGGTCGGCGTCGATCTCCTCCATGGCGCGCCGCTGCGCTCCGGTGAGCGCGAAGGGCAGGGAGCGCACGAAGGCGTCGCTGAGCGGACGCTGCGGCGAGTAGGTCACCTCTCGGGCGGCCGCCGCGGCCTGGCGGCGCAAGAGCCCGACACCCACGAGGATCGTGAAGATCTCGTCGAAGGCCAGCCGCCGGCGGGCCGCCTGGAGCGCCTCGAAGTCCGGCGGCAGGTGGATGTCGCGCCACGCGCGCGGGGCCGGCGGCAGGCCGAGGCGTGCGGCGACCTCCTCCGGCACGGCGTCGCGCCAGCCGTCCGCCAGCGGCAGCACCTGCGCCACGAGGCGGCGCAGGTAGCGCTGGCTCAGCCCGGCGGCCGACGGGTAGACGGGCACGATCCGCCCGGTGTGCAGGCCGGCCTCCTCGACCGGCTCGTACTCCGGGTTCTCGACCTGCAAGCGCCCCTTCTGCCACTGCACGCGGCCGCTGAAGACGAACTCGCGCCCCGGCTGCAGCTGCCGGCGGCGGAAGGACTGGTTGAACCACACGAGGAGGATGGCGCCGCTGCGGTCGCGCGCCACGGCGTGGAGGACGCTGAGCCGTGGGCGCGGCCGCGTCTCCTCCACGGCGACGATCTCCGCGCGGAAGGTGGCCTGCTCTCCGGGGCGCAGCGCGGCGACGGCGCGGAGCTGGCTGTAGTCGTCGTAGCGCCGCGGAAAGTGGCGGAGGAGATCGCCCGCCGTGCGGATGCCGAGCCGTTCGAGGTCCTTCGCGCGCGCCGGGCCCACGCCGCGCAGGAACTGGACGGGCGTCTCCGGGGTCACGCTCACCGCCGGGGCTCCACTCCGACGACGTTCACCTGGACGTCGTCGACCTCGAAGCCGAGGGCTTCGCGGATGCCGTCGCGCACAGTGGCGATCGTGGCGCGCGCCGTCTCGCGGATGTCGACCCCGTAGACGACGATGATGTCGAGCTCGACCGTGACCTCGCCGCCGCGGATCTCGACGCTCACGCCCTTCGGCAGGCGATCGCGGCCGAGCAGGTGCGCGAGGCCCTCCCCCTGGCCGGCCACGCGCGCCAACCCAGGTACGTGCGCGACGGACCAGACGGCCAAGGCAGCCACCGTCTCTTCTGAAAACGCCAGCTTGCCGGCTTCCGTCTCGATGATCTTCATGGCGGGCAGAGCCTCCGCCGTCGGGATGGCGACGCGCGCGGCGGCGCCGCGCGCTTGTGGGTCATTCTTTCACGATGGTACAATATGTCCCGTTGCGATGGAGAAGGCAGGTGAAACCGCCATGTCCCGACGCTGCGCGGTATGTGGCAAGGAACACGGCACGGGCCACAACGTCAGCCATTCTGAACGCAAGACGAAGCGCCGCTGGCTGCCGAACCTGCAGCGCGTGCGCGTCGTGTGGAACGGCAGCCGCCGCCGCGTGTACGTGTGTACGCGTTGCCTGAGGAGCGGCAAGGTGGAGCGCGCCGTCTGACGGCCGGCCGGACCGGTCCGCGAGCGGCCCCCTTTACTTCGACTTCGCCCCACCCGCGCGGCGCGCCGCCGCCTCCGCGGCCAGGAGCCGCTCCAGCTGCGGCGGGTGCGTGAAAAGCAGCCACTCCACGTAAGGTTGCGGATCCACATCGGCCAGGTTGGAGAGGGCAAGGCGCCTCTCCAGAGACACGGCCGCCTCCGGATGTGGCGCCAGGCGGAAGCTGATCGCATCCGCCTGGCGCTCGAACTGTCTTGAGATGGCGTTCTGCAGCGGCATCGTCGAAAGCGTGCCCAGGGATGAGAGCAGAAGGATCCACGCCACCGCCGCCGGATGCGGCAGCGGCGAGAGGATGCCTCGCTCCCAGAGGCCCCGCAAGAACCGCGCAAGCAGCCACAACCCCAGAACCCCCCCGGCCGCGCCCAGCGCCACTCCCTTCGCGATGTGCGCCTCCGCCAGATGTCCGATCTCATGGGCCACGACGAGCTCCACCTGGGCGTCGTCGTACTTCTGGAGAAGCGTGTCGTACAGCACGATGCGCCGCGTGGGACCGGATCCGGTGACGTACGCGTTCACGCGCTGCGTGCGGCGGCTCGCGTCGGCCACCCACACGTCCCGCGCCGGCACGCCCGCCCGGCTCGCCATGTCGAGGAGCGTGGTCTTGAGAGGCGACGGCGGCAGGGGACGGAAGCGGTAAAAGAGCGGGTCGATGACGACCGGCGAGAGCAGCGTGAGAAGCCAGAGTCCGGCGGCGAGGAGCGCCGAGGCCGGCACCCACCAGGCGTGCGGCAGGCGCACGATGAGGAAGAAGAGGGCGGCGAAGACGACCGCCTGCAGGGCGGCGCCGATCGCCCAGCCCTTGGCCTGGTCCGCCCACCAGGCCGCCGCCGGCTGCGTGCTCAGGCCGAAGCGGTGCTCCCAATAGAAGCCGCGCCAGTACGCGAAGGGGGCGTCCACGAGGGAGAGGAGGAGCGCCAGCCCGACGGCGAAGAGCACCGCCGCGAGCACGGGCCGCCCGCCGCAGAGGCGCAGCGCGCGCTCCCCCCAGCGCTCGGCCAGGCCGGAGAAGGCGATCCACGCAAGGAGCCCGAGCTGCACGGCCGTGCGCAGGGCGAAGCTCAGGTAGGCGCCGCGGGAGTAGGCGGCGCTGCGCTCGAGGAATGCGGCCGGGAAGAACTGCGCCGCCACGGCCGAAGGCGCGTGCGGCCAGAGCGCCACCGCCGCGAGCGCCGCCAGCATGCCGAAAGCCGTCAGAAGGCCGGCGAGGATCCAGCGCTCCGCCTGCACGGCCACCCTCCCCTTCCCCGCGCCCGCGCCCCCTCCCGGAAGGCCGCAAGGGGCCGCGGCTAGCCCTCCCGCCCGCCGCCCGCGCGGCGAGCGTCCGCCCGCAACGCCTCGAGTTCGGCCACGTCGAAGCGGTAGACGGCGCCGCAGAAGCGGCAACGCAGCTCCGCCCCGCCGTCCTCGCGCGCCATGCTGTCCAGCTCCGCCTCCCCAAGCGCCACGAGCGCCGCCGCCAGCCGCTCGCGGCTGCAGCGGCAGCGGAACACGACCGGCCGCTCGGCGAGGCGCCGGAAACCGAGATCGCCGAGCACCGCGGCGGCGATGGCGTCCGCGTCACCGCCACGGTCCACGAACCGGCTCACGCCGCCGAGGCGCGCAATGTTGTCCTCAAGCCGCGCCACCGTCTCCTCGCCGGCACCCGGCAGCACCTCCACGATGGCCCCACCGGCGGCCCGCACGGATCCATCCGGGTCCACGAGCACGCCGAGCGCCACCGCCGTGCGGCGCTGCTCCGATTGAAGGAAGTAGTGCGCCAGGTCCTCGCCGATCTCGCCTGTGACGATCGCCGCCGTCCCCGTGTAGGGTTCCCCCGTGAACTCGTCCCGCACCACGTAGAGCGTGCCGCGGCCGACGGCGCGGCCGACGTCCAGCTTGCCGCGCGCGTTGAGGTCGAGGTCCACGTGCGGCTCGTGCGCGTAGCCGCGCACCTCGATGGGGTCCCCGGCGCGCTCTGGGCGGCGCCCTTCGGCGACGAGCCCGCCCAGCGGGCCGTCCCCGCGGAAGCGTATGACGACGGCGCCCGGAACTTTCAGATCCTCCGCCATCAACGCGGCCGCCGTCAGCGCGCGGCCGACGGCCGCGGCGGCGGTGGGCCAGAGATCGTGCCGGCGCCGCGCCTCCTCCACGCACGGCGTGGTGACGGCCGCCAGCACGCGGACGGAAGCGTCTTGAGAGGTGCCGCGCACCAGGCGGCCGGCGGGGGACTTGTCCATCATGCGATTCCTCCTTGCCTGAAGCGCCGCCGCCCCCGGATGCGGCCGGCCCGCGCTCCGTGCCGCGGTCCGCCGCGCCCGGAGGCGTCCGGGCCTCAGCCGCGCTTGAGGAACAGCGCGCTCAAGATGCGCCCGAGGAGCGGCGGCAGCTTGATGACGCGGATGGGCTTCGCCATGCCTCGCGCCCCCTTCCCGGCCTTCGCCGGCCGTCCGGACGCCATCCTACGCCGCGGCGGCTCCCCCGGTGAACGTCCTGCCTACGCGAGCGCCGCCTTCAGCGCCGCCACGGCCGCCGCCGGGTCCGGCGAGCCGTAGACGGCGCTGCCCGCCACGAAGACGTCGGCACCGGCGCGCCGGCAGGCCGGAGCGCGGGCGAGGTCCACGCCGCCGTCGACCTCGATGCGTCCCGGCCAGCCGAGCGCCTCCGCGCGCGCGCGCAGGCGCTCGATCTTGCGCAGCATCGACGGCAGGAAGGCCTGGCCGCTGAAGCCCGGGTTGACGGTCATGACGAGGACCAGGTCGAGATCGTCCCAGAGGTACTCCACGGCCGTCTCCGGCGTGGACGGGTTGAGCGCCAGGCCGGCGAGGCAGCCGGCGGCGCGCACGGAGGCCAGCGTGCGCTGCAGGTGCGCATCGGCCTCCGCGTGCACCGTGAGCACGCGCGCGCCGGCCTCCGCGAAGGGCTGCACCCAGCGCGCAGGCTCCACCACCATGAGGTGCACGTCGAGCGGCAGGCTAGTCACGCGGGCGAGCGCCGCCACGGTGGCCGGCCCGAAGGTGATGTTGGGCACGAAGCGGCCGTCCATGATGTCGAGGTGCAGCCAGTCGGCGCCGGCGGATTCCGCGAGGCGCGCAGCCTCCGCGAGGCGGGCCGGGTCGGCGGCGATGATGCTGGGGGCGATGAGCGGCCGTGCGCTCAATAGCGGGCCTCCTCAAGGGCTTCGACTTCCGCCAGGAACTGCAGGTAGCGCGCGTAGCGCTCCGCGTCCACCTGCCCGGCCTCCACGGCGGCGCGCACGGCGCAGCCGGGCTCCGCGCGGTGCTTGCAGTCGTTGAAGCGGCAGGCGGCCGTGTGGGGCGCGAATTCCGGGAAGAGGTCGCCGAGGCCGTCGCTCGCCAGGCCGGAGAGGTCGAGGCGCGAGAAGCCCGGCGTGTCGGCCACCCACCCCTCTCCCAGGCGCAGGAGCTCGGGGTGGCGCGTCGTGTGGCGGCCGCGCCCCGTCTTCTCGCTCACAGCCTCGGAGCGCAGCCGCAGGCCGGGCTCGATGGCCGAGAGCAGCTTCGACTTGCCCGCGCCGCTGGGCCCAGCAAGGACCGTCACGCCGCGCTCCAGGTGCGGGCGCAGGCGGTCGACGCCCTCGCCGTGCAGCGCGTCGGTGAGGAAGACCGGGTAGCCCGCGCGGCGGTAGCGCTCCCGCACGGCGTGGAGCCGCGCGCGATCCTCCTCGTCCTCGACGAGGTCGATCTTGTTGAAGACGACGAGGATCTCCAGCGCCGCGTGCTCCGCCTGCACGAGGATGCGGTCGAGCAACTCCGGCACGAAGTCCGGCCGGCGCCAGGCCATCACGGCCACGACGCGGTCGACGTTCGCCACCGGCGGCCGCGTGAGCTCCGTGCGGCGCGGCTCCACCGACTCGATCCAGCCCTCGCCGTCCGCGCGCGGCAGGACGCGGACGCGGTCGCCCACGAGAATGCCGCGCCCCTCAAGGCGCAGGCGCCCGCGCGGCTGGCAGGCCCAGACCTGGCGCGCGTCCTCCAGCCACACGTCGAACCAGTGGTTGTACGCCTTGATGACCTGTCCGCGGTGGGATGCGTTCATCGTCTCCACCCGCCGTTCCGTCAACGGAGGTCCACCCGCTCGGCCAGCTGGTCGTTGAAGTAGACGCTCAGCACGGCGGAGTCGCCGGACCAGCAGGCTTCGATCGGCACGCTCTGGCCCGGCTGCACCGTGTCCTGGAAGTCGGTGTGGTCGCCGGAGGCGTCCGTGACCACGGCCCGCACGGCCACGGGCTGGCTGTACTGCGATGGGTCGGGCGTGACGGTCACGGGCGCGGTGTGCTCGCAACCCGAGGAGATCGTCAACGCCACGCTGTCTCCGGCCTGCACCTGCGCGTTCGGCGCCGGCGACTGGTCGGCGACGATGTCCTCCGGATAGCTCGACTTCTTCGTCTGCGTGGAGGACACGACGAGTCCCAGCTGCTCAAGGAGCGCCTGCGCCTGGCCGAGCGTCAGGCCGCGCACGTCCGGCATGGCGAAGGGCCGCGGCGCGGGACCGTCGCTGACGACGAGCTCGACCGTGTCCCCCACGCGGATGCTGTCGCCGGCCGGCGGGTTCGTGCTGATGACGTAACCCTTCGGGACGGTGTCGTCATGCTGTGTCGTCACCGTGTATTTGAGGCGCAGGTTCTGCAGCGCGATCTCCGCGTCCCTCTGCGGCCGGCCCTTGAGGTCCGGCACGCCGCCCTCCACGAACTCCGGCCCCTTTGAAAGGTAGAGCGTCACCGGGTGCGTGGCCTTGACCACCGTGCCGGGCGCCGGGTCCTGGCTGGCCACGTACGTGGACGGCACGGTGCTGGAGAACTGCGCCGGCCCGATCACCCAGGAAAGGCCGGCCTGCTTCAGCTTCTTCTGCGCCTCATCGAGGGGCAGGTTCTGCACGGAGGGCACGCGCACCTCGGGCACGGCCAGCCAGCGGCTGGCGCCGTATGCGGCGCCGCCGAGGAGCAGGAGCAGCACGAGCGCCGCCAGCGCCCAGCCGGCACGCCGCCGGGCGCGCCCGCGCCCGGGCTCCGGCGCCGCACCCCGGCCCCCCGCGCCCCCGCGGCCGCCGGCCCCGCCGCGCCCGCCCGCGCCGTCGCCCCCGCCGCGCGCCCCCTCGCCTTCCTCCCCGGCCGCGCGCAACCCCCCGCCGCCGGCGCGGCGGGGCGGGCGGCCCGCGGGCCCGGGCGGCTCCTCCGGCGCGCGGGCGGCGCCGCGGCGGCCGGACGGCAGCGCCAGGGTGGCGCCCTCCTCGGCCTCGTCGCCCTCAGCGCGGGAGGGCAGCGGGCGCCCACCCAGAAAGGCGTCCAGGTCGCGGCGGAAGAGTTCCGCCGAGGCGTAGCGGCGCACGGGCTCCTTGGCCGTGGCGCGCGCCACGATGTAGAGGAGGTCCTCCGGCACGTCGTCGCGGAAGAGCGTGAGGCTCGGCGGCTCCGCCTGCACGTGCTGCATCGCCACGGCGAGGGGCGAGTCGCCCTCAAAGGGCGGCCGCCCGGCGAGCATTTCGTACAGCACCACGCCCGTCGCGTAGACGTCCGAGCGCTCGTCGGCCGGGCGGCCCTTGGCCTGCTCGGGCGAGAGGTAGTGGGCCGTGCCGAGGATGCTGTCCGTGTGCACCAGCGTGGCGCCGCCCGCCGCCTGGGCGATGCCGAAGTCCGTCACCTTCACGCGCCCGTCGCGCGTGAGGATCACATTCTGCGGTTTCACGTCGCGGTGCACGATGCCTGCGCGGTGGGCGTGCTCCAGCGCGATGAGGATGTGCTTCGCCACCTCGGCCGCGGCCTGCGGAGAGAACGGCCCCTCCTCCTGGATGCGCTGCTTGAGCGTGGAGCCGTCGACGTACTCCATGACGATGTAGTACACGTCGCCGTCCCGCCCGACATCGAAGACGCTGACGATGCGCGGGTCGGAGAGGCTCGCCGCGGCCCGCGCCTCGCGCCGGAAGCGCGCCACGAGCTCCTCGTCCGCGGCGAACTGCGGCCGCAGCACCTTGACGGCCACGGGGCGGTTGAGGAAAGTGTCGAGCGCGCGGTAGACGATGGCCATGCCGCCCCCGCCGACGCGCTCCAGGATCTCGTACCGCCCGCCGAGGATGCGCCCGATCATGCGCCGGCCTCCTCGCCGACGCGCGCCAGCACGGCGGTGATGTTGTCGTAGCCGCCGCGCTCGTTGGCGAGCGCCACAAGGCGCGCGGCGAGCGCGTCGAAATCCTGTGGGCCGGCTTCGCGCACGAGCGCCACGAGCTCCGCGCTGCTGACGAGGCTCGTGAGGCCGTCGCTCGCCAGCACAAGCACGTCCCCGTCCCGCAGCGCCTGGCCGCGCACGTCCACCTCCAGCGGCAGCGGCCCGCCCAATGCGCGCGTGAGGAGGTTGCGCTGCGGGTGGACCATCGCGCCCGCCTCGTCCAATGTGCCGTTGCGGATGAGCTCGCCGACGATCGAGTGGTCCTCCGTGAGCTGCAGGATCTCGCCGCCGCGCACCAGGTAGGCGCGGCTGTCGCCCACGTGGGCGATCCACGCCTCCAGCCGGATGACGAGCGCGGCCGTCAGCGTGGTCCCCATGCCGTAGAGCTCCCCGCGGCTCTTGCCGAGCTGCAGGATGCGCTCGTGGGCGCGCTCCACCGCCGCCCGCAGCCCCAGCGCGGGCGTGGCGGCCGTCGCGAGCACCTCCGGCAGCGCCTCCCGCAAGGTGTCGACGGCCACGCGGCTGGCCACGTCGCCGGCCTGGTGGCCGCCCATGCCGTCGGCCACGGCCAGCACCCAGGCCCCGCCGTCCAGGCGGCCCGCCCAATAGGCGTCCTCGTTGCGCTGGCGCCAGCGGCCGATGTCGGAGGCCGCGCTCACGCGCATCGTGTCAGGTCCTTTCCGGCAACACCGGCAGCGGGCCGCGCAGTCGGCGCGCCTTGGCCTCGCCCGTCAGCTCGCGGCGGCGCAGCTGGCCGCAGGCGGCCTCGATGGCCAGGCCCAGCTGCCGGCGGATGGTGGTCGGGATGCCCCTCGACTGAAGGATAGCGCGGAATTCGACAATGCGCTGCCGCGGCGAGGCGCCCAGCGGGCTGCCCTGGATGGGGTTGAGCGGGATGAGGTTGACGTGGCAGAGCACGCCCTGCAGCAGGGCGGCCAGTTCCCGGGCGTGCTCCGGGGAGTCGTTCGTGTCGAGGATCATGGCGTACTCGAACGTCACGCGCCGCCCCGTTCGCGCGATGTAGTCCCTCACGGCGCGCATCAGCTCGGCGAGCGGCCAGCGCCGGTTGACAGGCAGCAGGCGGTTGCGGAGCTCGTCATTGGGCGCGTGCAGGGAGACGGCGAGCGTGATGGGCAGGTTCTCGCCGGCCAGGCGGTCGATGCCGGGCACGATGCCGCAGGTGGAGACGGTGAGGTGGCGGTAGCTGAGGTGGAGCCCGTCCGGCTCGTGCGCGAGGCGCACGAAGCGCAGGACCTCGTCGTAGTTCTCCAGAGGCTCGCCCATGCCCATGACGACGACGCTGTGCACGCGGCGGCCGGCCGGCAGCTCCCGCTGCACAGCCAGCACCTCCTCGATCATCTCCCCGGCGGTGAGGTCGCGCTCCTTGCCACCGATGGTGGAGGCGCAGAAGATGCACCCCTGCCGGCAGCCGACCTGGCTGGAGACGCAGACGCTGGCGCCGTAGCGGTACTCCATGCGCACCGTCTCCACCACGGCGCCGTCCGCCATGCGGAGGAGGTACTTAGCCGTGCCGTCGAAGGGATCTTCCTGGCGCAAGATGACCGGCGCGTAGCCGGTGGAGAAGCGCTGGGCCAGCTCGGCGCGCAGCTCCGCGGGCAGGTCCGTCATCTCCTCAAACGTCTTCGCCGCGCGCGCGTGCAGCCAGCGGAAGATCTGGCGGCCACGGTACGCGGGCGCGCCGAGCGACTTCGCCACGCCGGCCAGCTCGGCCGGGAAGAGATCCTTCAGATTGCGCATACCCGCGCCTCCCATGCCATCGTTTGCGTCCATTCGCCTCCGCCGGGCCATCACCTCTCCGCGGTGCCCGCGCCGCCTCAACCGCGGCGGACGAGGCGCGCGACGAAGAAGCCGTCCACCCCGTGCCGGTGGGGTAGAAGCAAAAGCCAGCCGCGGGCGGCCGAGGGCTCGCCGCGCAGCGCCGGCGGGAGATGGGGACGGAGGTCGTCGAGGGCCAGGTCCGGGCGCTCCGCCAAGAGGCGCGCCACGACCTCCTCATTCTCCTCCGGCTCCGTGGTGCACGTGCTGTAGACCATGACGCCCCCCGGCCGGAGGCAGTCGGCGGCGGCGCGCGCCAGCTCCAGCTGCAGGCGGGAGAGCTGGGCCGGGTCGGACGGGCGTTTGCGCCAGCGCGCCTCCGGCCGCCGGTGAAGGACGCCGAGGCCGGTGCAGGGCACGTCCGCGAGCACGCGGTCGGCCGCACCGGCGAAGCGCTCGGGGAGGGCGCGCGCGTCGCCGCAGAGGACCTCCACGGAGGTGAGGCCCAGCCGCCCGGCGTTCTCGCGGATGAGCGCGGCGCGATGCGGGTCGGCGTCGTTCGCCACGACGCGGCCGCTGTCCCCCATCCACTCCGCCAGCTGGCAGGCCTTGCCGCCCGGCGCGGCGGCGACGTCCAGCACGAGTTCCCCGGGTTGCGCGCCGAGCGCCGCGGCCGCCACCATCGAACTCTCGTCCTGCGCCTGCACCCAGCCGCGGCGGAAGGCCTCAAGCCGCGCCAGCCCGCGCGTGCGCCGCACGCGCAGGGCGTGCTCCGGAAAGAGCCGCGCGGGTTCCACGGCCACGCCCTCGCGCTCCAGGCTCTCCCTCACCTCGTCCACTGTGGCGCGGAGTCGGTTCACCCGCAAGGTGACGTCCGGCGGGCGGTTGAGCGCGGCGAGCATCGCCTCCGTGGCCGCCGGGCCGTAGCGCGGCAACCAGCGCTCCACGATCCACACGGGAAAGGAATGCGCCGAGGCCAGGCGGCGCGCCTCGTCCGCGAGACGGCCCGAGGCGGCCGCGGTCCCGGCCCCGGGCCCGGGCCCGGTCCCGGACCCGGCCTCCGCGCCCGCGGCGGCCGGCGACCCGGCCTCGCGCAGCACCGACCTCAACACCGCGTTGACGAAGCGCTCCGCGCCGGGCGGCGCATGGCGCCTGGCCTGCTCGACCGCCTCGTAGACGGCGGCGTGCGGCGGGATGCGGTCCAGTGAGCGCAGCTGGTAGAGCGCGAGGCGCAGGATGGCGCGCACCGTCGGATCGAGCCGCTCCGGCGCGCGGCGGCTGTGCCGGCGCAGCACCTCGTCAAGGGCGCGGCGCTCCCGCGCCACCCCGTACGTGAGGGCCGTGGCCAAGGCGCGGTCGGCCTCGCCCAGGGTTTGGCGGCGAAGCTCCGCCTCCAGGGCGTCCTTGGCTGAGAGGCCCGCGCGCTCGATCTCCAGCAAAGCGGCCAGCGCCGCATCCCGCGGGCCGGCGGCGGCGGTCCGGCGCACGCCTTCACCCCCGCTTGGAGAATGCCCAGAAACGCGCGGAGGCCGGCGCGCCGGCCTCCGTCACCGCCGCCGCGCCGGCCGCCGCGTCAATCGTTGCGGCGCGCGAGGCCGAGAAGGTACACGAACTGCATGATCGCCATCAGCGCCGCCGCCACGTAGGTGAGCGCCGCGGCGGAGAGCACGCGACGCGCCCCGCCGAGCTCGTCCGAGGAGAGGTACCCGCCGGTGCGCAGCACGCGCAGCGCGCGCGCGGAGGCGTCGAACTCCACCGGAAGCGTGATCAGCTGGAAGAGCACGGCCGCCAGGAAGAGATAGACGCCGATCCAGACGATGGGCGCCCACTGGAACACGAGCCCCAGGAAGAAGAGCGGGAAGGCCGCCTGCGACGCGATCTGCGTGACCGGGATGATCGCGTTGCGCAGGTAGAGCGGCGCGTACCCGTGAGCATGCTGCAGCGCGTGGCCGCATTCGTGTGCGGCGATGCCGACGGCGGCGATGGAGGCGCTGTCGTACACGCCGGCCGAGAGGCGCACCGTGTGCGTGCGCGGATCGTAATGGTCCGTCAGCTGGCCGCCGATGCGCTCCACCTCCACGTTGTGCAGGCCGGCGCGCCGCAGGAGATCCCGCGCCACGTCCGCGCCGGTGAGGCCGGAGAGGGTGCGCACGCGCGCGAACTCCATGTAGGCGCCGCGCACCTGAGCCTGCGCCCAAAGCGCGAAGAGCAGCGCGGGCCCGATGAGGATCCAGTAGTTGAAGTCGAACATCGGCACGAACATCGTTCACCCGACCTCCCGTCTGCAGCGAGGTCATCGACGCGACAGGCGCTGCCATTATCGTACCACGGCGCGCGCGGGCTCAACAGCCCTACCGGGCCGCCTGCTCAACAGAGTCCAGAGGACGTGTGAATATCGTTCACATCCATATTGACATTGTTTACCCCATCCCTTACCGTTGGTGGCAGCCGGGCTGCCCTTGACAGCTTCTGCCCGGCACGGAAGGGTGGACCATGCACGCGATCGTCGCTGAGCATTTAAGGAAGGAATATCCGAAGCGCAGCGCGCAGCCGCTCTGGCGGCGGCGCGGGCCGGCCGAGCGCTTCACGGCCGTGGAGGACGTCTCGTTCGAGGTCCGCGCCGGCGAGGTCTTCGGTCTCCTCGGCCCGAACGGCGCCGGCAAGACGACGACCATCCGCATGATCGCCACGCTCCTTGAACCGAGCGCCGGGCGCGCGCTGGTGGCCGGCTTCGACACCGTGCGCCAGCCGGCGGAGGTGCGGCGCCGGCTGGGCGCCGTGCTGGCCGGCGAGCGCAGCCTCTACTGGAAGCTCACCGGGCGCGAGAATCTTCAGTACTTCGCGGTGCTTTACGATGTCCCCGCCTCCCGTGTGCGCGCCCGCGTGGAGGAGCTCTTGCAGCGCTTCGACCTCGCCGCGCGCGCGGATGAGCTTGTGGAGCGCTACTCCACCGGCATGAAGCAGCGGCTCTCCATCGCCCGCGCGCTCCTCGCCGACCCGCCGGTGCTGCTGCTCGACGAGCCGACGCTCGGCCTCGACCCGCAATCGGCCCGCAACCTCAGGGAGATCATCCGCGAGATCGCCGCGGAGGGCCGCACGGTCCTCCTCACGACGCACTACATGGAAGAGGCCGACCAGCTCTCGGACCGCATCGCCATCATGGACAAGGGCCGCATTGTCGCCCTGGACACGCCGGAGCGGCTGAAGGCGCGCCTCGACCAGGAGGCGGTCGTGCGTCTCTGGTTGACGGGCGGCGACGGCCGCCTGCGCGAGTCGCTGCTCGCCGTGCCGGGCGTGACAGCCGTGCAGGTGGACGACGCGCCGGCGCCGGACGACCCCCGCCGCGTCACCGTGCAAGGCGCCGAGCTGCGAGGCGCGCTGCCCTCGCTGGTCGCGGCCGCGGCCGCAGCGGGCGCGCGCACGGACCGGGTGGAGATCGACGAGCCGACGCTTGAGGACGTCTTCCTGCACCTGACCGGCCGCGCCCTGAGGGATTGAGGAGGAGGCACGATGATGCTGCGCGCAGTCGCCGCGGTCGCCCGCCGCGAGCTCGTCATCTTCGGCCGGTACCCCAGCTGGTTCATCGGCACCGTCATCTGGCCGGTGCTCTTCCCCGCCGCGTACGTCTTCAGCATCCGCGCACTCGCGGGGCCGGCGGCCACGCCGCAGACGTACGCCGACGCGCTCGGCGTGAGCGACTACGCCGGCTTTCTCATCGTCGGCACGACTCTCTGGATGTGGGTCAACATCACGCTCTGGAGCATGGGCGGAGCGCTCCGCCAGGAGCAGCTGGGCGGCACGCTGGAGGCCAACTGGCTCACACCCGCGCCGCGCCTCGCCGTGCTGGCCGGGGATGCCGTCGCCAACGGCGCCATCGCGCTCCTGCAGATGGGGGTCTCCGTCGCGCTCTTCGTCATCGTCTACGGCTTCCATGTGCGGTCGCCGCTCGCCAGCCTCGCTGTGCTCCTCGCGAACTTCCCGTGGGTGTACGGCCTGGGCCTGCTCTTCGCGAGCCTCGTCGTGTGGGCCAAAGAAGTGAACGGCATGGTGCAGCTCGTGCGCGGCGTATTCCTCGTCCTCTGCGGGATGACGTATCCCGTCGCCGTCCTGCCGCACTGGCTCCAGGGCGTCTCTTGGGTGCTGCCGCTCACGCACGGCATCGAGGCGCTCCGCCGCACGGCCGTGGCCGGAGCCTCATGGGGCGCGGTGGGCGGCGATCTGGCATGGCTCTTGGGGTGGGGCGCGGCCCTTCTGCTCGCCGGCGTCGCGGCCTTCCGCTGGACCGACCGCCGCATGCGCCGGCTGGGCTCCGTCGGCACGTATTGAGGTGGACTGTGGAACGGTTGGGGGAGGATCGGCCGTGATCGGGAAGTGGAGTCACGCCCTGCGCGTGGCGGGGGCGGTCGCCGCGCAAAGGTGGCGGCAGAGCCTGCGCTACCCCATGAACTTTGTCCTCAACGGCGTCGTCCAGCCGCTCAGCTGGCTGGCACCCGTGTACTTCCTCGGGCGCGCCTTCGCGGTGGACGGCCGCGTGCCCGGCCTGGCCGCGTACACCGGCTCGGGCGACTTCACCTCGTTCTTCCTCTCTGGTGCGATCGTCGCCGGCCTTGTGGGCAGCGTGCTCTGGGGCATGGGCTTCGCTCTGAAGCAGCAGATGGACCAGGGGGTGCTCGAGGCCAACTGGCTCACGCCGTCCTCGCGCTTCGCGCAGCTCGTCGGCGTGAGCCTCTTCGACCTCACCTACACGGTCGTCCAGTTCGCCATCACCCTGGGGCTGGCGGCGGCGCTCTTCGGGTTCCACCCCACGGGCTCGTTCTGGCTGGCGCTGGGCTTTCTCGTGCCCGTCATCGCAGGCCTCTACGGCTTCGGCTTCGCCCTCGCCGGCGCGGTGCTCCTCATGCGGGACGCCAACATGCTGATCGACACCTCAAACTTCATCGTCAACGTGCTCTCCGGAGAGAACTTCCCCGTGAAGGTCCTGCCGCCGGCGCTCCTCGCCATCTCCCTGGCGCTGCCCACCACCTACGCGATGGACGGCCTGCGCGGGCTGCTCCTCGGCACGCGCACACTCTGGCCGGTCACCTGGGAGTTCGCCGCGCTCTGCGTCCTGGCGGCGTGGCTCATCGTTCTCGGGCGCTGGTCCTTCCTCGCGGTGGAGCGCTTCTGCCGCCGGCGGGGCACGCTGGCGCTGCGCTGAGGGGGCGGCGGGCGCCTACGCGTCCTCGTCCCCGGGCGCGCCGGAGGACAGCCGCTCCCCCGGCTCCAGCCGGTGGCCGTTGAGGAAGTCGGAGGCGCGCATGCGGCGCCGCCCGGCCGGCTGCAGCTCCGTCACCCAGAGCGCGCCCTGCCCGCAGGCCACGGCGAAGCCGCGTTCCGGGCGCACGGCCACGATCTCCCCCGGCTCTCCGCCGCGCACCTCCCCCGCGGCCGCCAGCTCCGTGCGGGCGATCTTCCAAAGCTCGGCGCCATGGAGGCAGCGCGCGCCCGGCCACGGCGTGAGCGCGCGGATGTGGTTGCGCACCTCGACGGCCGGCCGGGTCCAGTCGATCCACTCCTCCTCGGGGCGCAAGGGCGGTGCCAGGGTGACACCCTCGGCGTCCTGCGGCCGGCGCGGCGCCTCGCCCTTGGCGATGAGCCGCAACGCCTCAAGGAGCGCTTCCGCGCCGAGTTCCGCGAGCTTTTCGTGCAAGGAGCCGAAATCGTCGTCCGGCTCGATGGGCGCTTCCTTCTGAAGGATGATGTCCCCCGCGTCCAGCTCGGCCGACATGTGGAGGATCGTCACGCCGGTGCGCTCGTCCCCGGCCATGAGGGCGCGCTGGATGGGCGCCGCGCCCCGCCAGCGCGGCAGGAGCGAGGCGTGCACGTTGACGGCCGCCCGCTTGGGGACGGCGAGCACGTCCTCCGGAAGGATGCGCCCGTACGCGGCCGTGACGATCACATCCGGCTCGAGCGCCTTCAGCCGCTCCACAAACGCCGCGTCCCTCAGGCGGGTGGGCGCGGCCACGTCCAGCTCGTGCTCGAGCGCGAGCCGCTTGACGGGCGTGGGCGCAGGCGCCTGACCGCGGCCGCGCGGCCGGTCCGGCTGCGTGACGACGAGGAGCGGCGTGACCTCGCGCTCCAACATGCGCTCCAGCACCGTCCCGGCGAAGGGCGAGGTGCCGAAGAAGACGACGCGCAGCCGCGACTCCGGCGGCACCTCGACGACGCGCAGCGCGCGGTCGAGGAAGAGCACGCCTTCCAGGTGGTCGTACTCGTGCTGGATCACGCGGGCGAGCCAGCCGTCCGCGTCCACCCAGAAACGGCGCCCGTGGCGGTCCAGGGCGGTGACGCGCACCCTCGACGGCCGCGGGACCAGCCCGCGCAGGCCGGGGATGGAGAGGCAGCCCTCCCAGAGTTCCACCTGCTCCTCGCTCGCCTCAAGAATTTCGGGGTTGATGAATTCCTTCAATCCCTCGCCGATGTCGACGACGAAGAGGCGCTCCATCACGCCCACCTGGGGACCGGCGAGGCCGATGCCGTCGGCCTCGTACATGGTCTTCGCCATGCGCTCGATCAGCCGGCGCAGGTTCCGGTTCACGCGGCGCACCGGCTTCGCCCGCTCACGCAACCGCGGATCGGGGTGCTTGAGGATCTCCAGCGGCTCTTCGTTCGAAACCTGCGAAATGTCGGACACGTCGTTCACCCGGTACGGTTATATCATGGATCGTGAAACCCTCACGCTCCCTGGGCCGGTGGTGACGATGCGCCGCCGTTGGATGTGGGCTGTCGCTCTCTTCAGCGCGCTCTTCGCCGCGCTCGGTCCCTCGTGGCACATGGCGCCGGCGCGCCCGGCCCGCGCGTCCGCCGGGTCGCCGGCGGAGCCGCCGCTTGGGGGACGCATCCTCGTGCTCGCCCCGCATCCGGACGACGAGGTCCTCGGCGCCGGCGGGCTCATCCAGGAGGCCCTGCGCCGGGGCGGCCAGGTGTGGGTGGCGGTGGCGACGAGCGGCGAAAGCTCGCGCTCGGCGGCCGTGCGCACGTTCCACACGACGGACCCGTCGCCGGCGGACTTCTCCCGCCTGGGCCTCCTGCGCCGCGAGGAGAGCCGCGAGGCGACGGCCGTCCTCGGCCAGCCGCCCTCCCACCTCGTGTTCCTCGGCTACGCCGACGGCAGCCTCACCCCGATGTGGCTCGGCACCTGGGACTGCCGCCACCCGCGCGTCAGCGGGGGCACTCATGCGGACAGGAGCCTCCTCCCGGACGGCTTCCACCCGTTCGTCGCGTACTGTGCGCCCAACGTGCTCGCGGACCTCGCCCGGCTCCTTCGCGCGGTGCGCCCGGATACGATCGTCATGCCGGACCTGGCCGACCATCACCCCGACCACGCGGGCCTCGCCGCATACGCGTGGGCGGCCGTGCTCGATTACGACGCCTCCCTGCCGCCGGGCGAGAAGCCACCGGCCGTCTACGGCTATCTCGTCCACTATCCGAACTGGCCGGCGGAAAGGGGGCTGCACGCCTCTGAGGGCGAGCGCCTGCCGGACGTGTGGCTCGGCGCGCCCGCCCGCCTCGTCCCACTGACGTTGTCGCCTGAGGAGGTGCGGACCAAGGAGCGGGCGCTCCTGCGTTATCGTACGCAGCTCGACGTCTCGGCGCCCTTCCTCGAAGCCTTCGTCCGCTCTGAGGAGGCGTTCGTCGTGCGGCCGCCCGTGGTGACGCTCGACGCGCGCTGGACTGTCCTCGGCCACCTCCTGCCGGACCCGCGGCTCACGCTGGCGGCGCGCTCCCCGGAACCCGGCCGCTTGGAGCTGCGCCTGGAAGGGCTGCGGCAGCCGGCCGCAGGGGAGACCGTCTCGCTCTACGCCTGGCAGGTGCGGCCGGGCGGCCCGTACCGGCGCCTCGTGCTGCGGTGGACGGCGGCGGGGGTCGTCGGCTTCGCCGACGGCCGCCCGTATCCTGTGCCGGTCGACTGGCGGGCCGAGTCCGATGGGATCGCGTGGTCCTTCGAGGCCGGCGCTGCGCCCTGGCAGGTCGCGGCGAGCCTCGCGGAGCGGGACCGCGTGCTCGCGTCGAGCCTCTGGGCGCCGGTCGCGGCGCGGACCGCCGCGCCCGCGTCCACCGGCTACGCGCGGCCGTGATGCGTGAGGATGGCCGCGAAACGGTGGAGCGGCATGCGCGGCCAGACGATCCACCGCGGCAAGAGCCAGGGGTTGTCGTGCGGGGAGATCCAACCCGGCACCACCGTGAAGCCGACGCGGTAGCCGTCGCGCGCCAAGAGCGGCACAAGCCTCAGGTTGGGCCGCCCGTGCGGGTAGGCGATCGCCACCGGCGCGGGGATGTGGAAGCGGCGGAAGAGCGCCACCTCCAGCTCCTGGTCGCGCTGGAACTCCGGCGGCGTCATCTCCGAGAAGGCGGGGTGGCCCGGCGCGGCGTCGTGGCCGGCGAAGGTGTGCCCCTCGATGTCGAAGAGGCCGGAGTCGACAAGGCGCTGCAACTGCGCCGCCGAGAGATAGCCGGGGCGTCCCACCGTGTTGCCGATGAGGAAGAGCGTGGCGCACAGGTGATATTGCTCAAGCACCGGCAGCGCCTGGGTGGCGATGCCCGGATAGCCGTCGTCGAAGGTGATGAGCACGGCGCACGGCTCCGGCGCCGCAAGGAACTGGCGCACCGTCTCCACCGGACGGCCGCTCCGGGCGAGCCAGGCCATCTCTTCCCGGAACTGCGACGCGCTCACGATGGCGCCGTCCCGCTGCAGAGGGCCGCGGTCCTGCGCGTCGGGGAGCACGTCGTGGTAGAGGAGCGCTGCCGGCGCGCAGCTGTCCCCGGCCTGGGAGCGCCGGCCGGCCGGCCGCCGGCCCTCTGCGGACATGGCCGCCCGCGAACTGGGCTGCCTCCTCAAGCGTCGCTGCCTTGTCCACGTCGTAGTGGCGCGGCCGCGGCGGGATGAGGCTCGTGTCCACGTCCTCATAAGAGATCTCCGGCTCGTCGGGCCGGTAGACGGCGATCGTCGTCTTCAGGAAGCGTTCGTCATCGCGGCGCGGGAACTCCGGCTTGTAGTGCGCCCCGCGGCTTTCGTCGCGTAGGAGCGCGCCCTTTGTGATGACCTTGGCGAGGTCGATCATCAGACCCAGATGGCGGACGAACTGCGCTTCCTGGTTGGCCCAGCGGCCGCGGTCGCGCAGGCCCACGCGCCGCCAGCGCTCCCCCAGCTCGTGCAGCTTGTCCAGCGTCATCCTGAGCTTGGCGTTCTCTCGCACGACGGTCACGTGGTCGGTCATCAGGTCGCCCATCTCACGGTGGAGGTCATAGGGGTTCTCGGGCCCGTCCATGGCGAGGATCGCCTCGAAGGCGGCCTCGGCCTCCCGTTTCGCAGCCGCAAGGCGGCGCGACCGATCCTGCGGCGTGCGGTGCGCCTCGGCCCACTCATAGGCGTGCGGCCCGGCCACGAAGCCGTCGTAGATGCAAGAGAGGAGGCTGTTGGCGCCGAGGCGGTTGGCGCCGTGGTACTGGTACTGGCACTCGCCCGCGGCGAAGAGGCCGGGGATGCTCGTCATGTCGCGCTCGTTGTCGACCCACAGCCCGCCCATGGAATAATGGACCGCGGGATATACCTTCATGGGGTGCTCACGCGGGTCGACGCCCACGAACTTCTCGTACAGTTCCATCACGCCGCCGAGCTTGCGGTCGAGCACGTCCCGCGGCAGGTGGCGCACGTCCAGGTAGACGGCGCGCTCCCCGTCCACGCCGAGTCCCATCTCCACGACCACCTTGTGGATGGCGCGCGTGGCGATGTCGCGCGGCACGAGGTTGCCGTAGGCCGGGTACCACTCTTCAAGAAAGTACCAGGGCTTCCCGTTGCGCGGCACCCAAATGCGGCCGCCCTCGCCGCGGATGGACTCGCTCATGAGCCGCAGCTTGTCCGGACCGGGGATGGCCGTGGGGTGGACCTGGATGAACTCGCCGTTCGCCCAGCGGGCGCCGGCCCGGTAGCAGGCGGCCGCGGCCGCGCCCGTGTTGATGACGGAATTCGTGCTGCGGCCGAAGATCATGCCGAGGCCGCCGCTCGCGACGATGACGGCGTCGGCGGGAAAGGCATCGATCGCCATCGTCCTCAGATCCTGAGCCACCACGCCGATCGCCTGGCCGTCATCGTCCAGCACGGGGCCGAGGAAGTCCCAGCCCTCGAAGCGCCGCACACGGCCGGCCACCTCCCAGCGGCGTGCCTGGTCGTTGAGCGCGTAGAGGATCTGCTGGCCCGTCGTCGCGCCCGCGAAAGCCGTGCGGTGGTACTTCGTGCCGCCGAAGCGACGGAAGTCCAGAAGCCCCTCAGGCGTCCGGTTGAACATTACACCCATGCGGTCGAGGAGGTGGATGATGCGCGGCGCGGCCTCGCACATGGCCTTGACGGGCGGTTGGTTGGCGAGGAAGTCGCCGCCGTACACGGTGTCGTCGAAGTGCTCCCAGGGACTGTCCCCTTCGCCCTTCGTGTTCACGGCACCGTTGATGCCGCCCTGCGCCGCCACGGAGTGGGAACGCTTGGCGGGGACCAGGGAGAAGAGGTCGACGCGCCCGCCGGCCTCGCAGACCTTGATGAGCGACATCAACCCTGCCAGCCCTCCGCCGACGACCGCCACACGCGGCGCCTCCGCCAAGCCGCCACCCCCTTCAGCGCACGAAGCCGATCATCGCGCCGAGCCCCATGGCGGACACCACCACGAACACGACCGCCATCGCATACGTGAGCTGCTCGCGCGCCCGCGGGCCCACGGCCAGGCCCCAGTCCACGGCGAAGTTCCAAAGGCCGTTCGCCAGATGGAAGGCGACCGCCAGCACGCCGATCGCGTACACGGCGAAGATCACCGGCTGGCGCAGGTCGGACGCCACCGTGGCGTACGTGATCGGCCGGCCGTAGAGCCAGTTGGCGAGCCGGAAGGCCCAGTAGTGGTACCCGATGAAGACCAGCGCCACGACGCCGCTCGCCCGCTGGAGATAGAACATCCAGTTGCGGAAGTAGCCGTAGCGCAGGACGTTCTGGTCGGCCTGCAGCGCGAGCCAGAGGCCGTAGAGGCCGTGAAAGGCGAGCGGCAGGACGATGAGCAGCATCTCGATGGCGAAGAGGAAGGGCGTGGCCTCCAGCCGCGCCACCTCGGCGTCGAAGACGGCCGGCCCCCGCAGGGAACGGGCGTTGGCCCAGAGGTGGAAGACGACAAACGCGCCCACCGGCACCACGCCGGTGAGCCCGTGCAGCCGCTTCCAAAAGAAGGCGCGGCTCCTCACGGCCACGGGACGGGACAATGTGCGCCAAGGCCCCTTCCGCCCGTAGCATGGCGGAAGGGGCCCCCTCCTATGCGCGGGCGCGGCGCCTCAGGGCAGCGGGCTCAATTCGAACGGGCGCTCGTCGGTGCGCACCTCGGTGATGCGGTTGTGCTCGTCCACGAACACGATCTTCGGGCGGAGCTCGGCCAGCTCGTCCTCGTCAAAGTAGGCGTAGGAGATGATGATGACCTTGTCCCCCGGATGGAAGAGCCGCGCCGGCGGCCCGTTCAGGCAGATGGCGCCGGAGCCGCGCTCCCCCGCGATGACGTAGGTGCGCCAGAGGGCGCCGGTGGAGAGGTTGGTGATCTGCACCATCTCGTACGGGAGGATGCCCGCGGCCTCCATCAGGTCGAGGTCGATGGTGATGCTGCCGATGTAGTTCAGGTCGGCCTCCGTGACGGTGGCCCTGTGGATCTTCCCTTTGCACATGGGGCGCAACATCGCTGGGACCTCCTTCCCGTGCGGCCGGGCGCCCCCGCGGGCCGGGGTCAGCGGGCGCCGCGGGCCCACTCCAGAAGGATGCTCGCCACTTCCGGCCGCGTATACTGCGGCGGCGGCGCGATGCCCGCGAGCAGCAGCCGCCTCAGCCGCTCACGGTTCATGATAACGCGCTCCAGCGCCCCGTGAGGGCAGGTCTTGTCCGTCACCATCGTACCGCAAGCGTCGCAGAAGAGCGGTTGGGTGAAGAACGTCAGGCGGATGCCCAGCTCATCCTGAAAGCGCTCGTAAAGCTCCTGCACCATCTGCAGGCCCAGGCCTTCGTCGCCGGCCTCTTCCGCGCCGGCCGCTTCCGCCGTCACGGCGGCCTGCGTGCAGCCGTAATTGCGCAGCACGATCGCGCCCAGGAGTGCGCGCCGCGGGCTGCCCAGCGGTTCGCTCACGCCCTGGACGACGAGGTGCACGCGGTGCGCGGGGAAGTACTGGTGGAGGACGACCTCGTAGCAGCGGACGCGCACGCGCGCGGGGATGTCGCGCGGCTCGTCGGCGTCCGCCACCACCCCCTGCACGAGCACGCCGTCGGCGCCCTCAAGGAGCGTGCGCAAGACGTACTCTCCGTCCTTATGGATGACGTGGCGCGTGAGGATGCCGGCCACCGCGCGCCAGCCGCGGCCCGCCAGCGTCGCTCGCACCTCCACTGGGTCCTGCTGCAGCCGCGGGAAGCGCGCCGGCCGCCGCTGCAGCAACCGGACCGGGCCGCCGGCGTACATTACGCCGGCGTCCGGCCGGCCCAGCGGCAGCGGCTCGCCGTCCGGCGCGGCCGCCTTCCAGCGCGGGTCCGGGCGGAAGAGGTCCTCAAGGCCCAGCACACCCATGAGCCGCCCACCCGAGTCCAGGAGCGCCACCTCCTCCCCCGCGCGGCGGCGGCGCGCCCACTCCTCGGGAACGGGCAGGACGACCGGCCAGGGCCAGGGGCGGCCGTCGGCCAAGCGCAAGCGCTCCACCACGGAGCGGCAGTCCCTCTCTCCCATGAAGCCGGTCAATGGGCTATAGACCCCTGTGGCGATCGCCTCCATGTGCGCCAGGGTGACGTCGGCCACGGGGAGCGAGGGCAGCCGGGCGGCCCGTGCCGCCAGCTCGCGCCGCTCCGCCCCCGACGGCTCGGCCGTCACCAGCCGGCCGCCGTACGGCGGGATCAGTTCACTCATGCCGGGCGCCCACGCGGGCCGCCCGGCGCAGGGTGTCGCCGCGCAGCCCCACGCGCAGGGCCTCGAGGGCCAGCACCTCCTGCGGGTGGATGTTGCCCAGGTTGACGTTGGGCCCGAAGCGCTCGATGAGCGCCTCCTGCTGCGACTTGAGGGGCGCTTCCCAGATGAGCCGCTCCGGCGGCGCGGCCGTCTCGAAGGCCTCCAAAGCGGCACGGTCGATGCGGCCGTCGTCGTCGTAGATGCCGACGCCCACACCGGACTCCCGCGCCTCCACGATCACGTAGCGCGCCCCGGAGGCGAGGTCCTCGCGCACCTGGCGCCGCTGCACCTCAAGGGGCTGGCGGTCGGCCGGATGCTTCTTGCCCACCTCCGTGAGCACCCCCAGGCCCCGCTCCAGCGCCGCGGCGATGATGCGGCGCCGCCGCTCCGGCGCGATCGCCAACGTGCCGTCGGAAACCTCCACGAAATCGAAGCCGAGCGCCTCGGCGCGATCGAGGAACGCCTCCGTGGCGGACTGCAGCTCGGCCACCTCAAGGAACGTGCCGCCAGGGTAAACGTGCACGCCGTGACCGCGGATGAGCCGGATCTTGGCGCGGAGGAGCTCGGCGTCGTAGAAGGCGGACGTGCCGAACCCCAGCTTGATGAAGTCGATGTAGTCCCCCGCGAGGGAGAGAAGCTCGCGCGTGGACTCGAGCCCCAGCCCCTTGTCGATGACCATCGTCACGCCGGCGCGGCGGGGCTTCGCGCTCCGCCCGCCGATCGGATGGACGCAGACCCCGTCCCAGGCTTTGCTCGCCTGCATCGTCGGCCTCCTTCACGCAAATCATGTCGCGCGGCGTCGCCTCAAGCCTCAAGGCGCCGCAGCGCGCGGTCCAGGGCGGCGACGAGCTCGTCGGCCTCCTCGCGCGTCCAGATGAGGGGCGGCGCGAACGTCAGCGTATGGCCGCCGCCGTGGTACGTGCGCACGGTGCGGCCGACGATCACGCCCGCCTCCAGACAGTCCCGCACCACCTGCGCCGCGAGCGCCTCCTCCAGCGGCCGGCGCGAGGCGCGGTCCGCGACGAGCTCCACCGCGAGCAGGAGCCCGATCCCGCGCACGTCGCCCACCGCCGCGTGGCGGCGGAGTCCTTCGAACTTCTCCAGGAGGTAAGCCCCCACCTCCCGCGCGTTCTCCGCGAGGCGCTCGCGCTCCAGGATGTCGAGATTGGCCAAGGCCGCCGCCGCGGCCACCGGGTGGCCGCCGAAGGTGCTCACCTGCACGGCCTCGCGGCCGCTGCCGGGCGCGCCGAGGAAGGCGGAGAAGACCTCGTCGGTCGCCGTCACGGCCGCCATGGGCACGTAGGCGCTCGTCAGCCCCTTGGCCATCGTGACGAGGTCCGGCTCCACCCCGTACCACTGGTGCGCGAACATCCGCCCCGTGCGTCCGAAGCCGTTGATGACCTCGTCGACGATGAGGAGCACACCGTGGCGGCGGCAGGCCTCGGCGACCATCGGGAGATACTCCCTCGGGGGCACGAGCACGCCGGCCGCGCTCTGCACCGGCTCCAGCACCATCGCCGCGACCGTGCCCGGTCCCTCGGAGCGCAACACCTCCTCCACCTGGCGCGCGCAGGCCACGCCGCAGGAGGGGTAGGCCAGGCCGAAGGGACAGCGGTAGCAGTACGGCGCCACCACGCGCACGAAGCCTCCGGGCAGGGGCTCGAAGCGCTCCGCGCGCGCCGCCATGCCGCCCGCGGCGAGCGTGGCCAGGGTGGTGCCGTGATAGGCGTAGTGCCGCCCCAGGATCTTGTAGCGGCGCCCCTCGCCGCGCTGCAGGTGGTACTGGCGCGAGATCTTGAACGCCGCCTCGTTCGCCTCGGAGCCCGAGGCGGTGAAGTACGTGCGCCGCAGCCGCCCGCCGAGGAGACGGGCGAGCCGCGCCGCCAGTTCGGCCGCGGGCGCGTTGGCCTGCGTGTGCGGGTAGTACGCCAGACGCCGCATCTGGCGGTGGACGGCCTCGGCGATCTCCGTGCGGCCGTAGCCGGCCTGGACGCACCAGAGGCCGGCCATGGCGTCGAGGTAGGCGCGGCCGGCGTCGTCGATCACCACGTGACGCTGCGCCGCGACCACCATCAGGAGCGGTTCCGCATCCAGGCCAGCGTGCTGGGTGAGCGGGTGCCAGACGTAGCGGCGGTCGAGCTCCCGCGGGTCCTCCGGCGGCGTGCGGCCATCGCCCGTCGACACGATCGGCTGCCCCCTGCCCCGAACTGTGCTCTAACGTATGAGGGGAGGAGGGGGACCGAACCTTGACCGCTTTGAGCGCGCCTGGAGGCCTGCCGGTCGAGGTGTTGCCCACGCGGGAGGCGATCGCCTCCCTTCAAGGCTACCCGTGGCCCCGCACGGCGGTGGCGGTCGTCGACCAGGTCCGCGCGACGAGCACCATCGTGGCCGCGCTGGCGGCCGGCGCGAGCGCCGTGCTTCCGGTGGCGGAGCCGCAGGAGGCCCTCGCACTGCGCGCCGCCGACCCGGCCTGGCGCATCGCCGGGGAGCGGGGCGCCCGGCGCCTGCCCGGATTTGACTACGGCAACTCTCCGCGGGAAATGGAGGCCGCGGCCGATGACCTCCGTGGCGCGCGCCTCGCGCTGGCCACCACGAACGGCAGCCGCGCGCTGGCGGCCGTGCCCGCCTCCACGGCCGCCGTGTACGCGTTCGCGCTCATGAACGTGTCCGCGACGGCAGCGGCCCTGGCGCGGGCGGCGCGGGCCGCGCAGGCGGCCGGGGGTGCGGGGGTTGGGGGCGGAGGCGCGGAGGCGGCGGGCGGTGCGGAGGCGGCGGGAGGCGCAGCGGCGGGAGGCGCAGCGGCGGGAGGCGCAACATCGGTCCGATTCCGCGTGCTGATCCTCTGCGCCGGCACGGAGGGCGGTCTCGCCCTGGATGACCTCCTCGCTGCCGGTGCCCTCCTCGACCGCCTGGCCGGGTGGGGCGCCACGCCCTCCGGCGACGCCGCGCTTGTGGCCCAATCCGTCTACCGTCAGTGGCGCGGCCGCGAGCTGGAGTGTCTGCGCTCCAGCCGCGCCGGCCGCAACGTCGCGGCGGCCGGCCTGGCGGCGGACCTCAACGCTTGCGCGGCCGTCGACCGCCACCGCTTTGCGGCGCGTCGAGAGGGACGGCTCATCATCCGCGAGGAGCTCCATCGCACGGAGGGCTTGCCCGCGGGCGGTGCGGCGGCGACGTGACCGGCGTGGAGACATCGACCGGGATCCCGTGCGAGTCAGCGCCTCGAAGGAGGAACGGATGCAGAACGAAGGAGGAACGCAGATGGCGGGCTTGGACTTGTCCCATCGGACCATCCTCGTCACCGGCGCCAGCCGGGGCATCGGCCGCGCCGTGGCGCTCGCCCTGGCCGCCGAGGGCGCCCGGCTCGCGTTGACGGCTCGAGACGCGCAGCGCCTCGCGGAGACGGCCGAGGCGTGTCACGCGGCCGGGGCCGGCGCCGTCTGGACCCTCGCCGGCGATGTGCGCGACCGCGACTTCCCGGCGCGCTGCGTCGCCGGGGCGGAGGCCGCGCTCGGCCCGCTCTGGGGTCTCGTCAACAACGCCGGCGTGGGGCACTACACACCAGTCGAGGAGCTGGCGCCCGAGCACTGGGACGAGATGATGGAAGTCAACGCACGCGCCCCTTTCCTCTTCAGCCGCGCCGTGATCCCTGGGTTCAAGGCGCGGCGGGAGGGACACATCGTCAACATCGCCTCTGTGGCCGGCACGACGACCTTCCCGCGCGGAGCAGGCTACTGCGCCTCCAAGTGGGCGGTGATGGCGCTCACCGACGTGTTGACGGCGGAACTCAAACCCTATGAGGTGCGCGTGACCGCCGTGTGTCCGGGCTCCGTGCAGACCGGCTTCGCCGGCTCGACGCCGAAACCCTGGTCCTTGCGGCCTGAGGACGTGGCCGAGGCCGTCGTGCAGGCCATGACAGCGCGAACGGGGGTGATCTACAACACGATCATCATGAGGCCGCAGGTACCGCCGGAGGCACAGGCGTGACGGGGTCGGCGGC
>JADBKN010000011.1 GCA_014896375.1 Bacillota bacterium | reverse complement strand
CGCCTTATGCGGATCCTGTTCCGACTGGAACGGGTGGGCCATCGGGCGCCTCGCTTCCGCATAGGATCTCAAGGAGGCTGTCATGAGTCCCTATACGCGTGAGCTCATCCTGTCCTTCTTTGTGAGCGCGGGCATCGTGCTCGGCGGGGCGCTCGTCGGCTCCCTGTCCACGATTCTCACCGGCGCCCTGCCGCTCGACACGATGTCCGATCTTGCCAAGCGGCTAAAGATCTGGGGTGCCGTGGCATCGCTCGGCGGCACCTTCACCACTTTTGAATCGCTCGACATGGGCCTCTTCCAAGGGCAGCTGGGACCGCTCCTACGCCAGGGGCTCTTTGTACTCTCGGCTTTTCTGGGCGCCGACCTCGCCTGCCGCCTGGTTGCGGTGATGGCTGGCACAAGCCCGTGGACGCGCCCGTGAGGGGGCCGGTTCGCATCGCCGCTGCAATCCTTTGCGGAGCCGTCGCCGGTGCTTCTCTAGCCTGGCCCGCCGCCGCCTGGCGCGTGCAGCAACTGATATTGGAAAACGACGCTCTGCTGTTACGGCTCGACGACGCCCAAAACCGCCTTTCGCGCCTTGAAGAGACGGTCGCGGAGATCCGGGCTCCCGTTGTGCAGGAACTGGCGATCGTCACCGATGTCAAGGAACCCGATGAGCGCGTGGCGCTTGAGCGGGCGATCCGCCCGGCGGCCAACGAGTTCATCGGGCGGCCGGTAGAAGATATCGACGAAGCGCTTCTGCGCGCGGCCTTCGACGGCAGACTCTTGAGCGTCAACGGTCGCGTCTACCGCCTCACGCTCGCATTTGCCTTCATCGCCCCGAAGAGCCGACTCGTCTTCCGCGCAAGGCTCGTTCCGCCGGCCCCGCCGGGCTAGTCTTCCTCGCCGACGGCGATGACCGCGCGGTCCTTGTAGTAGCCGCAGTTCGGGCAGGCCCGGTGCGTCAGCTTGGGCTGGTGGCAGCGGGGGCAGGGGGCGATGCCCGGCCGCACGAGCTTCCAGTTGGCGGCGTGGCGCTTACGCGAGCGCGATTTGGAATGCTTGTGCTTCGGGTTACCCACGGTGGGGCCTCCTCTTCAACGCCAGGTCCGGATCGCTACTCTATCACACGGGCGGCCGCGCCATCAACCGCGCCCCACGCCGCGCCCCGGACAAGCGGCATCGCCGCCTAGGGCTCCAACCCGGACAGCCGCACGAGCGCGGTGGTGGCGAAGTAGAGCGCCGTGCCCAGCGGGACGAGGTAGAGCAGGCGGCGGTCGCCGTTCTCGCGCAGGTGCGGGATCAGTTCGCTCGCCGCGAGGTTCAGCATGATGCCCGAGGAAAAGGCCAGCGCGTGGCCGAGCGACACCCACCGGGCCAGGGCGAAAAGCGTCAGGGTCCCGCCGAGGATGGTGGAAAGTCCGAGCAGCGCCGCCGCCGCGGCCGCGCGCGCGCGCCGCACGCCGGCCCCGGACAGGACCGTCGAGATCGAGAAACCCTCGACGAACTTGTGCGGCATGTAGCCGAGGAACACGAAGAAGCCGACGGCCGCCCCCGCCGCGCCGGCGCTGGCCAGGGAAACCCCGTCCGAGAACGCGCACACGGCCACCCCCGCCCAGGAGGCGATGGCGGCGCGGCGCAGGCGCGCCTCGCCCTTCGCATGCTCGTCCCCGCGGGCCTCGGCACCGGCGGCCGTACTCGTGTGCGCCGCGCGGACGGCCGACGGTTCGGGGGCGGCCTCCTGCGCCTCGCCGACCGTCGCGGGCTCCTCCGCGTGCACGTGGCCGTGGGCCTCGCCATGGTGGCCGAGTGCCGCGTCGACCAGGAGGATGACGAGAAAGCCGAGCACCGTGAACATGGTGCTGCCGCCGTTGTCCTGCGCCTCTGGGATCAGCCCCGCGAGGCTCAGGGCCAGGATGAAGCCGGCGCCGACGGCCTGACCCAGCCGCAGGCCGCGCCCCACCGCGGCGCGCCGGGCCAGCACAAGGGAGCCGCCGGCCGTCTCCGCCAGCGCGGCCGAGATCGACAGCAGAAGTCCTAGCACGCCGGCTCGCCTCCTTCGCTCGCACTCTCCCGCGTGCGCCCGCGCCGCAGCGCCCGCGCTTCCGTGCGCCGGCAGTCCATGCGGTCGAGGCGCTGGCAGTCGCGGCAACAGTACTTCCGCCGGGCCACGTAATACCGGTCGGCGAAGGGCCGGCCGCAGAACGCGCAGCGCCATTCCGCCGGGCCGCGGCGATAGTTCGGGTTGCCGCTGCCGCGCCGTTCCGCGGACAGAAGCCGCGCCTGGCAGGACCGCGAGCACGTGCGCCGCCGGCTCGCCACCGACGGCGGCAGCACCATGGGCGCCGCGCAGATCTCACATGGCTTGACCACCGGGGCCACTCTCAATCACTCCAAACGATGCCATCGTAGCGGCTCGTCCGGCCCATAGCAAGCTTTCATTGTGTCATCGGAAGAGTCAATCGATCCGTTTTGCAAATCTTTGGCGGGCACATGGTGGGTCATTGCATTGGCTCACCGGACAACGCGCGGCGCCGTTCAGCAAAGCGCGCGCGGGCGCGCATCGGGCGGGGGCCGCTCCATGGACCGGTCCCGCGACTCATTCGCACCTGCGGGAGAGAGCCCGACCAGATCTCAGAACACGTAAAGCAGAAGGTAGATGAGCCAGCCGGTGACGGCGACCGTCAGCCAGATGGGAAACGTCCAGCGGGCCACGCGGCGGTGAGCTGCGAACCGCCCGCGGAGCGCGCGAGAGAGCGTCACGGCGGCGAGCGGCACGACGGCCGTGGCGAGGATGGTGTGGACGGTGAGTACGGTGAAGTAGATCCAGCGCTGCGGGCCGGTGCGGTCGTAGTGCACGACGCCCTCCAGCTGCCCGCGCAGGAGGTAGAGGACCAGAAAGAGGAACGCGAAGGCGCTCGCCGTGAGCATGGCGGCCTTGTGGCCGCGCACGTCGCCGCGCGCGATACGCCAGCGCCCGAGCACCAGCGCCGCCCCGCTGAGCACAATGCAAGCCGTATCCAGAGCGGCGAGGGACACGCCGTGCACCGGATTCAATCCTCCGCGGCGCGCCAGCGCCTCACGCCGGCCACGACCCCGCCGAGGAGCGCGGCCCCGGCGAGGTAGCCGCCGATGACGTCCGTCGGATAGTGCACGCCCAGGACCAGGCGGCTCAGGCCGAGGAGCAGCGCCAGCACACCCCACGCCCACCATATGAGCCGCCGCGTGCGGCGCGGCGCGCCCTTCGCCATGAGGTAGGCGGCGCACCCGAAGAAGGCCACGGCCGCGAAGGCGTGGCCGCTGGGAAAGGAGTAGCCGGCGACCGCCTCATGCGGGAAGAGGTTCGGCCGCAGGCGGTGGAAGGCGTTCTTCGTATAGGTGTTCAAGGCCTCCAGGACGAGCGTGTCCACGGCCAGGACGAGGGCCTTCCATGCGGTCCCCCGCCAGATCCAGTACACGACCACCGCGAGACCGATGGCGGCGATCGGCCGCGCGTAGCCGAGCTCCGTCACGAGCGCCATCGCGCGCACGCCCGCCGGCCCGGCCCAGGAGTGGGCGCGCAGCACCCAGAGGCGCTCCCACGGCGCCCCGGACGGTGCCACAAAGGCGTTCAGTCCGTAGAGCACGACGATCGCCGCCGCCGCGCCCGCCACCACCCAGGCCGCAAACCCCAGGAAAGCGGCGGCGCTGCGCCGGCGGCCCATCCCAAGTGCCACGCTCCGCACCCCTCTCGCGGCGGGGCCGCCTGCCACCCCAGGCCCGGCCCCGTTCCCACCCATGATAGCAGGACGGCGCCGTCAGCGGATGGAGCGGCGCACGGCGCTGAGCACCATCGCGTTCGTCAGGTACTCCACGGGAGCGCGGTCGTCTGTGAGGAGGATGCCGCCGCTGCCGTCGGCCGGCCGCAGCGCAGCCTGCAGTTCGGCCGCCAGCGGGGCCAGATCTCCCGAGCCGCGCAGCTCCTCCAGCGGCCGCAAGTCCAGCGGCCGCGCGGCGCCCAGCACCATGTAGTTCAGCGGCCCGCGCACCTTGGCCACGTATGTGTAGGGGAAGACGTCGGCCACGGTGCGCTCGAAGGCCAAGAGGAGCGGAGCGTCGTCGCCGGTGGCGTTCACGTTGAGGGCGAGGAGGCCTTGCGGCGCCAGCCGCCGGCGCACTTCGGCGAAGAACTCGCGCGTGGAGAGCTGGAAGGGGATGTAGAGCTGGTTCGCATACGCGTCGACGACGACGAGGTCGAAGGGCTCCCGGAAGCGCGCGAGCGCCACGCGCCCGTCGGCCACGACCACGCGCGCCTCGTCGCCGCGCAGCCCGAAGTAGCGCGGACCGAGGCTCGCCACCACGGGATCGATCTCCACGCCCCACATCTCCATCGGCAGCCGCGGCCGCACGAGACGGTCCCAGATGCGGAAGAGCGTACCGCCGGCGGAGCCGATGACGAGCGCCCGCTCCGGCCGCGGCCCGGCGGGGCGCGCGAGGAACGGCAGCACGGCGAAGCTGTCCGTGTAGAGGCCCGTCAGGAGATGGTGAGGGTCGTAGACCGACTGGATCCCGCCGCCCTCGTTGATGACGAGCAGGCGCTCCCCGCCCTCCTCCACCACCTGTACGTACTGATACAGTGTGTCGTCCTCGAAGAGCAGCCCGGCCACGGGCTTGACCACACCCGGGGTGAGCGCCGCCGCGGCCGCCGGCACCAGAAGCCAGAGGGCGTGGAGCGGCCGGCCGAGCCGCCAGGCGGCGACCGCGATCTGCAGGGCGGCGAAGAGGAAGATCGTCTCCTTCGTGCCGAGGAAGGGGATGGTGAGGAAGGCCGGCACGAACGTGCCGGCGATGCTGCCCAGCGTGGACGCGGCGTAGAGGCCGCCCGCCACGCGCCCGCTCTCCGCCACGTCCTTCGTGGCGAGCCGGATGGTGAAGGGGCTGACCATCGCGAGGATGACGACCGGCGGCAGAAAGATGAGCAGGATGGCGGCGAAGGAGGCGGCGATGACCGTCACGGGCGTGCCGAACCAGCCGCCGAGCATGGCGGAGAGCACCGGGCGGGCGAGGAGTGGAATGAGCGCCTGGTACACGCCCGCCGCCAGCACGAGGCCGTAGAGCAGGCGCGGTTCCGGGCGCCGGTCGGCCAGGCGGCCGCCGTAGGCGTAACCGAGGGAGAGCCCGATGAGGATGAGGCCGATGAGGTTCGCCCAGACGAGCTGCGATGTGCCGAAGTAGGGCGCGAGGAGGCGCGAGGCCGCCATCTCCAGCGCCATCACGGACGCGCCGGTGACGAAGACGAAGGCCTTCAGACGGCTTCACCCCCGGCGTCCACCGCGCCGGGAGCGAGGTGGATGGGGCCGCGCCGATCGCGCAGGAATCCCGCCGGATGGCCGTTGGCCCAGGCCAGGAGCTCGCCGACGATGCTCACCGCCAACTGCTCCGGCGACTCGGCGCCCAGGTCCAGCCCCACCGGTGAGCGCAAGCGCGGCTCCCGCTCGGGCGGCGGTCCGCCGATGGCCGCCAGCATCTCCTGCGTACGAGAGCGCGGCCCCAACTGCCCGATGTACCCCACGCGGGTGCGGAGCGCCGCGGCGAGCGCGTCCTGGTCGCGCCGCTTGTGATGGTGCTGGATCACGACGGCGTCCCGCGGCCCCAGGCCGAGCCGCGGCAGCACCTCCGCCGCCTCGCCGCACTCGATGGCGGCCGCGCGCGGGAAGCGGCCGGCGTGCGCGTACGCCGGGCGAGGGTCGACGACGATCACGGAAAAGCCGGCCGCGGCCGCGAGATCCACGAGCGGCAGGCTGTCGTGGCCGGCGCCGCACACCACGAGGCGCCGCGGCGGCAGGACCACGTCGAAGAAGACGCGCCGCCCGCCGGCCCGTTCCGTGCCGGGCAGCCCGCGCCGGTAGCGCGCGGCGGCCGCGCGCGCCAGCTCCGCCGGCAGGCCGCCGGCGTCCGCGGGTGTCCACCAGGCTTCGTCCGGCGCGCCGCCGGCGCCGCTGCGGCCGTCCGGGCCACTTCCGCCGTGCGCGCCGTCCGCCCCTCCCGCGCCATCCTCCGGCAACAGCCGGACACGCACGCCGCCCTCCGGCGCGGACAGCATGAGGCGGTACATCTCCGCGCGGAAAGGCTCGATCAGCACTTCCACGTCGCCGCCGCAGCCGAGCCCGAGACCCCACATCTCGTCCTCGGCCAGGTTGTAACGCCGCGTTAGCGCACGACCGCTCCTCCGCACCTCCTCCGCCAGCATGGCCACGTCCGGCTCCAGGCAGCCGCCGGAGATGTTGCCCGCCCAATCCCCCTCGGGCCACACGAACAGCCGGGCGCCCTCACGACGGAAGGCGGAGCCGCGCACGTCCACCACCACGGCCACCACCGTGCCGGGCCGCGCCAGCGCCCGCTCGGCGTCGGCCCGCCAGAGCGTCGACTCGCGCACGCTTCAGCCTCCGATCTTGTACATCGCCCGCTCGGGCCGGACGAAGTCCGAGGCGTCGATGCGATGTCCCGCCCACTTCGCCCACACGGCCTCGCGGATGCGCCGCTCGACGGCCGCGTCGTCCGCCCCGCCGCGCAGGAGCGCGCGCAGGTCCGTCTCCTCCACCGCGAACAGGCAGTTGCGGATGCGGCCGTCCTGCGTGAGCCGGATGCGGTCGCAGTGGTCGCAGAAGGGCTGTGTCACCGAGGCGATCACGCCGAACTCCCCCCGTCCGTCGAGGAAGCGGAAGGTCCGGGCCGGGCTCGCACGGTCGGGCGTGACCTCCTCGAACGGACCCACCTCGCGGGCGCGCTCCAGGATCTCCTCCATCGTGAAGACGAGCCGCCTCTGCCAGATCCGGTCGCCGTCGAGCGGCATGAACTCGATAAAGCGCACCACATAAGGAAATTCCCGCGCCCAGCGGAGGAAGTCGGCGACCTCGTCATCGTTGACGCCGCGCATGACGACGCAGTTGATCTTGATCGGCGCGAGGCCGGCCTCTTCCGCGGCGCGCAGGCCGGCGTACACGTGGTCGATGTAGTCGCGCCGCGCGATGCGCTTGAAGCGCTCGCGGTCCAGGGTGTCCAGGCTGATGTTGACCCCGTCCAGCCCGGCGCGCTTCAGATCACGGGCGAGGTGCGGCAACATGTAGCCGTTCGTCGTCATGGAGATCTTGCGGACGCCCGGCACGCGCTTGAGCCGGGCCGTGATCTCCGCCGCGCCCGGCCGGAGGAGCGGCTCGCCGCCCGTGAGGCGGATCGTGTCGACGCCCATGGCCGCGCAAATGCGGACGACGCGCTCGATCTCGTCGAAGGTGAGCAGCTCGTCCCGGGGCATGAACTCGGCGTCTTCCGGCATGCAGTAGACGCAGCGGAAGTTGCAACGGTCCGTGAGCGAGACGCGCAACTTCCGCACCACGCGGCCGAACCGGTCGATCAGCAGACCGTGCAGCGGCATCGTCTGGACGTCGGGCCCGGCCAACGGCCGCACCTCCTCTCGTTAAGGATACTCCTTCGCCGGGCGAACGGCGCGCGCCGGGAACCCGGGGCCGGATGCGACGTCCATACACGCTGGCCGACATCTGCGTAAAGGAGGCATTCGATTGGCCTCAACGCGATCTCCAAGGCGGCCGAAAGTCGTGATCGTCACGGCTGCCGGACGGGACACGTTTTCGCCGCACCACGTGGAGCGCCTGCAGGCGGCCGCCGACGTGACGTTTCGCCGCCGTACGGAACGGATGTCTCCGGCCGAACTGGCGCAGGTGCTTGCCGATGCGGACTACGCCGCGCTGACGCCGCGAACGCTGCCGCCGCTGGACGCGGCGACCGTCGCCGGGCTGCCGCCCTCGCTCAAGGGCATTGCCGTCTTCGCCACGGGGGTCGACTTCGCGGACCTCGACGCGCTCGAACGGCGCGGCATCCTCCTTTGTCACCTGCCGGACTACTCGGCCATCTCCGTCGCGGAACACACGCTGGGCCTCATGCTGGCGCTGTCGAGGCGGATCCACCTCAGCCGGGACCGCGTGATGGGCCGCGTGCCGCCCGGCACGTCGGTGCGCGGCTGGGAGCTTCATGGAAAGACGGTGGGCGTCGTGGGCGTCGGCCGCATCGGGTCGCGGGTGGCGCGCCTCGCGGCGGCGTTCGGCATGCGCGTGATCGCCTGCGACCCGCGCCAGCCCGTGGCGGATCTCGAATACTTCGACCTGCCCACGCTGCTCTCCGAAAGCGACGTCGTCACGCTCCACCTGCCCGCCCGCTGGAACGCGCCGCCGCTCATCGGCATGGCGGAGCTGCGGCGGATGCGGCCGGGCGCCGTGCTCGTCAACGTCGCCCGCGCGGACCTTGTGGACGAGGGCGCCGTGGTGCGCGCCATCGCCGCCGGCCACCTCCGGGGTTACGCCGTCGACGACGTCCTCCGCGACCGCGTGGCCGCCGCGCGGCTTGTGGAAGAGGGGCGCATCGTCGAAACGGGCCACACGGCCTGGTATTCTCAAGAGGCGTTGGATCGGGGGTACGAGGAATGGGTTCGGAACGTGATCGCGCTGGCGGAGGGCGCGCCGCGGAACGTGGTCCGGCGGGAGGCCGCGGAGCCGGCGAGGGCGGCATGGCTGCGCTGACGCCGCTCCAGCGCACGGCGCGATGGGCGGCCGTCCTGCTTCCCCTCGGCATGGCCGCGGCCACGGCCTTTCTCGCGTGGGCCCGCTGGCCCCGGTACTGGCTGTGGATCGCGCTCGAGGAGACGCCGTTCACCTTCCTGAAGGCGCTGCTCCTCTACACCACGGCCGGCTGCGCCGTCGTGCTGGCCCTGACCTCGGACCTCGCGGGGCGGCCGCGCGCGGAGCGCAGAGGCTGGTGGCTCGTCGCCCTCGGCTTCCTCTACCTCATGGCGGACGACCGCTTCGCGTTCCACGAGCGCATTCGGGACCGCGTGCTCGCACCGCTGGGCTGGCGCCTCCCGTGGGGCGCCCCCGGCGACTACGTCACCCTCGTCTACTTCTTGATCGCCCTTCTCATGCTGCCGACGGTGATGCGCCTCTACCGGCCGCATCCGCTGGCCACGTGGCTGCTGGTGGCGGCCGTCGCGCTCGCCGGCGCCGCGTTCGCCGCCGACTCGGTCAACCCGTTCGAGATGCCCGTCGCCGTCGAACGGCTGGAACAGACGCTGGAGGAAGCCGTCAAGGGCCTGGCCGACGCCTTCTTCGCCGCGAGCGCCTGGGCCGTCCTGGCGGATCGGCTCGAAAACCTCGCCCGCCGCGCTCGCGCGGGCGCGGCGGGCGAGACCGGGCATCCGCTGGCCTCCGGCGGTCTCTAGACCAGCGGCGCCTCCACGACGCGGTTGCGCAGCGTGCCGACGCCCTCGACCTCGACCTCGACCTCGTCGCCCGGCCGCAGGAACTCCGCCGGCGTGCGCGCGAACCCGACGCCCTCCGGAGTCCCTGTGAGGAGGATGTCGCCCGGCAGGAGCGTCATGCCGAGAGACAATTCCGCGATGAGCCGGTCCACGGGGAAGATCATGTAGCCCGTGTTCGAATCCTGCTTGAGGACGCCGTTGACGCGCAGGCGGATGTCGAGGTCCTGGGGATCCGGGATCTCGTCCGCCGTGACGATCCACGGGCCGAGGGGGCAACTGCCGTCGATGCTCTTCCCCTTGAGCCACTGGCCGCCGTGGCGGCGTTGCAGGTCCCGCCAGGACACGTCGTTGGCCACGGTGTACCCGAAGATGTGCACGCGCGCCGCAGCCTCGCGGATGCTGCGCCCACCGCGGCCGATGACGACGGCCAGCTCGGCCTCGTAGTCGAGCTGCGTGGACAGGCGGCTGTCGAAGGGGATCGGATCGTCCGGCCCGATGACGGCCGTCGTGGCCTTGTCGAAGAAGGCCGGGAACTCCGGCAGCTCCTCCTTGTCCATCATCCGCTTGCCCTTCCCCTCAAGGAAGTGCGCCCGGTAGTTCCAGCCCACGCAGAACACGTTGCGGCGCGGTTCCGGGATCGGGGCAAGGAGCCGCACGCCCGCGAGCTCGTGCCCCCCCGCCGCGGACTCCACGCGCCGGCGCGCCGCGGCCAGCCCCTCCTCCCCGGCTGCGATGAGGTCGAGCATCGAGGGAAAGAGATCCCCGAGGTCGACGATCCGCCCCTCCCGGACCGCCCCCACACTCCGGCGCCCGCCGGCTTCAAACGTCACGAGCCGCATCCTTCCGCCTCCCACCAGGGTACCGGCCGGCGCACCCCACACGCCGGCGAGGCGCCGGCCCGGATGGCTCCGATGATGACCGCAAAAAGGCGCCGGCGAACCGCCGGCGCCATCCACATTCGGCCTGGCTCAAGGCCGCTCCTGCCCGCGCGTTCAGGACGGCCAGCGCGCGAAGCGGCGCTCCAGCCACTCCACGCCCCAGTGCATGAGGGCGGCCATCGCGGCGAGGATGGCCACACCCGTCATCACGAGGCTCATCTGGAACACCTGGCCGCCGTAGACGATGAGGTAGCCCACGCCCTGCCGCCCCACGAGGAACTCGCCGACGATCACGCCCGTGAGCGCCATGCCCACGTTCATCTTGAGCGCCGACATGATCGTCGGCAGGGAGCCGGGCAGGACGACGATGCGCCAGATCTGCGCGTCGCTCGCTCCGAAGGCGCGCAGCAGGCGGATGCGGTCCGGGTCGGTCTGGTGGAAGCCGGTGTAGACCATCATCACGCTCACCACCACGGAGATGGCGAGCGCGATGGCGAGGATCGCCTCGTACTGCTGCAACCAGATGAGGAACACCGGCCCCAGGGCGATCTTCGGCAGCGCCTGCAGCACCGTGAGGTAGGGATCGGCCACGCGCGCGAAGAGCGGCGACCACCAAAGGAGCGTGGCGAGGACGACGCCGATCAGCGTCCCGAGGGTGAAGCCGGCGACGGATTCGAGGAACGTCGTCTCCACGTGGATCCAGAGCTGGTGCGCACGGGCGAGGCGCACGGCCGTCTCCCAGATCTCCCTGGGCGAGCTGACGACAAAATGGTCGATCCAGCCGAGGTCGACGACCGCCTGCCAGGCGAGCAGCAAGAAGACGAGGAACCCCGCGCGCAGGCCGATGATCGTCCAGCGCTCCCGCTGCACGCGCCTGAGGTATCGGACATGCTCCTCGCTCATCCCGCAGCCCTCCCTTCGGGTGCGTCGAGGAGGCTCCAGATCTGGTTGAAGTGGCGGGCGAAGTCCGGCTCGCGGCGCCGCTCCAGCGGCTCCAGGCCCGGCCGCGCGAACTCCACGCGGACGTCCGCCTTCACGCGCGCCGGCCGCCGGCTCAGCACGACCACCCGGTCCGCCATGGCGATCGCCTCCGCGAGGTCGTGCGTCACCATGAGCACGGTGCGCCCCTCCGCCCGGAAGATGCGCACGAGGTCGACCTGCATGTGCAACCGCGTCTGGTAGTCCAGCGCCGAGAGCGGCTCGTCGAGCAGGAGGAACTCCGGGTCCAGCATGAGCGTGCGCACGAGCGCCACGCGCTGGCGCATGCCGCCGGAGAGCTGGCGCGGGTAGTGGCGGACGAACTCTCCGAGCCCGTACTTCTCAAGAAGCACGAGCGCCCGCCGCCGCGCGGCGCGCAAGTCGGCGCCGCGGATCTCGGGTCCGAGGAGCACGTTCCCCAGCACCGTGCGCCACTCAAGCAGGTGGTCCTGCTGCAGCATGTACCCGACCTTCGGCGTGGGACCGAGCACCGGGGCGCCGTCGATGCGCACGGCGCCGCCGCTCGGCCGCACCAGGCCGGCGGCGCAGCTGAGGAGCGTCGACTTGCCGCAGCCGGAGGGGCCGAGGAGCGCGACGATCTCTCCCGGCTCGACCGCAAAGGAAACGCGGTCCACCGCCAGCGTCTCGCCGGCTGGGGTGTGGTAGCGGACGGAGACTTCGTCGAAGAGCAGTTGCGCCATGTCCGGAACCTCCTTCGCCGCGGCGCGGGGGGCGCGGGAGAGCCCGCGCCCCCGCTCCGCCGGTCACTGGCCGGATTCCTTGGCCTTCTCCCAGAAGCGCGGGATGACGTAGTCGTCGTACGCCACGTGCGCCTGCAGCTGGCCGCCGTCCATGAGGATCGTCTCGTAGCGCTCCAGCTGGTCGCGCGTGACGCTGAGGTCGTCGGTCCAGATCTTGAGGTCGCGGTAGCGCTGGATCGACTTCTTCACGAGGTCGAGGGGCGTGTCGGGGAAGAAGGGCGCCACGGCCGCCGCGACCTCATCCACGGGCGCGCTGTAGGTCCAGCGCAGCGCCTTGTAGACGGCGTTGGTGAAGCGCTGGATCATCTCCGGGTGCTGGTCGATCGTGTCCTGGCGCGCGAGGAAGGCCGTGTAGGGCAGGCGCCCGATGGCCTCGCCGGGCGACGCCGCGATGTAGCCCCAGCCGTTGGCCTCGAACATCTCCGGCACGGGCTCCCACATCTCCGCGCAGTCGTAGTTCCCGTCCTTGAAGGCACCGGGCACGGCGGCGTTGGCGATGTTCGTGACGACGGTCACGTCCTTGCCGGGGACGAGACCGTGCTGCTTGAGGATCGTCTCCAGCACCATCTCAGGGCTGGAGCCGGGCCGGTTGCCGATGATCGTCTTGCCCTTGAGCTCCGCCCACTGGAAGTCGTGCTTCTCGCCCTTGCAGACGAGCAGCGAGCCGTCCGTGGCCGTCAGCTCCGCGAAGAGACGCAGCGGCTTGTCGGTGCCGCGCGCCAGGATGTAGAGCCCGGTCTCCGGCCCCACGAGCGCGATGTCCGCCTGGCCGGAGAGCAGCTGCGTGGCTCCCTTGTCGCTGCCTCCAGCGGTGGTGAGGTGGACGTCGAGTCCCTCCTCCTTGAAGTACCCCTTCGACAGTGCGACGTACTGCGGCGTGTAAAAGAGCGAGCGCACCACCTCCGCCAGGTTCACCGTCACGAGCGGGCCCGCGCCGCTCCCCGCCGCCTCCGACCCCGCGGCCGGCGCCTTGGAGGCCGGCTGCGGCGTGCCGCAAGCCGCGGCCGTCAGGGCCAGCACGGCGAGCGATGCCAGGAGCTTCGTCCACCTACGCACGTCGACGTTCCCTCCTCCATCGGCCCGGTCCGCGCGCGAGCGCGCGTCCCGCAGGCGCCGCGCGTCCAGCCGGGCCTGGGATTTCCGCCCGATCAGACTACGGAGGCCGGCTTGGCCGGGTACGTTGTCCGGTGGAGGCGCGCGTGGTATGATCGGGGCGACAAACGGGGAGCTCCTACCTAGGGGCTGAGAAAGGGCTTTTCGAGCACCTGACCCGCACACCTGACCAGGGTAATGCCTGCGGAGGGACCCACAAGGCCAGCTTTGGGGGCGCGCCCTCTTCGGGGCGCGCCTTTTCGGCGTGCGGAGGCCTTTTCACGCTCCAGCGCGGCTCCCCGGCATGGGGGGATGGTCGTTGAACACCAAGCGAGGCCTGGCCGTCGCCGTCCTGGCCGAAGCCGGCGTCATGGTGGCGCTGGCCTACGTGTTGTCGCTCATCAAGATCTGGCACATGCCGTACGGCGGCGCCGTGACCGCCGGCAGCATGGTGCCACTCGTGCTCCTCGCCCTTCGCCGCGGTCCGTGGGTGGGCATGGCGGCCGGCGCCGTCTTCGGCATCCTCGACTTCTTCACGGAGCCCTACTTCCTCACGCCGGTGCAGTGGCTGCTCGATTACCCGGTGCCGTTCGCCGCTCTGGGCGTGGCCGGCTTCTTCCCGGGACGGGCCGTCGCGGGCACGGTGGCGGGCGTGTTCCTGCGCTTCGTCTCGCACGTCGTCTCGGGCGTCGTGTTCTGGGGGTCGTACGCGAAGGACTACCACATGACGCCGCTCGTCTATTCCATCGTGTACAACGGCTCCTACCTGCTGCCGGACCTCGTCATCACGGCGGTGCTCGTGGCGCTGCTCCTGCCGCGCCTCGCCCCCGTGGGGCGTCCCGCTTCACAGCAGTCGCAACGCTGACGGCGGCTACAGACGCCGCCGCGCCCGCACCGCCCGCTCAAGAGGAAGGCGCCCGCGCCGGCTGTGCCCGGTGCGGGCGCCGTTGTGCCCCCAGCCCCATCGTGTTAAATTACCCATGAACCGAGTACGATAGTCGGGATTCGGGAAGGGGTGGAGCGATGTCGGGCTACGCCAAGGACGTGCTCGTCTCCACGGACTGGGTGGAGCAGCACCGCAACGATCCGGACGTGCGGCTGATCGAGGTGGACGTCGACACCACGGCGTATGAGGAGGGCCACATCCCGGGCGCGATCGGGCTCAACTGGACGACCGACCTGCAGGACCAGCTGCGCCGCGACATCCTCTCTAAAGAGCAGCTCGAGGCGCTCCTCGGGAGCGTGGGCGTCCGGGAGACGGACACGATCGTCCTCTACGGCGACAACCACAACTGGTTCGCCGCGTACGCCTACTGGGAGCTCAAGCTCTACGGCCACGAGAAGCTCTACCTGATGAACGGCGGCCGCCAGAAGTGGATCGCGGAGGGCCGCCCGCTCACCAAGGAGAAGCCCCAGTTCCCGCCCACGGTCTACCGCGCGAAGGATCCGGACCTGCGCCTGCGCGCCTCCCGTGAAGAGGTGCTGCGCTCCCTGGGAAAGGCGGCGCTCGTGGATGTGCGCTCACCCCAGGAGTACAAGGGTGAGGTCATCGCGCCGCCCGGCATGACGGAGACGGCGCAGCGCGCCGGCCACATCCCCGGTGCGGCGAACGTGCCGTGGAGCCGCGCCGTCCACGAGGACGGCACGTTCAAGACAGCGGAGGAGCTGCGCCAGCTCTACGAAAGCGTGGGCGTGACGCCGGACAAGGACGTGATCACCTACTGCCGCATCGGCGAGCGCTCCTCGCACACGTGGTTCGTGCTCCACGAGCTTCTGGGGTATAAGAACGTCAGCAATTACGACGGCTCCTGGACCGAGTGGGGCAGCATGGTGGGAATGCCGATTGAGCGTTGAAGCCCTTCCCGCGAAGGACGACATCTTCGTCCAGGCCTTCTACCGCCGTGTGCTGGGCGGTCAGCCGGAGCGCGTCCAGCTCTTCTTCGACGCCGCGGTGCTGGAGAGGTACCGCGGCCGTCCCGGCTTCACGCTGCAGCGGACGGACACGGCCGGACGCCTGAAGCAGGCCGGCGGCTTCACCCTGGAGTTCGGCCTCGCCGCCGGGGACTCGCTCATCCACCTGGCGGCGGCGGACATCGCCGCGCGCCTGCCCGAGAGCGAGCGCGAGCACTGGTTGGCCCACCTCGTCACGCTGCCGCACTCGCGGCACTTCGTGCGCGTGCAGATGACGCCCGGGAGCTGCTTCGACGACGGGGAGATCCGGCCGTTCTGAGGGGCGGCGCACAAGCGCGGCCGCCCGAGAGGAGTGCGGTCATGGCCAAGGTGAGCATCTACATCCCGACGCCCTTCCGCCGTCACACAGACGGCGCGGCGGAGGTCGAGGTGGAGGCGGCGACGGTCGCCGAGGCCCTCGCGCGCCTGGCGGAGCGCCACCCCGGCCTGCGCGCGCAGGTGTTCGCGGCGGAGGGCGCCCTGCACGAGCACCTCAACGTCTACCTCAACGAGGAGGAGATCCGCGCCCTGCAGGGCCTCGACACGCCCGTGCGCGAGGGCGACGAGCTCGCGCTCGTGCCGGCGATGGCGGGCGGCAGCGGCCCGGCGGCCGCGGAGCACGCCGGCGCGCCGCCGGGCGCCCGCGTGCCGCTCTTGACGGACGAGCAGCTGGAGCATTACTCCCGCCAGGTCCTCCTGGAAGGCGTGGGCGTGGAGGGGCAGGCCAAGCTCCTAAGTAGCCGCGCCCTCATCGTCGGCGCGGGCGGGCTGGGCTCGCCGGCGGCGCTCTATCTGGCCGCCGCGGGGGTCGGCACGATCGGTATCGTGGACGGCGACGTCGTCGACCGGAGCAACCTCCAGCGCCAGATCCTGCACGGCTGGGACGATGTCGGCCGGCCCAAGACGCGCTCCGCGGCGGAGACGCTGCGCGCCCTCAACCCGGACGTGCACGTGGTGGAGCACGTCGGCGTGCTGAGCTCGGCGAACGCGCTGGAGATCCTGCGGGAATACGACATCGTCGTCAACGGCAGCGACAACTTCCCCACGCGCTACCTCGTCAACGATGCGTGCGTCTTCCTCGGGAAGCCGCTCGTGGACGCGAGCATCCTCAAGTGGGAGGGCCAGCTGACCGTCTTCCTGCCCGGCCGCGGCTGTTACCGCTGCCTCTACCCCTCCCCGCCGCCGCCGGGCAGCGTGCCGTCCTGTGCCGAGGGCGGCATCCTGGGCGCCGTCGCCGGCGTGATGGGGGCGCTGCAGGCAGCGGAGGCCGTGAAGGTGATCATCGGGGCAGGGGAACCCCTTGCCAACCGGCTCCTCTTGTTCGACGCCTTCTCCGGCCGCTTCCGGACGTTGAACTGGCGGCGCCACCCGCAGTGCCCGGTGTGCGGAGAGGCGCCCACCATCCGCGAGCTCGTCGACTACGAGGCGTTCTGCGGCGTGCCGGCGCCGCGCGCGGCGGCGGCGGTGGCGGCGGAACAGGAGGCGCCTGCCGGCGCGGCCGCGGAAGCGGGTGCACCGGCCGCGGAGACTGTGACGGCGGGGGCGCCGGCCACGGGGACCGTGAAGCCGGGCGCGCCGGCCGCGGCGGCCGTGACGGCGCCGCCGGACGCCGCGCCCGCGCCGGACTTTCCGCCCGCAGGCGGCACGGAGGTGCCCGTGGCGGCCGCGGCCACGCGCATCGACGACCCGGACGTCGTCTTCTTCGACGTGCGTGAGCCGCATGAGTACGAGCGCGGCCACATCCCCGGAAGCCGCCTCCTGCCCCTGGACGACCTCGCCCGGCGCATGGCGGAGATCCCGCGCGACCGCGTCTGCATCTTCGTCTGCGACCGCGGCGTGAAGAGCGGTCTGGCCGTGGAGATCCTGCGCGCCGGCGGCCATGAGCGGGCCTACAACCTCCAGGGTGGGCTCCTCGCCTGGCAGAACCGGCGGCTGCCGCTCGCCAGCGGGCCGGAGGGACGCCCGTGAAGGCCGACGTCACCGCCTGCATCGGCGGCACGCCCCTCCTGCCGCTGCGGCGCCTCGCACCGCCTGGCCGCGAGGTGCTCGTCAAGATCGAGAGCCGCAACCCCGGCGGCAGCGTGAAGGACCGCATCGCTCTCGCCATCGTGGAGGACGCGGAGCGGCGCGGCCTCCTCCCTCCCGGGGGCACCATCGTGGAGGCGACGAGCGGCAACACGGGCATCGGCCTCGCCGTCGTGGCGGCCGCGCGCGGCTATCGCCTCGTGCTCACGATGCCGGAGGACATGAGCGCCGAGCGCCAGCGGCTCCTGCGCTGGCTCGGCGCGGAGCTGCACCTCACGCCGGCCATCGAGGGCATGAGCGGGGCCGTCTGGGCCGCGGAGGAGCTGGCGCGCCGCACGGGCGCCTTCCTCGCCCGCCAGTTCGAGAACCCGGCCAACCCCCTGGCCCACTACCGCACCACGGGACCCGAGATCCTGGAACAGACCGGCCGGCGGCTGGACGCGTTCGTCGCCGGCGTGGGCACGGGCGGCACGATCACCGGCGCCGGGCGGGCCCTGCGGGAGGCGTTGCCGGGCATGCGCATCGTGGCCGTGGAGCCGGCCAGCTCGGCCGTGCTCTCCGGCGGGCGCCCCGGCTTCACGCGCATCCACGGACTGGGAGCGGGCTTCGTGCCGGGCGTGCTCGACCGCTCGCTGATCGACGAGGTCATCGCCGTGCCGGACGAGACGGCCATGGAGTGGTCGGTGCGCCTGGGACAGGAGGAGGGCATCCTCGCCGGCTTCTCCTCCGGGGCGGCGGCGTATGCCGCGGTGCAGGTCGCCGCGCGCCTGCCGGAAGGCAGCCGCGTAGTCACCGTCCTGCCCGACACCGGGGAACGCTACCTCTCCATGGCGCCGGTACGCGTGAACCCCGAGGCGGCGGACGCGCGGGAAGGGAGCGCGCGGCCGTGAGGCTCCCCCGGTGGATGTGGGAGGCCATGGTGCGCCACGCCAAGGAGTGGGCGCCGCTTGAGGCCTGCGGGCTGGTCGGCGGGCGCACCGGTCCGGGCGGCGGGGAGGCGCTCGTCTTCCAGCCCACGCCGAACGAGGCCGCGAGCCCCGTCTTCTACACCGTTCCGCCGCGGGAGATCCTGCGCTTCCAGCGCCGCCTCGATGAGGAGGGGCTGGAGCTCGTCGCTGTCTTCCACTCCCATCCGGCCACACCGGCCTACCCCTCGCCCACGGACGTGCGCCTCGCCTTCTACCCCGACGCCGTCTACCTCATCCTCTCGTTGGCCGCCGAACCGCCCGTGCTGCGCGGCTTCCACATCCAGGACGGCGCCGTGCGCGAGGTCCCCGTGGAGATCGAGCCTTCATAGCCTGTGACAGGGCTCTTGGAGGCGAGTGCGCGTGGCGGATCTCCCGGACGGTGGCACTGCTCGCGGCCTTCGTCTACGAGGGCGCCGACGCCGCGGCACCCGCGCTGCGCCACGTGGACGAGAACGGTCGCGCGGCCGGCGTGCACTACGGCGGCACGAGGGACGAGTGGCTCCTATTTGAGGAGATGGCGGCTTCGGCGCCGGTTTCCGCGGTTGGGGCTACGAAGACCAGGAAGTCACGCTGCGCAGCGGGAGGCGTGGCGGGCGCTGCCCCGCGACGACGAGGCCTTCTTCGCGCGCTTCGGCCTGCCGGAGCCGCGCGAAGCCTGACCTGCGGGCGCGCCCGGATCAGGCGCGCGCCATCGTCTCCCGCATGCGCAAGAGGAGCCAGATCTCGACCGGCAGGAAGACCAGAATGAAGAGGGCGTAGTCGACGATGTTGTAGAGCGCCGTCCGGTCGCGCCAGACGAAGGCGAGGACGGTGAACGCGAAAAACATCGCGTAGAGCACGCGGTTCAGGCCGCGGATGCGCGGCAGGAGCTCCAGGTCCACGTTTCCCTGGCGCGCCACGCGCGCCAGATAGGCGAAGAAGAGCGCGAAGAAGAGGTAGTCGGCCGCGCCCAAGAAGTTCGAGAGCCATCCCGGGGGCGTGACATGCCTCCACAGGTTGACGTCCCCCCACGGCAACGGCCAGAGGAGGCGCACCCCTGAGAACCAGAGGAACACGTCGGCGAAGGAGTGCATCGCCATCCCCAGCCAGAGACCCTGGACGAGCCCGCGCCGGCCCGGATCCCCCCGCGCCCAAAGCCAGAGCAGCAGCGCCGAGACGACGCCCTGCACAAGGAGGCTGTGCGACCACGAACGGTGCAGCCCCAGGGCCGCCGAGCCTTCGACCAGGTAGGCCGGCCCCATGATGAAGAAATCCACATCCGGCAGGATGTTGCCCAGCACAAGCCCGTACTTGAACGCCCCCGCCTGCGTGCGCACCGCCGCGCCGCGTCCGTCCGCCGGGTCCCCCGGCCGCAGGAGCCGCGCCGCATAGAGGCCCGTGATGCCGTGCAAGCCCGACTGCGACATGCCCTCTCCGCCTCCCTGCGGCCAGATTCGGCCGCGGCGGGCGGATTCCTGTTGCACAATAGGGCCATGACCCCCGAACTGCCGGACGACGTCCTCGCGCTCGCTCACGCCCTCGCCGGCGCGTCCGGCCCCGCGGGCCGCGCCCAGGTCTTCCTCGTGGGGGGCGCGCTGCGCGACGCGCTCCTCGGCCGCGTGCCGCACGACTACGACCTCGCCACCGACCTCACACCGGAGGCGGTGGCGCGCGTCGCACGCGCGCACGGCTGGGCGGCCCTGCCCACCGGGGAGCGCTTCGGCACGGTATCGGTGATCGTCTTCGACCGGCCGATCGAGGTGACGACGTTCCGCGCGGAGGCCGAGTACGCGGACGGGCGCCGTCCCGCGAGCGTGTCCTTCGTGCGCGACGTGCGCCTGGACCTGGCGCGCCGCGACTTCACCGTCAACGCCATCGCGCTGGAGCTGCCGGGGGGCCGCTGGATCGACCCCTTCGGCGGCCGTGAGGACCTGCGCCGGCGCCTTCTGCGCACCGTGGGCGACCCGGCCGAGCGGTTCCGGGAGGACGGCCTCCGTCTGCTGCGGGCCGTGCGCCTCGCGGCCGAGCTCCTCTTGCGCATCGAGGACGCCACGGCGCTCGCCATGGCGGTGCACGCCGAGGGGCTCGGCCGCGTGGCCGCGGAGCGCGTGGGGCCGGAGCTGCAGCGCCTGCTCCTGGCCCCGGGCGCGGCCGAGGGGCTGCGGCGCCTCGTCTTTTCCGGCCTCGCGTCCGTGGCGCTGCCGGAGTTGGTCCCGGCCGTGGGCCTCCCGCCGGACCACGAATACCACGCCCTGCCGCTTTTCGAGCACCTCGTGGAGGTCACGCGGCTCGTGCCCCCGCGGCCGGCGCTGCGCTGGGCCGCCCTCTTCCACGACGTCGCCAAGCCCTTCTGCCGCACCGAGGAGGGTGGGCGCGTGCACTACTACGGCCACGACACCCTGGGCGCGGAGATGTTCGCCGCCGCCGCGCGCCGCCTGCGCCTTGAGCGGCGCGTGGCCGAAGCCGCGCAGCAGCTCATCGCACGCCACATGTTCACCTTCGACATGGGCCCGAAGGGCATGCGCCGCGTGGTGGCGCAGCTCGGGGAGGAGGGGGCGCGCGACCTCCTCGCGCTGAAGCTCGCCGATATGGCCGGCACCGGCGGGCGCTTCGTGGGGGCCGCATACGACGCCTTCCTCGCCTTCCGCGAGCGCTTCGAGGCGGCGCTGGCGGAGGCCACGGCCTTCACGGTGCGCGACCTGGCCGTGGATGGCCACGACGTGATGCGGGAGTTGGGGCTGGCACCCGGCCCGCGCGTGGGCCGCGTGCTGGCGGTGCTCTTGGAGGAAGTGCTGGAAGATCCCGCGGCGAACGATCGCGCCCACCTTCTGCAGCGCATCCGCGAGATCGGCGCGTCGCCGGAGGAGGGTGCGGGCGCCGGCGAGGGACCGGCCCGAGGCTAAGGCGCCCAGCGGCCCGCCGGCGCGGGCGGCGCGGCGGGGCGGCGGCCTCCCGCCGTGAGGCCGGCCGGCGTCAGTCTCCTCCCTCCGCCCAGAGCCGGCGCGCGTCGCCGGCCAGCCGGCGCGCGAGCGCCGGGGCGACGAGGCGGACGTCGAGCTCGTGGTTGGCGAGGTCGGCGTGGGCGGAGAAGTTCGCGCTGCCTAGCCAGGCGATCGTCTCGTCGACGACGAGCACCTTCGCGTGCAGGATCAGGCCGCGCGCGTAGCGGGCGTCGACGCCCGCCCGGCGCAGCCGCACCACCGCAGAGCGCGTCGTCCGCTCCTGCGGCGAGGCCACGACGGTCACGCGCACGCCGCGCCGGGCTGCGGCCGCGAGCGCGTCGACGATGTCGCGGTCGCTGAGGGCGTCGGCCTCGATGTCCACGGTGCGCCGCGCGGAGGCGATGTCGGCCAGCATGGCTTCCTGGATGCGGCCGTCGGCGTAGACGAGCGGCCCGTCTTCCGCGCCCCGCCGCACGCGGCCGGAGCGCCAGTCCGCCGCCACGTGGCGGGCAAGCGCCTCCGGCGCCTCGGCGAACGCCACGTCCCAGTCGTGGTTCTCCCAAGAGCGCGGCCCCCAGTTGATGCCGCCGACGAGCGCCGCGCGGCCGTCGACGACGAGCAGCTTGACGTGGTCGATGCCGCCCTGGAGCTGCACGGCGCGCACCGGCACGCGGGCGGCCTCAAGGAGCGGCAGCGCCTCGCGGCTGTGGCTCTCCGTGGCGTCGAGGATCACGCGCACGGCCACGCCGCGCCGGTGGGCGTCGACGAGCGCCGCGATCAGGTCGCGGTCGCCCAGCTCGTACATCTCGAGGTCTACGCTCTGGCGGGCGCCCTCGATGGCCCGCAACGCCCAGGCTCGCGCCGCCGGACCGTCGAGGAGGAGCGGCGCGCCGGGCGCGGCGGCCTCGGACACCCCGCCGGGCGCCGGCGGGGCGGCCGCCCCGTCCGGCGTCGCCCCGGACGCGCCGGGCACCGCCGGCGCGCCGCACCCGCCCGTGAGCCACACGAGCGCCGCCAGCGCCGCGAGGACAGCGCGCCGGGCGGCTTTCCACCGGTGCCTCAACGGGACTCGTCGTCCCCCTCTTTCAGGAGCTCGCGCAGCGCCGCAAGACGCGGGTCCACGGGCTCGGGCTCGCAGGCGCAGGGCTCGAGGTTGCGGTTCCTCCCGCACACTGGACAAAGGCCCAGGCAATCCTCGCGGCAGAGGTGCTTCGGCGGCGCGGCAAGCAGGAGGTTCTGCCGCAGGCCCTCGCCGAGGTCGATGTGGCTCCCGGTGTACGGCCAGCAGGTCACGCCGTCCTCCTCGCCCTCGCGCTCCGGCGCCGGCATCTGCTCGAAGACCTCCGGCGTCACGAAACGCTGGCGGTAGTGGACGGGGATGCGCTCTTCGGCCGGCTCCAGGCAGCGGTCGCACGGGTAGCGGACGCGGATCAGCCCGTCCACGCGCGCCTCGATGCGGCCGTCCTCGCCGCGCAGCGAGACGCGCGCGGCGTTGCCGGGCAGGATCTCGAACGTCTGGCCGGCGACCGGAAACGCTTCCGCCGGAGGCGTCCACACGAACGAGATCGTGCCGCCGTTCGACCCCTTCACCGGCTGAACGTCGATCCAACTTGTGGCGGACATCCCCGCGCCTCCTCCGGTGCTATGATGAGTTCGAGTTCGGAAGGGATGTGACGGATTCCTTGGGCGCTCGCCGTCTCGCGGTCTCGACCGTCGCCGCCATGTACCTCGTCCTCGTCATGGGCGCGCTCGTGACGAACACGGGCTCCGCCACCGGCTGCGGCAACTCCTGGCCGCTCTGCAACGGTCAAGTCTTCCCCGTTCCGAACTTCCATACGATGGTCGAGTACGGCCACCGCCTTGTGACGAGCGTGGCCACGCTGCTTGTGCTCTGGCTCGCGATCGCCGCGTGGCGCGGCGGCCGGCCGCGGCGCGACCGCGCCTTCGCGGTGATGGCCGTCGGATTCCTCTTCCTTGAGTCCATTCTCGGCGCCGCCGCCGTGATGTGGCCGGAGCCTCCGGCCGTCCTGGCGACGCACTTCGGCGTGTCGCTGCTATCCTACAGCGGCGTGCTTCTCCTGGCATTCTCCATGGCGGCCGACCCGGTGGCCGCAGCGGCCGTCGCTCCGGCCTCGCCCGGCGAGCGCTTTCTCGCCCGCGTTTCATGGGCTGTGCTGGCGTACACGTTCGTCCTGATCTACTCCGGAGCGTACGTGCGCCACACGGGCTCCTTCTGCGCCGGCTGGCCGCTCTGCGCGGGCGGCCTCGTGCCGCCGCCCGGCTCCGCGGCCTTCCCGCAATTCCTCCATCGCCTGGGGGCCGGCGTGCTCCTGCTGTTGCTCCTTTACCAGTGGCGCGCGGCGGCGCGCCTGCGCTCCGGCCGTCCCGACCTCGCCGCCGGCGCCGGCTGGGCGCTCGCCTTCGGGGTGCTGCAGGCGTTGAGTGGCGCCGTGGTCGTCTTCTCTGGCGCCTCCGCGCTCACGGCCATGATCCACGCGGCCGTCATCCCGCTGCTCTTCGGCGCCGAGCTTTACGTGGCGCTGCGTTCCGCGCTGAGATACTCCACCAGTCCCGCCGGCTCGAGCCGCATTCCCACGAAGAACGGCCCGAACTCCGCGTACAGCGCGCTCGCAGGGTCAAAGCGCATCTCGTAGACGAGCTTTTTGAAGTCGAGCGGGTCGTCCGTGAAGAGCGTGACGCCCCACTCCCAATCGTCGAGCCCCATCGCGCCCGTGATGATCTGGACGACGCGGCCGGCGTAGCGATGGCCCACCTGGCCGTGGCCGCGCATCAGCTCCCGCCGCTCCTCGGTGGGCAGCGTGAACCAGTTGACGGTCTCACCGCGGCGCTTGTTCATCGGGTAGAAGCACACGTGGGACTTGTCGGGGATGTCGGGCCGCAACCGGCGCGCGAGCACCGGGTTCTCCGCCGGATCCACGCCTTCCGGCAGAGGCGGCGCGCCGTGGCGGCTGAGCTCCACCACGGAGAGGAACGAGGTCCGCCGCTCCGTGAAGGCGGCAAAGCGCGTCGTCTCAAAGGCGCGCTCAAGCTCCGCGAGCTCGCCGACCGACGGGCGGAAGTGGAGGAAGAGCAGATCCCCCTTGTGGCCGATGATCCGAAAGAGGCCGGAGCTGCCGCGGCCCGTGCCGTTCACGGCCTGCCAGCCGGCGAGGAGCGATGCCGCCTCCCCGGCGAGCGCCGCCCGCTCCGACGGGTCCAGCGCCTGCCAGGCACGCCAGTCCACGGTGCGGATGTCATGCAGGGCGAACCAGCCGTCCAGCGTCTCGGGAGCCGTCATGCGGGGATCACCTCACGGCCCCCAGTCTACCACGGCCCATCCGCACGTCGTTCGTTCTACAATGGACCCATGGATACCGCACGGAGGACGGACCCGCGCCGCATCACGCTGTACAGCGTGGCGCACTTCGTCAACGACTACGCCACGGGGAGCATCCCGGCGCTCCTCCCCCTCTTCGCCGCTGCGCATCACTGGTCGTACAGCGCCCTCGGCTCTCTCGTGCTCGTGGCCAACGGCTGTTCGGCCGCCCTGCAACCCGTCTTGGGCGGGGTGGCCGACCGGCTGGGCGGTCGTTGGCTTGCGCCTCTTGGGTTGCTGGCCACCGGCCTCGGCCTTGTCCTCGCGGGGCTGGCGCCCACGTACATCGCCGTGTTGGCGGCCGTCGCCGTGGCGGGCGTGGGCGCCTCCGCCTTCCACCCGGAAGCCTCGCAGGGGGTCCGGCGCCACGCCGGAGACCGGCCGGCGACGGCGCTCTCCTGGTTCCAGGTCGCGGGGAACGCCGGCATGGCCGCTGGTCCCTTGGCCGTGGCGCTCTTCGTCCACAGCGACGCCCTTGAGCGGATCAGCTGGATCGGCATGCCGGCCTTTCTTGTGGGCGCGCCCATGGTGGCCCTCGCCTGGCGCGAGCGCCGCGGCGATACCCTCGCCGCCGCGCGGCACCGGGCGGGCGCGGCCGTGGCGCAGCGGGTCGGCTTGCCGGAGCGGGCCGGGCGCGGCGCCGGGCGCGGCACGCCGGCCGGCTCTCGCGCCCGGGTGGCGGACACGCCGCGCGTGCGCCTCGTCCTTGCCATCCTGTGCCTCGTCATCGCGCTGCGATCCTTCATCCAGGTCTCGCTCGGCACGTACGGGGCGCTGTACTACCAGAAGGTCTACGGCTGGTCGGCGACGGCCGCCGACTACCTCATGTTCGCCTTCCTCCTCGTGGGAGCCGCCGGCACCCTGGCCGGCGGATACATCGCGGACGCGGTCGGTGAGCGGCGCGTCACGTACGTCTGCCTCACGCTTCTCTTCTTGCCGGCACTGGCCTTCCGCCTGCTGCCGCCCGTCCCGGGTGCGCTCTTCCTCATCCTGGGCGGCGCGCTGTCCATGGGCAGCTGGTCCGTGACCACCAGTTACGGCCAGCGGCTTCTTCCCCACCGCCTCGGCATGGTGTCCGGCATCACCACGGGCCTGACGATCGGCACGGCGGGCCTGGCCGCCGTGGTACTGGGCTGGCTGGCGGATATGGCCGGGCTGGCATGGGTGCTCGACGTGGCGATCGCCTGCACGGTCCCGGCAGCGCTCCTGGCCCGCGCGCTGCCGGAACTTCATGAGCCCCAGGCGCGTCGCGCCGAAACGGCGGCGGTCTGAAGGGTGGCGCGGTCAGGGCGCCGCGCGTTCCGCTCCGTCCGCCCATGCCGCCGGTCGCAAGCCGAGCCGCCGGCGCGCATCGGCCAGCATGGCCGGCACTTCAGGGATGCAGGGGCACTCTCTCAGAATCTCGCCGAGCCAGAACGCCGCTTCCGCCCATTGCCCGCTGGCATGGGCCGCGCAGGCCCGGTCGAAATAGACGAAGACCGGGTGAACCTTGATCTCCAGCTTGGACCGGTGCCCCCGCCCCGGACGCGGGTCCCAGCGGACGAGCCCCCAGCGCGAGAGGCGGCGCAACGTCTCTTGCGCCGCCCGAGGCGAGCAGTCCCATAAAGCGGAGAGCTCCTCCACAGTGGCGGAGACTCCTCGCTCGCACGCGTCCGCATCCGCACACACACGGTGCGCCAGCTTCACGAAGCGGTCGAGAAAGACCGATGCCTTCGGGGACGCCGCGTCCGCCTGGACCGTCATCGTTCCACCCCAACCGCTCAGCGGGCCGCGTCCGTCCGCCCGGGCGCGTCGCAGCATCCGGTGCAGCACGCCGCATCCTCGCCAAGCGCGGTGCCGGTCGCAGGCTCCGCGGTCCCATACCGCTCCGCCACAAAAAAGACCTCCCAACGGCGCCCATCCGGATCCCGGGTCCAAACCTTCGTCTGCCGCGAATGGCAACAGACAGTGTCACGTTCCTCGACGACCGGATACCCTGCTGCCGCCAGCCGCTTCGCGGCTTCGGTCACGATGTCCGTGCTTTCCACCTCGATTCCATAGTGCTGGCCGCCGCCGGTGTCTCCGTCCCCTTCCTCAAGGGCTAGGTTGAGCGAAGGGCGGTCGGCAAGGAACTGGACATCACCCGGCAGCGTCCGCGCCGGGCGGAGCCCGAGCAGGGTCTCGTAAAACCGGCTGGCCGCCTGCAGGTCCCTTGTGTGCCACGCGATGTGGACTCGCATCTCTTCGACCTCCTCGCAAAGGGTCCGGTTCCAGCGTGCGTCCAAATCCCATGGCGAAAAAGCGAGAGATGCGGCCGCAGGCTGCGCCGTTCAGCGCGGCGAAACCGGCGCGGCCTCGCTGGGCGCGGTTCCGCCGGGCGGCGTCGCGCCAGGCGGCCCGCTGCTGCCGCCGCTCGGGGCTCCCTGGCCGCCCGTGCCGGCCCCCGGCTCGCTGCCGCCGCCCGGTGCGGTCTCGCTGCTACCGGGCGCCGAGCCGCCGCCGGGGACCTCTTCGGAAGGCGACGGGTTCTGCAACTGGAGCAGGCGCTCCGCCAGCCAGGCGCGCAGCCAGTCCGGCGCCGCCTGCAAGAGTTCGGCGCCGCCCGGTTGCAGGAGCCGCTGCAGGTCCTGCAGGCTTTGAGCTTCCTGGAGCTTCTTCCAGAAGTTCTCCCAGTCCCAGGCCGGGCTCACCTGAGTGGGTTCCGTCCCCTTGAGAAACGGCACGCGCATCGTCGGCGAGGTGGGGTTCGGCAGGAGTCCGTCCACCGTCGACACGTCCAGCCAGACGACGTCGCCCGGCGTCTTCCAGGTCTCGACCGGTTGCCCGCGCAGGGCGAGGCGCATCGCGTTCGCCCACACAGGCCCGGCCAGCGAGGCGCCGTAGCCCGGTAGGGGCGCGGGCTGGTCGTTCCCCACCCACACGGCCGTCACGAGCTGCGGCGCGTAGCCCACGAACCAAGCGTCCTGCTGGTTGTCCGAAGTGCCTGTCTTGCCGGCCACGGGCCGCCCCACGACATCCGCCAGCCCCGCCCCCGTACCGGATGTGACGACCTGCCGCAGCGCATACGTGGTGAGGTAGGCCACGCCCGGGTCCAGCACCGCCTGCCGCGCGGGGCGCGGCCGTTCCCAGAGGACGCGCCCCTGCGCGTCGCGCACGCGCACCACGGTGAAGGGCTGCACGCGGTAGCCGCCGTTGTCGAACACCGCATACGCCGCGGCCATCTCCAACGGAGTCACGCCGTACGCGCCGAGCGCGACGGAGAGCGTCGGCTGGAGCGGGCTTGTGATGCCGGCGCGGCGCGCCATGTCCACCACGGCCGCCGGGCCGATGGCCGCTGTCCACTTGACGGCCACGACGTTGTCAGAGACGGCCACGGCGCGCAGGATGCTGAGCGGCGCGTAATGGTACGGGTGGGCGGGGTCGTCGTCGCGCGGGGTGTACGCGCCTCCGGCCGTGCGGAAGGTGACGGGCTCGCAGACCTGGGTTTCGAGGAGCGTGTGCCGGCGCTCCAGCACGGCCGCGTAGAGGAAGGCCTTGAAGGTGGAGCCCGGTTGGCGGCGCGCGTCCAGGGCGCGGTTGAAGCCGCCGGCGTGGGGGTCACGGCTTCCGAGGAGCGCGCGGACAGCGCCCGTCGCCGGGTCCAGCGCCACCACGGCCACCTGCGGCTCCTCCACCCCGTCGACGACCGTGCCCTTCACGAGATGCCTCTCGACGGCTGTCTCCACCGCCCGCTGGACGGCGGGGTCGAGCGTGGTGTCGACGCGCAGCCCCAGGCGGTACACGTCGTCCGCCCAATCGGGGTTGATCGTGCCCAGTTCCCGCACGACCGCGTCGATGAAGGCGTCGGAGGCCGTGTTCCCGCCCTGGTCCGCCCCCTTCGCCAGCTTCCACGGCTGCCGGGCGATGGCCTGGGCCTCCTCAGGGGCGAGGTGGCCCGCCGCCACGAGGCGCGCCAGGACCTGCTGCTGGCGCTCCCGCGCGGCATCCGGGTGAATGAGCGGGTCATCGGCGGACGGCGCTTGGGGAAGGCCGGCGAGCAACGTGGCCTGCGCCGGGGTGAGCCGCTCCACCGGTCGGCCGAAGTAAGTGAGGCTCGCGGCCTCGACGCCGTACGCGCCGTGGCCGAAGTAGACCGTGTTGAGGTACATCTCAAGGATCTGGTCTTTCGTGTAGCGCTGCTCGAGTTTCAACGCCAGGACCGCCTCGGCGAGCTTCCGCCAGAGCGTGCGACGGTTGGAGAGGTAGAGGTTCTTCGCCAGCTGTTGGGTGATCGTGCTGCCGCCCTCGACGATGCGCCCGTGCACCAGGTCGGAGACCAGCGCGCGGGCGAGCCCGCGCCCGTCGAAGGCGCCGTGCTGATAGAAGCGCGCGTCTTCCGTGTCCACGACGGCCTGCCGCAGAAGCGGCGGGACCTGGTCGAGACGCACCGTCGTACGGTTCTGGCGGAAGAGCTCCGCCACCACGGAGCCGTCGCGGCCGTAGAGGATCGTGGCCTGGTCCAGCTGCGGCGCCGGCAGCGGCCAGACGAAGGCGGCCAAAAGGAGCAGCAGGGAGAGAAGCGCGGCGGCGGCCGCCGCGCGGCTCCAGCGGAAACGGCGCGCGGCCGCGCGCGGGGCCGCGCCGTTCGGTTCGGTCGCGCTCACGGCGGATCCCTCGCTCTCGTCCACAACGCTTCGGCGGACGCGCTAGCGGTGCGCGGGTCCGGAGGGCGGATCGGGCCAGCGGACGTCCGTGGGATCGTGCTCGAAGTAGACGCGCGCGCCGCGGCCCCAGGCGTTCTCGCACTCCTCGACGCGCGCAAAGCGGGGGTCGGCTTCGAGGGTCAGGGTGTGCCAGGCGGCGCCGGCATGCGCCCGCTTCGGCTTGCGGATGTAGAACGTCCGCCCCGCGCGCCAGACCTCCGCCGGCGCCGAGTGCAGCGTGCGCAGCCAGCCTCCCTGGGCATCGCGCCGGGCCACCTCCAGCCAGTCGAGGCGGACACCCGACGCTGGCAGCCAGGAGACGGTGCCGTCCGCCTCCACCAGCGGCCGTTCCCGCGGCGGCAGGTCCTCCATGCCGGCCACCTCCCGAGATCCAGTCTACCGCGCCGAGCAAGCGCGCCGCCCGCCGCGTGCCGTTCTAGCCCCGAAGGCCAACCCATACGTTCTGGGTGTGGCGTACGGCTTCGGCACGCCCGCTGATGGAGGCGACGCATGCACCCGAGAGGCAGGCGCAGCTCCGCGTCGACGGCCTTCCTCGCCGTCATCGGCGTCGCATTTGTGGTCATGATGGTCGTCCACCCCGACCTCGCGTTCCGCTCGGCCGTGCAGGGCCTGCAGGTCTGGTGGGACGTGATCTTCCCGGCCCTCCTGCCGTTCTTCATCGGCGGGCAGATTCTTATGGGGCTCGGCGTGGTGGCCTTCCTCGGGGTGCTCATGGAGCCCTTCATGCGGCCGCTCTTCGGCGTCCCGGGCGCCGGGGCGTTCGTCCTGGCCATGGGCCTCAACTCCGGCTATCCGCTGGGCGCCTCGCTGACGGCCGATCTCCGCCGCCAGGGCCGCATCACCGCCACGGAGGCCACGCGTCTCGTCTCCTTCAGCAACACCTCGGACCCGCTCTTCATGGCGGGCGCGGTCGCCGTCGGCATGCTGCAGCAGCCGCTTCTCGCCGGTGTGATCATGGAGGCGCACTACATCGGCGCCATCCTCATGGGGATTCTGCTTAAGTTCCTCTACCGCCCCGGCCGTGATCAAACCCCGCCGGACCCCCCGCGGTTCGGCAACCCCCTGCGGAGCGCGTTCCGCGCGCTCGTCCAGGAGCGGGAGGCCGACGGCCGGCCGCTCGGCAAGCTCCTGGGCGACGCCGTCATGGGCTCGGTACAGACGCTCCTCATGATCGGCGGGTTCATCATCCTCTTCTCGGTGCTCGTCGGCATGATGCGCCAGACGGGGATGGTGGCGGCCGCGGCCCGCGTGCTCGCCGTGGTGCTGGCACCGCTCGGCATCCACCCGGCGGTCGTCGACGGGCTGATCAGCGGCTTCTTCGAGATCTCCATCGGCTCCCAGGCGACGGCGCAGGCGGCCGCCCCGCTCCTCGACCGCGCCATGATCTGCTCGGCGATCATCGCCTGGTCGGGCGTGAGCGTGATCGCCCAGGTGGCGGCCGTCACGCAGGGGACCGGGATCAGCATCCTCGTCTACACGCTGAGCCGCGTGGGCCATGCGATCCTCGCGGCACTCTTCACGTGGGTGCTATGGCCCGAGGAGCTGGCCGCCCCCGCCCTGGGCCTCAACGGGCTGGCGCCGTTGCCGCGGCTCTCTCCCGCGCAGCAGTGGATCGCCGCAGAGGGCGGCTGGTGGCACGTGTTCACGACATCCGCCGCGCTCTGGCTCGATTGGACGGCGCTGCTCTTGGCCGCAGGCGCTGTCGCCGCCGGGTTCCTGGCGGTGCGGGGCCGCTTTGGGCGGCGGGCGTGAACGCGGCCCGCCGCGCGCGCGTGCGACGGCATGGTACGACGCCCGAGGCGGCGATGAACGGGACGAGCGTGAGGTGGATGAAGAGCGCGTTGTCGCGGCCGAGCCCTGGCGGAGCGGAGGAGCGCACCTTGGCCAAATTCATTTTCGTCACGGGCGGTGTCGTGTCGGCGCTGGGCAAGGGCATCACGGCCGCGTCCATCGGGCGCATTCTCAAGAGCCGCGGTTACCGCGTCGCCATCCAAAAGATCGACCCGTACATCAACGTGGACCCCGGCACCATGAGCCCCCTTCAACACGGCGAGGTGTTCGTCACCGAGGACGGCGCGGAGACCGACCTCGACCTCGGCCACTACGAGCGCTTCATCGACGAGAACCTCACCCGCGACCACAACATCACCACCGGTCAGGTCTACCTCTCCGTGATCGAGAAGGAGCGGCGCGGCGAGTACCTCGGCGGCACGGTGCAGGTGATCCCGCACATCACGAATGAGATCAAGAGCCGCATCCGCCGCGTGGCGGAGTCCTCCGGCGCGGAGATCGTCATCGCCGAGGTGGGCGGCACGGTCGGCGACATCGAAAGCCTGCCCTACCTCGAAGCGATCCGCCAGATGAAGCACGACATGGGCCGCCAGGGCGTCGTCTACATCCACGTCACGCTGGTGCCGTACATCGAAGCCGCGGGCGAGCAGAAGACGAAGCCCACCCAGCACAGCGTCAAGGAGTTGCGCAGCATCGGCATCCAGCCGGACATCATCATCTGCCGCAGCGAGAAGCCGCTTCCGGCCGACATGCGCGAGAAGATCGCGCTCTTCTGCGACGTGGAACCGGCAGCGGTGATCGAGAACGTCGACGTGGACACGATTTACGAGGTGCCGCTCATGCTGGAGGCGCAGGGGGTGAGCGACCTCATCCTCGAGCGCCTGGGCCTGCCGGCGCCTGGGGGCGCCCGGGCCGATGCGACTGCGTCCGGCGCCGCGCCGGCCGATGCGACCGCGCCCGCGGGCGAAGGCCTGGAGGCCTGGCGGCGCATCGTCCACGCCATCAAGCACCCGTCGCGGCGGGTGGAGGTCGCGATCGTCGGCAAGTACGTGGCCCTGCACGACGCGTACATGAGCGTGGTCGAGGCCCTCGTCCACGCCGGCGCCGCGAACGACGCGCGCGTGGACATCCGCTGGATCCACGCGGAGGACGTGGAAAAGGCGGAGGCCGCGGAGCTGCTCGCCGGCGTGCACGGCGTGCTGGTGCCGGGCGGCTTCGGCGACCGCGGCATCGAGGGCAAGATCCGCACCGCGCGCTACGCGCGGGAGAGCGGCGTGCCCTATTTCGGCCTTTGCCTCGGGATGCAGGTGGCTGTCATCGAGTTCGCCCGCCACGTGCTGGGCTGGGCGGACGCCCACAGTACCGAATTCGACCCGCGGACAAGCCATCCCGTGATCGACCTCATGCCGAGCCAGGCCGGCCTCGTGAACACCGGCGGGACGATGCGACTCGGCGGCTACGAGTGCGAGCTGGCGCCGGGCAGCCTGGCGCGCGCCTGCTACGGGCAGCCGACCGTCGTGGAGCGGCACCGTCACCGCTTCGAGTTCAACAACCGCTACCGCGACGACTTCGTCCGCGCCGGGCTGCACCTCAGCGGTCTCTGGCGCGCGGGGAACCTCGTGGAGATCGTGGAGCTGCCGCAGGAGCAGCATCCCTGGTTCCTCGGGACGCAGTTCCACCCCGAACTGCGCTCCCGCCCGAACCGGCCGCACCCGCTGTTCCAGGCTTTCGTGGCCGCAGCGTTGGCGTACAAGGCGTCCGGCAAGGGGGCCATGCTGGCGCGCTGAGGCGGCCGGCCCCCCCCGCCCCCGGCACGCGCCCCCGCCCCCGCCCCCGGCCCTGACGATTCCCCGCCTGCCACCGTCCACCATCGACAGTGTGCGGACGCGTAAGCGGCCGCCACATCTTGGTCTCAAAACCCCTTCGACAGTCCTCGACAAAATAGAGCAGGAGAACGCCGATTATGGGTCGAAACGGCCGCACCAAACCCTATTTCGGGCGCGGATGCGCCCGACTGCACTGACGTCACTGGAGGGTCGGCGCGGCCGCCGGGGTGCGGTGAAACGAATTCGATCCCACACGCGGGGAGAGTTTGCATGCCGCAGAAGAAACGCCGAAACCAAGCGACCGGCGCGGAGGGAGGGGCGGCCCGCCGGTCGGGGAGCGGCGGGTCGCAGCCGGGGCAAGATCGCGTCCGCGTGACACCGGATCTGCACGATGCATCCAGCGAGGCCGCCCCCGCCGTGGATCTCGCCCAGCCCGAGCCGCCGGCGGCGCCGCCGGCCCCCTTCCTGCGCGACAGCGCCCTCCTCGCGCAGCACATCCTGCGCTCCCTGCGCGAGGGCATCATCGTCGTCGACAAGGACCTCTACATCCGCGAATTCAACCCGGCCGCGGAGCTGCTCACGGGAGTGCGCGCCGCGGACCGCATCGGGCGGCGCGCGGAGCAGATCAGCCGCGACCGCTCCCCCATCTTCGAGGTCCTGCAGACCGGCAAGGCGCTCTACAACGTGGAGTCGCACCTCCAGGACGGGCGCATCTGGAACTGCAACTTCGTCCCGCTCACGGTGGACGGGAAAGTGGTCGGCGCCATCCAGACGTTCACGGACATCACGCAGCAGAAGCGCACGGAGATGCAGCTGCTCGCCGCGAGGGACGAGCTCGACGACGCCTTCGCGCTCACGCTCCCCAACACGCGCGTGGAGCAGAAGCTCAAGCACACGCCGGAGTTCCGCGACGTCTTCGACCCGGCCACGAACACGATCACCGTCACGGAAGTCATTCCCGACGGCGGCTACCGCCACGTCATCAACGCGCTCAAGGTGCTCGCGGACCTCCACCGCAAGGGCGGCATGCCGATCGGCGTGAACAAGGACCAGCTGGTGCGCGCCGTGATCTTCCACGACCTCGGCAAGTCGCAGCCGGACCTCAAACCGGGCGACGTGGTGGACCCGCGCGAGGCGTTCGAGCCGTCGAAGCTCCACGCCCAGCGCAGCGCCGATATCGCCGAGACGTTCTACGAGGAACATCCGCACGTGGTGGCGCTCGTGCGCTACCACCATCACGACGAAAGCGAGCTGCC
>JADBKN010000010.1 GCA_014896375.1 Bacillota bacterium | reverse complement strand
CGCCGCACATACGGTTGGCGTGCGGCCCCGCGCCCCGAGGGGCCCGGACCGATGGAGGCGGAGAGCATGTGCGGCATCACGGGATGGATCGATTGGCAGCGCGATCTCACGCGGGAAGCCGCGACGATCGACGCGATGGCGGAGACGCTCGCCTGCCGCGGCCCGGACGCGTCGACGCGCTGGCTCTCTCCGCGCGCGGCGTTCGGCCACCGGCGGCTCGTCGTCGTCGACCCGGCCGGCGGCGGCCAGCCGATGCGGCGCCGGCGCGGCGGGAGGGAGTTCGTGCTCGTCTATAACGGCGAGCTCTACAACACCCCGGAACTGCGGCGCGAGCTGGAAGCGCGCGGCCACGTCTTCCAGGGCCATTCGGACACGGAAGCGCTCCTCCTCTCGTACATCGAGTGGGGACCCGCTTGCGTGGAGCGGCTGAACGGCATCTTCGCCTTCGCCGTCTGGGACAGTGCGGAGGAGACGCTCTTCATGGCCCGCGACCGCCTGGGCGTGAAACCGCTCTTCTACCTTGAGCGCGGCGGCATGCTGCTCTTCGGCTCGGAGCTCAAGGCTCTTCTTGCGCATCCCGAGGTGGAGCCCGTCGTCGACGCCGAAGGGTTGGCGGAAGTCTTCGCCTTGGGCCCGGCACGCACGCCCGGCCACGGCGTCTTCCGCGGCATCGCCGAGCTCAAGCCCGGCTGGGCGCTGCACTTCAGCCGCCGCGGGCTGCGCGCCTGGCCCTACTGGCGCCTGGAGAGCCGCCCCCATGAGGACGACGAGGCGGCGACGGTCGCCGCCGTGCGCGAGCTCTTCCTCGACGCCGTGGAGCGCCAGCTGGTGGCCGACGTGCCCGTCTGCACGCTGCTCTCCGGCGGCCTCGACTCCAGCGCCCTCACCGCCGGCGTGATCCGCGTCTACCGGCGCGACAGCCGCGGCGAGCTCCACACCTACTCCGTCGACTACGTCGACAACGACCGCCACTTCCGCCCGAATGACTTCCAACCCGACGCCGACGGACCGTGGATCGATCTCGTGGCGCGGCATCTTGGGACGCGCCACCACCGCGTCTGCCTCGACCACGCCGCCCTGGAGGAGGCGCTCCTGCCCGCCATGCGCGCCCGGGACCTGCCGGGCATGGCGGACATCGACGCCTCGCTGCTCCTCTTTTGCAAGGAGATCAAGAAGGACGCCACGGTCGCCCTCTCAGGGGAGTGCGCCGACGAGGTCTTCTGCGGCTACCCCTGGTTCCGGCGCGAGGACGCCGTGACGGCGGACACCTTTCCCTGGTCCCTCAAGGTGGGGGAACGGCTGCGGATCCTCTCGCCGGAGCTGAAGGCGCACATCCGGCCGCTGGAGTACATCCAGGCGCGCTACCGCGAAGCGCTGGACGAGGTGCCGCGCCTGCCCGGGGAGACGGGGCGCGCCGCGCGCATGCGTGAGATCGCCTACCTCACGCTCACGCGCTGGATGCCGGTGCTGCTCGACCGCAAGGACCGCATGAGCATGGCGGTGGGCCTCGAGGTGCGCGTCCCCTTCTGCGACCATCGCCTGGTGGAGTACGTCTGGAACGCACCGTGGGAGTTCAAGACCCTGGGCGGCCGCGAGAAGGGCCTCTTGCGCCGCGCCCTGGCGGGGCTCCTGCCGGACGAGGTGCTCTGGCGCCCGAAGAGCCCCTATCCGAAGACGTTCCATCCCGGCTACCTGGGCGCCATGAGGGAGCGGGTCGCCGCCCTCTTGGAGGACGCGTCCTCGCCGTTGCGGTCACTGGTCGATGTCGACGCGGTGCGTGAGCTCACGCGGAGCGAAACCGAGTTCGACATCCCGTGGTTCGGCCAACTGATGCGCCTGCCGCAGCTTCTCGCCTTCCTTGTGCAGGTCGACGCCTGGCTGCGCGAGTACCGCGTGCGCCTCGCATGAACCGCCCCTTGCCTCCGCATCGCCATCGCGCGCCGCGCCGGTCGGCGCCGTGCTATAATATCGTGCGGTTTTCTTGAGGGCTCGCGGCGATGGCGCCCGAAATGCGCGGCGCCGCGGCGATCGGAGGTACGCCCGTGAAGGCAGGCATCCATCCGCAACTCTACGACGCGACCGTCACCTGCGCGTGCGGCGCCGTGTATCGCATCCGCTCCACGAAGCCTCAGATCCGCCTGGAGATCTGCGGCCGCTGCCACCCGTTCTACACCGGCACCCAGCGCGTGGTGGACACGGGCGGCCGCGTGGAGCGTTTCCGCAAGAGGTTCGGCACGGACTACAGGCGCTCCGGCCGCGGCGCGGAGGCGTCCGGCGACGCCGCGGAGGCGCAGGCCGGCGCGGCGGAGACCGAGGCCGGGCGGTAGCGCGCTGCGGGCAGGGCCGGCGCCCTGCCCGTTTCCTTTTTCGCGTCCCGCGGCGCCCAGAGCGCCGCGTCGCGTTTCCACCGGAGGTGTGGGCCTTGGCGGGAGCCGTGTACGGCGGCCAGGCGGTCATCGAAGGCGTCATGATGCGCGGCCCGCGCTGCATGGCGGTCGCCGTGCGGCGCCCGGACGGCGGCATCGCCCTGGAGCAGCGGGATCTCGGGGAATGGCTGCGCCGCTGGCCGTGGGCGCGCCTGCCGCTCGTGCGGGGGCTTGTGACGCTCGCCGAATCCCTGGCGCTGGGCTTCGGCGCGCTCATGTTCTCGGCCGGCGCCGCGTCCGAGGAGGAGGACCCGCTCACGCCGGGACAGATGCGCTGGACGGTCGTCGCGGCCACGGCCGCGGGCCTCGGCCTCTTCGTGGTGCTGCCCACCTGGCTCATCGGCCTGCTCCGCCACGCCGTGCCGAGCAGCCTGGGCCTGAACCTCATCGAGGGTGCGGTGCGCCTCGGCATCCTCTGGGCGTACCTCTACGCCATCTCGCGCACGGCTGAGATCCAGCGCGTGCTGCAGTACCACGGCGCGGAGCACAAGGCGATCGCCGCCTTCGAAGCGGGGCTGCCCCTCACCGTGGAGAACGCCGCGCGCCAGTCACGCTTCCACCCGCGCTGCGGGACCAGCTACCTGCTGTTCGTGGCGCTCGTGGCCGTGGCGCTCTTTGCGCTTCTGGGGTGGCCGTCGCTACTCTGGCGGATCCTCAGCCGGCTCGTGCTCCTGCCCGTGGTGGCGGGGCTCGCGTATGAGCTCCTGCGGCTCTCGGCGCGCCACGAGACGCGGCTTTGGGCGCGGTGGGTGGCGGCGCCGGGGCTCTGGATGCAGCGCCTCACCACGCGGGAACCGGACGCCGCCCAGCTGGAGGTGGCCATCGCCGCGCTGGCGGCCGTGCTGGACAGGGAGGAGCGGCTCGCGGGATGACGCTCGACTTCACCCGGCTCGCGGAGATCGAACGCCGGTACGAGGAACTGGCCGCGCGCCTCGCGGACCCGGAGGTGGTGGCCGACGCCGACCGCCTCCGCGCGCTGGCGAAGGAGCACGCACGGCTGGAGGAGATCGTCCTGCCTTACCGGCGCTGGACGGCCCTCGGCCAGGACATCGAGGCGGCGCAGGCGCTGGCGGCCGAGTCCGACGACCCCGACACGCGGGAGTGGGTGCGGCGCGAGGTCGCTGAACTGGAGAGCCAGCGCGAGGTCCTGGAGCGGGAGATCATCGAGCTTCTGCTGCCGCGGGACGAGCGCGACGAGCGCGACGTGATCCTTGAGATCCGCGCCGGAGCCGGCGGCGAGGAGGCGGCGCTCTTCGCCGGCGACCTCCTCCGCATGTACATGCGCTACGCGGAGCGCAAGGGGTGGAAGGCGGAGATCCTCAGCGCGAGCGAGACGGGCATCGGCGGCTTCAAGGAGGTCATCGTCAACCTCTCCGGGCGCCGCGTGTACAGCCGCATGAAGTACGAAAGCGGTGTCCACCGCGTGCAGCGCATCCCCGTGACGGAGTCCGGCGGGCGCATCCACACCTCCACCGCGACCGTCGCCGTGCTGCCGGAGGCGGAGGAGGTGGACGTGGAGATCCGCCCCGAGGACCTGGAGATCGACACGTTCCGCGCGAGCGGCGCCGGCGGCCAGCACGTGAACAAGACCGAGTCGGCCATCCGCATCACGCATAAGCCCACGGGGATCGTCGTCACCTGCCAGGACGAGCGCTCCCAGCACAAGAACCGGGAACGCGCCCTGCGCATCCTGCGCGCGCGTCTGTATGAGCTGGCGCGGCAGGAGCAGCATGAGAGGGAGGCAGCGGAGCGCCGCAGCCAGGTGCAGAGCGGCGACCGCAGCCAGAAGATCCGGACTTACAATTTCCAGCAGGGGCGCGTGACCGACCACCGCATCGGTCTCACGCTCCACAAGCTGGACCTCATTTTGGACGGCGATCTCGATGAGCTGCTCGACGCCCTCATCGCCGCCGACCAGGCGGAGCGGCTGGCGCGCCTCGGGTGACCTCGACGGCCCGGGCGCGGCGGGCGAGGCGGCTGCGGCCGCGGCGGCGGTCCCCGGCGTTCCTGCGCCGCCGGACATGCCCGTGACGCCGGCCGGGGCGGCCAAGGCGACGGCTCAGGCCATGGCGGCCCCTACGCGGCCAGAAGTGCCGCCGGACGCGCCGCCGCCGCCCGCCGGCGACTCCGCGGCGGCGTGGCGGGAGTGGGCCGCCGCGGCGCTCGCGCGCGCAGGCGTGCCCAGCCCCCGGCGGGAGGCGGCGCTGCTTCTCGGCCACGCCACGGGCCGCGGCACGGCCTGGGCCTGGGCGGCCGGCGCGGGCGACGCGCTTTCGGAGGAGGCGCGCCGCCGGCTGGCGGACTTCGTCCGGCGGCGCGCGGCGCGCCTGCCGTTCGCGTACGTCGTCGGCACCGTCGAGTTCGCGGACGTGCGCCTGCGCGTGGCGCCCGGCGTGCTCGTGCCGCGGCCGGAGACGGAGACGCTCCTTGAGGCGGCGCTCTCCCTCGCTCCGGACGGCGTGCCGCTGCGCCTCGCGGACCTCGGCAGCGGCAGCGGCGCGCTGGCCGTGGCGCTCGCGCGGCGCCGGCCGCGCGCGGAGATCTGGGCCGTCGACGCCTCGCCGCGCGCCCTGGCCTGCGCCGCGGCGAACGCCCTGGAGCACGGCGCCCGCGACCGCGTCCGCTGCCTCCTGGGCGACTGGTGGACGGCCTTCTCCGGCCACGCGCGCGCCGCGCTGCCGCTGGACGGCGCCGTCTGCAACCCGCCCTACCTCACTCCGGAGGAGTGGCGCGGCGCGGACCCGGAGGTGCGCGCGGAGCCCGTGGAGGCGCTCGTGGGCGGGCCCACGGGGCTGGAGGCGTTCGACGACGTGCTCGCCGGGGTGCCGGGGCGCCTGCGCCCTGGCGGCTTTCTTGCCTTCGAGGTGGGCGCCGGGCAGGCCGGCGCGGTGGCGGCGCGCATGCGGGCGCGGGGGTTCACGGCGGTGCGCGCGGCGCGGGACCTGGCCGGACATGAACGCGTGGTGATGGGCGTGTGGGAGGGGGCGGGCGCGTGCGGCGGTTGAGGGCGGAGGAGCCCGGCGCCATCGAGGCCGCGGCGGCGGCGCTGCGCGCCGGCGAGCTCGTGGCCTTTCCCACGGAGACGGTCTACGGCCTCGGCGCGAACGCGCTGGACGCGGCCGCGGCCGCGCGCATCTTCGCCGCCAAGGGGCGCCCGGCGGACAACCCGCTCATCGTGCACATCGCCGACGAAGCCATGCGGGAGCTGGTCGCGGCCGAGTGGCCGGAGGCGGCCGCGGCGCTGGCGGCGGCCTTCTGGCCGGGGCCGCTGACGCTCGTGGTGCCGCGCTCACCGCGCGTGCCGGACGTCGTCACAGCGGGGCTGCCCACCGTGGCCGTGCGCTTCCCGGACCACGACGTGGCGCTGGCGCTCATCCGCGCGGCCGGCGTGCCCGTGGCCGCGCCCAGCGCGAACCGCTCCGGGCGGCCGAGCCCGACCACGGCCGACGACGTGCTGGCCGACTACGCGGCCGGCTCCCGGGCATCGGCGGGCGAGTCCGCCGCGGCCGCGCCGCGGCCGGCGATCGTGCTCGATGGAGGGCCGGTGCCGATCGGTGTGGAGTCGACGGTCGTCGACTGCACCGGTCCCGTGCCCTGCGTGCTGCGTCCGGGCGGCGTATCGCTGGAAGAGCTGCGGGAGATCCTGCCGGACGTGCGCGCCGCGGCGGATGCGGAAGCGCTGCGCCGCTCGCCGGGGACGCGCTACCGGCATTACGCACCGTCTGTGCCGCTGACCGTCTTCCGCGGCCCGGGGGCGCGCGTGGCGCTCCTCCGCGCGCTCGCGGACGCGGCGGCGCGCGGCGAGGCGGTCGCCGTGCTCGCGCCCTCGGACACCGCCGCGGCCGCGCGCGCGGCCGGCCGGGCGCGCGCCGTCGTCGACGCCGGCCCGCGGGAGCGGCCGGCCGTCTACGCGGCCGCGCTCTACCGCGGGCTGCGGGAGCTGGAGGCGTCCGGCGCCGCCCGCATCCTCGCCGAGAGCCCGGCGCCGGACGGCCTGGGCTGGGCCGTGCGCGACCGCCTCGCGCGCGCCGCCGCCCAGGTGGTCGACGCCCCGCTCGCGCGCGTGCTCTTCGTCTGCACCGGCAACACCTGCCGCAGCCCGATGGCGGAGGCGCTGGCCCGCCGCCTGGCGGCGCAGCGCGGGCTCCCGCTGGAATTCGCCTCGGCCGGGACGCACGCGGCGGCGGGGGAGGCGGCCACCCCGGAAGCGGCGCAGGCCGTGCGGCGCCTCGGCGCCGAGCTGGAGGGGCACGCAAGCCGCGCCGTCACGCCGGAGCTCCTGCAGTGGGCGGACCTCGTCGTCGCCATGACGCCCGCCCACGCGGAGCGGCTGCGCCGCCAGCACCCGGAGCACGCTCCGAAAGTCGCCACCTGGGACGAGATCTTCGGCGGCGGCGACGTGCCCGACCCGATCGGCCTCGGCCAGGACGCCTACGACGCGCTGGTGGACAGGATGGCGGGCGACCTGCGACGATGGTTCCAGACTGCGTTCGGGGGTGCGCCGGCATGAAAGTGGCCGTGGGCGCCGATCACGCCGGGTTCGCGCTGAAAGAGTCCGTCAAGGCGTGGCTCGGGGAGATGGGGCACGAGGTGTTGGACTTCGGCACGCACAGCGAGGCCTCTTGCGATTATCCGGACTTCGCCCGGGAGGTCGCGCTGGCGGTGGCGCAGGGCCGCGCGGAGCGCGGCGTGCTCGTCTGCGGGAGCGGCATCGGCATGGCCATCGCCGCCAACAAGGTGCCGGGCGTGCGCGCCGCCCCCTGCAACGACGTCTACTCCGCCACCGTGACGCGCGCGGACAACGACGCGAACGTGCTCACCATGGGCGCGCGCATCGTGGGGCCGGGCCTCGCGAGGGCGATCGTCGAAGCGTTCTTCCGCACGCCCTTCGCCGGCGGCCGGCACCAGCGCAGGGTGGACAAGATCCGTAAAATGGAAACGGACAGCCTGTCCGCCGCACCGGGTCCGGCGCGGGACGCGCAGGACGCGCCGGCCGCCATGCCGGCCGCGCTGCCTGAAGCGCCGCAGGCCTGAGCTCAAGGAGGCGCCTGATGGAGACGAAGACGCTGTCCCTGCCGCGCCTGAACGGGCTCCGCCCCACGCTTGAATCGACCGCCCTGAAATTGATGGAGGAGGCGGGGGAGCTCGCGGAGGCGATCGGCAAATTCCGCTCGCTTTCCGGAGAGCGCGCGCCGGCGGGCGCGGCCGGCGCTTCATCGTATGACGCCATCGTTCAGGAGCTCTTGGATGTGGCGCAGACCGCGGTTACGATGATGTTTGTGCTGGAGGAACAGCACGGCGTCGACCTGCGCGGCGTGCTGCGGCGGCACCTGCAGAAGCTTGTGGACAAAGGCTACCTCGACGCCCCGAAGGATTCTCTTGAGGGCGGCGCGGCCGGCGCGCCGGCGGCCGCCGGCGGGGATGCCGCGGCGCCGCGGCCGGATGCGGGAGTGGGAACGCGTTGAGCGTGCGGCTTCTTCTGGAGACGGTGGCCGTCGCCTTCCTGACGGCGTTTCTCGTGACGCCGCTCATGCGGCGTCTCGCGCTGGCCTGGGGCTTCGTCGCCAACCCGAACGAGCGCAGCGTGCACACCGCGCCGGTGCCGTACCTCGGCGGCGTGGCGATCTTCCTCGCCTTCCTCGCCGCGTCCGCCGTCAGCGGCCTGACCATGCACGCGGACGTGCCCGCCCTGCTGCTCGGGGGGTTGGCGATGCTCATCCTGGGCATCGTCGACGATTACCGCCCGCTGCCGGCGGCCGTCAAGTTCGGCGGGCAGATCGCGATCGCGGCCGCCGTGGCCTGGGCCGGCGTCTCCATCGACTACGTCACGAACCCCTTCGGCGGCATCCTTGAGCTCGGCGCCTGGGGGATCCCCATCACCGTCCTTTGGATCGTCGCCATCGTGAACATCATCAACCTCAGCGACGGGCTGGACGGTCTCGCCGCCGGCATCACGTCCATCGCGGCGATGACGATGCTCGTCTCGGCGCTTCTCACCGGCCAGCCGGCCGCGGCCGTGCTCCTCGCGGCGGCGCTGCTCGGCAGCACGATGGGCTTCCTGCCCTGGAACTTCAATCCCGCCAAGATCTTTATGGGCGACGCCGGCTCCATGTTCCTCGGTTACGTGCTGGCGGCGGTCGCCGTCGAGGGGTCCCTGAAGTCGCCGGCCATCATCACCCTCGCCGTGCCCGTCCTCGCCCTGGGTGTGCCCATCTTCGACACGGCCTTCGCCATCCTCCGGCGCTGGCGCGCCGGCCGGCCCATCATGGAGGCCGACCGCGGCCACCTGCACCACCGGCTGCTGGCCATCGGCCTGAGCCAGCGGGAGACGGTGCTCCTCCTTTACTGCGTGAGCGGCTGGTTCGCCGTGGGCTCCCTCGCCATCGTGCGCCTGCCGGTGCTCGTCTCCACCATGGTGCTGGCGTTCTTCGGCTTCACCCTCTATGTCGCCGTGCACGTGCTGCGCCTGCGCGTGACCCCGCGCTCGGAGCAGGCGAGCGGATCCGACCGGTGAAGCGCCGCCCGCTCGTCGTCTCGATCTTCGGCACGCGCCCGGAGGCTGTGAAGATGGCGCCCATCGTGCGCGCCATCGCCGAGGACCCGGACCTCGAGGGCCGCGTGCTGGTGACGGCGCAGCACCGGGAGCTCCTGGACGCTGTGCTGGAGCACTTCGAGATCCAGCCGGACGCCGACCTCAACCTCATGGAGGAGCGACAGACGCTCCACGGCCTCACCGCGCGCGCCCTCACCGGCGTGGCCGAGGTGTTGCGCGCGTGGAAGCCGGATTTCGCCCTCGTGCACGGCGACACGGTGACGACCGTCGCGGCCTCTCTCGCGGCCTTCTTCGAGCGCGTGCCCTGTGGCCACGTGGAGGCCGGGCTGCGCAGCGGCCGCGCGTGGGACCCTTTTCCCGAGGAGATGGACCGGCGGCTCGCGGACACCATCGCCGACATCCACCTCGCGCCCACGCCGCGCGCCCGGGACCACCTGCGCCGCGAGGGCGTGGAGGAGGAGCGCATCTACGTCACGGGCAACTCCGCGATCGACGCCTTCCTCTACACCGTGGAGCGCGTGCGGCCGCCGCGCCGCCCGGAGGCGGAGGTCCTGCACCGCGGGCGGCGGGTGCTGGCGGTGGAGACCCACCGGCGCGAGAACTGGGACGGGGCCATCGCGGAGATCGCGCGCGCGGTGGGCGATGTCGTCGACGCTCACCCGGACGTGGAGGTCATCTACTCCGTCCACCCGAACCCTGTGGTGAAGGAGGCAGTCCACGCAGCCCTCGCCGGCCGGCCGCGCGTGCACCTCTGCGAGCCGTTCACCTACCCGGAGTGGGTGTACGTGGTGGCGCACAGCTATCTCGTGCTCTCGGATTCTGGCGGCATCCAGGAGGAGGCGCCGGCCATCGGCAAGCCGCTCATCGTGGCGCGCCGTACCACGGAGCGCCCGGAGGCGGTGGAGGCGGGCACGGCCTGGCTCGCCGGCACGGGCTACGAGGAAATCCGGCACGCGTTGGAAACGCTATTGAACGACAGGGAACGGTACCAGCGCATGTCCCGCGCGCGCAACCCGTTCGGCGACGGACGCGCGGCGGAGCGCACGGTGGCGGCCGTCAAGCACCGGCTGGGGCTGGGCCCCCGGCCGGAGCCGTTCCGGCCGGAGGCGGGCGGTGCGGCCGGCGGGACGGGCGCGTAGGCGGGCGGCGGCCGGGACCGGCGCGGCGTAAGCGGGCGGCGGCGCGGCGCCGCGGGCGGGGCGGTGGAGCGGGGAAGGGGGCCACGGCGTGAACGGCTCGGCCTGGAAGGCGTTAGGGTTCGCCATGGGCATCGGCGTGAGCCTCGCCGTGCTCATCGCGGCCGGTGTGGCCGGCGGGCGATGGCTGGACGCGCGCTGGCACACGGAGCCGCTCTTCACGGTGGCCGGCCTCTTGGCCGCGCTGGGGGCCGGCGTCTACGTCCTCTTGCGGCAGGTCGGGGACATCACGGGGAGGGGGCGCTCGTGAGCGCCGGGCGGTCCCCGGCGGGTACGGCGCGGACCGGGGCGCAGGGGGCCAGGGGCGCGCCGCGCGCGGCCCTGCGGTGGATCGCCGTGGCGGCGCTGGCTTCGCTGGGGACCGGCCTGGCGGGCCTCGCGCCGGGCGTCGCCTACGGGCTGGCGGCCGGCCTGGGGCTGGGGGCGGCGAACGGCCTGATGTTCCTGCGCCGGCTGGAGGTGGCCGAGCGCGCCGGGCCGGAGGCCGGCGGGCGCATCGTGCGCGGCGGCGTGCCGGGCCGATTTTTGTTCGTGGTGGCCGTCCTCTGGCTGTTGCAAAGCCGGTGGCCCGCTGTTAACATAGTTGCGGCTTTGATCGGCATTTTCGGCTCTTGGCTCCTGTTCACGTGGGTCTTCGTGAGAAACATGCCTCGGAATCGGTCGGACGCGCGCTAGCGCGCCCGTTTGACGTCGGGGGGCTGCTCGCCGGATGGAAGAACACCGCGCCGCTTGGCTCTGGCATGTTCACGGTTTCACATTTGACGCGCGTGTCCTCGTGTACACGTGGATCGTCATGGGCATCATCGTGGTGCTCGGCCTCCTGGCCGTGCGCGGCGCCTCGCTGAAGCGCCCGACGGGCCTGCAGAACGCGTTCGAGACGCTCCTTGAAGTCGTCGGCCGCTTCGTCGGCGAGCAGATCCACCCGCGGCAGCAGGCCTTCATGGAGAACCTCCTCGCGGCGCTCTTCCTCTTCATCCTGGCGTCGAACCTCTTCGGGCTGATCCCGGGTCTGAGCTCGCCCACGGCGAACCTCAATACGACTTTCGGGCTCTCCATCCTCGTCTTCTTCCTGGTGCAGTACTCCGGCATCGCCATCACGGGGCTGAAGGGGTACCTGCACCACCTCAAAGGGCCGGACCTGCCCTTCGTCTGGCCGGTGTTCACGCTGATCAACATCATCGAGGAGCTGTCGAAGCCTCTCACGCTGTCGTTCCGACTCTACGGCAACATCTTCGCCGGCGAGATCCTGATCCTGCTCCTGGCGCAGATCCCGGTATACCTCGGCGGCTTCATCCCGGCCGTCGCCTGGTACGGGTTCAGCATCTTCGTCGGCTTCATCCAGGCTTTCGTGTTCATGATGCTGACGCTTTCCTACGTTTCGATGGTGACCAGTCACCATTGATGGATTTGGCGGACGCGTGAAGGGGGTGACCCATTTGACGCCGGATGTTGCGCACGTCCTCTCTGCAGGAATCGCTTTCGGGCTGGCCGCGCTGGGCGCCGCCATCGGCGACGGCATGGTCACGTCGAAGATGCTGGAGGGCATGGCTCGCCAGCCGGAGGCGGCGAACGAGCTGCGCACCAACATGTTCATCAGCGTGGGCTTGATCGAGGCGCTGCCGATCATCGCGGTGGTGCTTGCGGGCTTCGTCGTCCGCTGATCGGGCCTCTGCGGGGACGGGCCGCGGTTGCGGCCTGTCCCCCGTTCCGTGTCGCCGGTGGGCGGCGTGTCGCGAAGCGTGGCCCAGGGGGTGCCGATGTTGTCGATCTTCGAAAGTCTTGGCCTGAACAGCACCCTGTTCGCCCAGATCGTGAGTTTCCTGGTGCTGCTCTGGGTGCTGCGGCGCTGGGTGTTCGGTCCCATCCGCGCCCTCATGGATGAGCGCGCGGACCGCGTCGCCAAGAGCCTGGAGGACGCGGAGAACCAGCGCGAGGAGGCCGTGCGCCTGCAGCAGCAGGCGGCGCAGGCCCTGCAGGAGGCGCGCGCGGAGGCGCGGCGCATCCTGGAGCAGGCGGAACGCACGGCCAACGCGCGCGCGCAGGAGATCCTGGAGGAGGCCCGCGCCCAGGCGGAGCGCCAGCTGGAGCAGGCGAAGGAGGCCATCCGCCGGGAGCGCGACCAGGCGCTCGCGGAGCTGCGCAAGGAGGTCGCCGACCTGGCGCTGGACGTGGCCGCCAAGGTGCTCGGCCGCACGGTGGACGACCGCATCCAGCGCGACCTGGTCGAGCGCTTCGTCGAAGAGGTGGGGAGCGCGCGATGAGCCGGGCCGCCCGTCCGTATGCGGAGGCGCTGTTCGAAGCGGCCGCGGAGCGCCGCGCCGTGGAGGACTGGGACCGGCGCCTGCAGGCCCTGGCCGCGGCGCTGGACGAGGAGGCGCGCGCCTTCCTGGCGAGCCCGGTCGTGCCGGCGGCGAAGAAGCGCGCCGTGCTCGTCCGGGCGCTCGGCGCGGACGCTCCGGCGCCGGTCGTGCGGTTGCTTGAGCTTCTTGTGGAGCGCCGGCGCATCGCGGAGCTGCCGGAGGTCATCTCCCGCTTTCACGCGCTGGCGGAGGCGCGCGCGGACCAGGTGGAGGCCGTCGTGGAGACGGCGCGGGAGTTGGACGAGGCCTCGCGGGAGAGGCTGGAGGCGGCGGTCCGCCGTCTTGCCGGCGATCGCGCCGTGCGCCTTGTCGTGAAGCCGAACCCGGAACTCGTCGGCGGCGTGCGCGTACGCATCGCCGACCGCGTGTTCGACGCCAGCGTGGCCGGCAAGCTCGCGCGGCTGCGGCGCGCGGTGCGCTAGCCGGGCGTCGGAGGGCCGGGCGCCGGCGGCGGCCGGCGCGGGGTCCAAGAGTTTGCGCCAACCGTTTTCTGTGAGGACAATTCCGCCGGCGGCTTGCGGCCGGCGGGCAGAGGGTGGGACGATGAGCATTCGGCCGGAGGAGATTAGTGCGGTCATCAAGCGGCAGATCGAAGAGGCCGACCTCGGCACCGAACTCGCCGAAGTCGGCACGGTGCTCAACGTCGGCGACGGCATCGCGCGCATCTACGGCCTGCGCGACGCCATGGCCGGCGAGCTGCTCGAGTTCCCCAACGGCGTCTACGGCATGGCGCTGAACCTTGAGGAGGACAGCGTCGGCGCCGTGCTCATGGGCCCGGAGACGGGCATCAAGGAAGGCGACACCGTCAAGCGCACCGGCCGCGTCGTCGAGGTGCCGGTGGGCGAGGCGCTCATCGGCCGCGTCGTCAACGCGCTCGGCCAGCCGATCGACGGCAAGGGCCCGATCGAGACGACGGAGACGCGTCCGGTGGAGTCGCCCGCGCCGGGCGTCATCCAGCGCCAGAACGTGAAAGAGCCGCTGCAGACGGGCCAGAAGATCGTCGACGCGCTCGTGCCCATCGGCCGCGGCCAGCGCGAGCTGATCATCGGCGACCGCTCCACGGGGAAGACGGCGCTGGTCGTCGACACGATCCTGAACCAGAAGGGCCAGGACGTCATCTGCATCTACGTCGGCATCGGCCAGAAGGCCTCCACCATCGCGCAGGTCGTGCGCACGCTGGAGCAGCACGGCGCCATGGAGTACTCCATCGTGGTCTCGGCCACCGCTTCGGAGCCGGCGCCGCTGCAGTACCTCGCGCCCTACGCCGGCTGCGCCATGGGCGAGTACTTCATGTACAAGGGCAAGCACGCGCTCGTGGTCTACGACGACCTCTCCAAGCACGCCGTGGCCTACCGCGCGATGTCGCTCCTCCTCCGCCGCCCGCCGGGGCGCGAGGCGTATCCGGGCGACGTGTTCTACCTGCACTCGCGGCTCCTGGAGCGCGCCGCCAAGCTCAGCGACGAGCTCGGCGGCGGCAGCCTCACGGCGCTGCCGATCATCGAGACCCAGGCCGGCGACGTCTCGGCCTACATCCCGACGAACGTCATCTCCATCACGGACGGCCAGATCTTCCTTGAGACGGACCTCTTCTTCGCGGGCATCCGCCCGGCGATGAACGTCGGCATCTCGGTCTCGCGCGTGGGCGGCGACGCGCAGATCAAGGCCATGCGCCAGGTGGCCGGCACCCTGCGCCTCGATCTCGCCCAGTACCGCGAGCTCGCGGCCTTCGCGCAGTTCGGCTCCGACCTCGACAAGGCCACGCAGGCGCGCCTGGCTCGCGGCCAGCGCATGGTCGAGCTGCTCAAGCAGCCGCAGTACCAGCCGATGCCCGTGGAGGAGCAGGTGGCCTCCATCTACGCGGGCACGAAGGGCTACCTCGATGACCTGCCCGTGGAGCGCGTGCAGGAGTTCGAGCGGGGTCTTTTGAGCTTCCTGCGGGCGGAGCGGCCGGAGATCCTCAAGGCCATCCGCGAGGAGAAGCAGATCTCCGACGCCACGGAAGCCAAGCTGCGTGAAGCGATCGAGACGTTCAAGAAGGGCTTCGCGGGGAGCGAGCGCTGATGCCCCAGAACCTGCGCGACATCCGCCGGCGGATCCGCAGCGTCACCAACACGCAGCAGATCACGAAGGCCATGCAGATGGTGGCGGCCGCCAAGCTGCGCGGCGCGCAGGAACGCGCGGAAGCGGCGCGGCCGTACGCCGAGGCCATGCGCGAGGCGCTCGCGGACCTCACCGCGCGCGGCGGCACGCTGCGTCACCCGTTCTTCGAGGCGCGCGACGTGCGCCGCGCGGCGTACGTCGTCATCAGCGCGGACAAGGGCCTCGCCGGCCCTTACAACGCCAACGTGATCCGCGCCGCGCTCGCCGCCATGCGGGAGCGGCCGAAGCCGCTCGCCCTGGCCGTCGGCCGCAAGGCGCGCGACGCCTTCCGCCGGCTTGGGGTGGAGATCGCGGAGTCGTTCATCGAGCTCGGCGACCATCCCTCGTTTGAGACGGCGCGCTCCATCGCCGTGCCGGCGATGAACCTCTATCTCGACGGCCGCGCGGACGAGGTCTACCTCGTCTACAACCGTTTCGTCAACGCCGTGACGCACCGGCCCACGGTGCTGCGCCTTCTGCCGCTGGCGGCCGAGGCGCGCGGCGGGGAGAGGAAGCCCGGTCCCGAGGTCCAGTTCGAGCCGGACGCGGAGTCGGTGCTGGCGGCGCTCCTCCCGCACTACGTGGCCTCGATCCTCTACGGCGCCCTCTTGGAGGCCAAGGCCAGCGAGCACGGGGCGCGCATGACGGCGATGGACGCCGCCACGAAGAACGCGCGCGAGCTGATCGAAAGCCTGACGCTCCTCGGCAACCGCGTGCGCCAGGCCTCGATCACGAAGGAGATCGCGGAGATCGTCAGCGGCGCGGAAGCGCTCAAAGGTTGAGGCGATCGCGGCGGGCGGCCCATCCCGGCCGCTCTTAAGAAAGGGTGGGAAGGCATGGCAGAGCAAAACGTGGGCCGCATCGTCCAGGTCATCGGACCGGTCGTCGACGTCCAGTTCGATTCCGGCGAGCTGCCCAAGATTTACAACGCATTGAACGTCCTGGAGGAGGGGGACCGCGTCCGCCTGGTCCTCGAGGTGTTCCACCACCTCGGCGACCGCCGCGTGCGCTGCGTCTCCATGGCGTCCACGGACGGCCTTGTGCGCGGCATGAAGGTCGTGGACACCGGCGCGCCGATCACCGTGCCGGTCGGTCCCGCCACGCTGGGCCGCGTCTTCGACGTGCTCGGCAACCCGATCGACGGCAAGGGTCCGGTGGAGTCGGACATCCGCCTGCCGATCCACCGCCCGGCGCCGAGCTTCCTCGACCAGGCCGAGTCCATCGAGGTGCTGGAGACCGGCCTCAAGGTCATCGACCTCCTCACGCCGTACCCGAAGGGCGGCAAGATCGGCCTCTTCGGCGGCGCCGGCGTGGGCAAGACGGTCCTCATCATGGAGCTCATCCACAACGTCGCCATGCAGCACGGCGGCATCTCGATCTTCGCCGGCGTGGGCGAGCGCACCCGCGAGGGCACGCAGCTCTACAAGGAGATGCAGGAGTCCGGCGTCATCGACAAGACGGCGATGGTCTACGGCCAGATGAACGAGCCGCCGGGCGCCCGCATGCGCGTCGGCCTCACCGGCCTCACCTTGGCGGAGTACTTCCGCGACGAAGAGGGCCGCGACGTGCTCCTCTTCATCGACAACATCTTCCGCTTCGTGCAGGCCGGCTCCGAGGTGTCGGCGCTGCTCGGCCGCATCCCGAGCGCCGTGGGTTACCAGCCGGTGTTGGCCACGGACGTCGGCGCGCTGCAAGAGCGCATCACCTCGACGAAGAAGGGCTCGATCACCTCGGTGCAAGCGATCTACGTCCCGGCCGACGACCTCACCGACCCGGCGCCGGCGACGACCTTCGCCCACCTCGACGCGACCACGACCCTTGAACGCAGCCGCGCGGCGCGCGGCCTCTACCCGGCCGTGGATCCGCTCGCCTCGTCCTCGCGCATCCTCGACCCGCGCATCGTGGGCGAGGAGCACTACCGGGTGGCGCGCGGCGTGCAGGAGGTCCTGCAGCGCTACAAGGACCTGCAGGACATCATCGCCATCCTCGGCATGGACGAACTCTCCGACGAAGACAAGCTCACGGTGGCGCGGGCGCGCAAGATCGAGCGCTTCCTCACGCAGCCGAACTTCGTGGCGGAGCAGTTCACCGGCACGCCGGGCAAGTACGTGCCCATCAAGGAGACGGTGCGCGGCTTCAAGGAGATCCTCGAGGGCAAGCACGACGACCTCCCGGAGCGGCCTTCTACATGGTCGGGACCACCGACGAAGCGGTCGAGAAGGCGAAGACCCTCGTCGAGCGGGTGGAGTCTCATGAACACGTTCCGCCTGGAGATCGTCACCCGGGGCGGAGTTTCTCGACCCGGACGCCTGCGCCACCTTCCTCTGCGCGGCCCTTTTGCATGACGTCGGCCACTATCCCTTTTCCCACACGCTCGAGGACCTGCCGCCGGACCCCGAGGGCCGCATCCGCATCCAGCGGCACGATGCGCGCGCGCGCTCGATCATCTTGCAGGACCGGGACGTCGTGACGGCGCTGCGCGACGCGTGGGGCCTCGACCCGGAACGCGTGGCGGCGGTGATCGACGAGGAGCACCCGCCGGCGGACGCCCTGGGGCGGCGCCTCGCGGAGATGCTCGCCGGCCCGCTCAATCCCGACCGCCTCGACTACCTGCAGCGCGACTCGAACCACGTGGGCGTGCCGTACGGGCGCGTGATCGACAGCGAGCGGCTGCTCCAGGCGATCGACTTCACGGAGGACGGCTCTGCCCTCGCCGTCACGCCGAAGGGCGTCTCGGCCGTGGAGACGATCATCTTCGCCTCCTACCTCATGTACCGCGAGGTCTACTGGCACCACACGGTGCGCGCCGCCCAGGCCATGCTCAAGCGGGCCGCGGCCGACGCGATGCGGCTCGGCGGCCTCACCCAGGAGGAGTGGGTGGACCTCGACGACGCCCAGGCGCTCAGCCGCCTGGCCGAGGCGCCGCCGCCCTCCACGCGGGAGCTGGTCGGCCGCCTCGCGGCCCCGGGGCGACCCATCTACCGGCGCGTGGCGGACGCCACGCTGGCGGACATCGAGGGCGGCAAGCTGCCGCGCGCGGTGGGCGAACTGCTCGCGGAGGCGCTGGAGGCCGGCTACTGGGAGCAGCAGGCGCTGGCGGAGGACACGGCGCGCGCGCTGCGGCGCGCGGGGGTCGACCTGCCGGACCACGGCCTGCTCATCGACGTGGCCGGACGGGGCAAGGAGCTCTTCTTCGAGGTGCCGGTCCTCGACCGCTTCGGCGGGCGCGTCGTGGGCACCACGGCGGACCCTTCGATCTCGCTTGTGGCGCCGAACCTCTCCCGCAACTTCGACCGCCAGGCCAAGCGGGCGCAGCTCCTCGCGCCGCCGGAGCGGCTGGAGGACGTGCGCCGGGCGCTCGGCATCGGCTGAGCCCGTGGTCCGCGGCGGCCGCGGCTGCTACGATGGAACCGCTTTATGGAGGGAACCGCCGTGCCCGTGGGACACCTGGAAGTGATCACCGGCAGCATGTTCTCCGGCAAGACGGAGGAGCTCATCCGCCGCACGCGGCGGGCGCTGATCGCGCGCCGGCGAGTGCTCATCGTCAAGCCGGCGATCGACGACCGCTACGCCGCCGAAGCCGTCTTCTCCCACGACGGGCGGCGCGTCGACGCCGTGCCGGTGCCGGTGGAGGAGCCCGAGCGCATCTTCGTCGCCGCCAACGAGTGCGGGGCGGAGGTGGTCTCGATCGACGAGGCGCAGTTCTTCACGCAGGGTCTGGTCGCGGCCGTGCGACGGCTCGTCGACAGCGGCCGGCGCGTGATCGTCTCCGGCCTCGACCTCGACTTCGCGCGGCGGCCCTTCGGCTGCATGCCCGAACTGATGGCCATGGCGGACGAGGTGACGAAGCTTAAAGCAATCTGCGTCCGCTGCGGAGAGCCGGCGATGTTCACGCAGCGGCTGATCGACGGGCGCCCGGCGGCGGAGGACGATCCGCTCGTCGTCATCGGCGGCGCCGAGGCGTACGAGGCGCGCTGCCGGCGCTGCCACGAGGTGGCGCCGGCGCGGCGGCGCGAGGCGGAGGAGGTGGC
>JADBKN010000001.1 GCA_014896375.1 Bacillota bacterium | reverse complement strand
CCGCCGACACGCGGATTTTCAGTCCGCTGCTCTACCAACTGAGCTACCGCGCCGCAAATCTGCCTTGCGGACCGGTGCGCCGGCGCACCGCGCAAACTTCCGCGCAATTTTCGATGGTGGGCGAAACAGGACTCGAACCTGTGACCCCCTGCGTGTAAGGCAGGTGCTCTGGCCAGCTGAGCTATTCGCCCGTTGAGCGGAGTTTAGCATAGCACACGCCGTTTTGCGGACGCAAGCGCGCTTGCCTTTGCACCGCGGTGCGGCCAGCATGAACACATGAACGCTTGGACCCGCTCCCGCATCCATCCTCCCGCGCCCGCGGTGCCGGATTACCTTCGCCCCGGGCTGCTCGTGGTCTTCATCGGCTCGAATCCGGGCACGGCCTCGGCGCGGGCCGGCCACTTCTACGCCGCGCCCAGCAACCGTTTCTGGCATCTCCTGGCCGCGGCCGGGATCACTCCGGGCCTGTGGGGCCCCACGCGGGACGCCGACCTCCTCGCGCTGGGCGCCGGGCTCACGGACATCGTGAAGCGCAGCACGCCGGCCGCAGCCGACCTGCCCGAATGGGAGTATGCGGCCGGGAGGCTGCGCCTGCGGCGGCTTCTCGAGCACTACCGCCCCAAGTGCGCCGCCTACACGGCCAAGACGGTCTACGCCGCCTTCGCCGGGCTCCCCTCCACGGCCGGCGTGGCCTATGGGCTGCAGGAACGGTCCGTGGTGCCGGGGGTGCTCGATTTCGTCCTTCCCTCGCCCAGCGGCCGCAGCGGCATTCCGTTCGCAGAGAAGGCGCGCCACTACCGCGACCTCGCCCGGCTCATGGAGGGGTGGCGGGGCACCGCGGGCGCGTGAGCCGCGGCTGCGGCAGCGCGCCGCCGCGGCCGCCGTGGCCGCCGCGTCCGCCGCGCGCCGCGGCAACTGCCGCACGGTGTCGCCACCGCCGCCCGCCGCCGCGCGACTCACAGCACCACAAGGAGGTACAGCCCGTACAGCAACCCGTTGAAGACGAGGATCTGCGGCAGGACCCGGCGGCGCCAGAGGTACGTCACGAACACGAGCGCCGCGGCCGCGATGGCCACCCCGGCGGCCCAGAGCTGGTCGGACTGCAGCTGCCACGGCGTGAAGAGGATGCCGATGGCCGGGATCATCGAGGACTGGAATACCATGGCGCCTGTGATGTTGCTCATGGCCAGCGTGTCCTTCTTCTGGCCGAGCCAGATCACGCTGTTGAACGTCTCAGGGAGCTCCGTGGCGATCGGCGTGACGACCACCGAGAGCAGGAAGGCGGAGACGCCCCACGCCGCCGCCACCGCTTGGACGGAGTCGACGAACGTATGGGCCGCGAAGACGATGATCCCGAGAGCGACGACCGCCTGCAGGACGACCGCCCAAAGGTCCGGCACCTCGCGTCGCCGCTGGAAGAAGAGGCGGTGCGACTCAGCCTCGGCCTCGTCGAGATCTGGGGACGGCCGGCGCAACGTCCAGACGACGTACCCGATGTAGGTCGCCACGAGCAGGAGGCCGATCGCCGTGCGCAGCGCGCGGCTGTCGACGAGCCCCGCGGCGGCGGCGAGCGTGTACACGACGACGAACACGCCCAGATCCCGCTCCAGCGTGCCGGGATCCACCTCGATGAAGGCGGTGCGCTGGCGGCGGTGCGCGTAGTAGAAGGCCGCGAGGCCGCTGATGAGGAGCGCCAGCGTGGCCAAAAGGAGCGGCGCTCCCAGGATGGCGCCCACGCCGATCTGCTCCTTCACGTGGCTCGCGCCGAAGGCGATGGCCCAGATGGGGATGATCGCTTCCGGGAGCGCGGTGCCCATGGCGGCGATCAGGCTGCCCGTGGCCCCGTGGGAGAGGTCCAGTTTCCGTCCGAGCCATTCCACGCCGTTCGTGAAGAGGGTCGCGCCGAGGAAGATGGCGAGAAGGGACAGGATGAGTTCAGCCATGACGGGCATTCCGGGCGGAAGCTCCTTTCCCGCGGCTAGGTTGCGCGGTCCTCGGGCAGAATACGCCGCAGGCGGGAGGTGCAACGCCTTGTCCCAGCGGATGTCGGAAGCGCTGAAACGGCGGCTCGCCGAGGAGCTCGGAGTCCGGGAGACCGTCGAACGGGAAGGCTGGGGCGCCGTCTCGGCCAAGGACTGCGGGCGGCTCGTGCAGTTGGCCGTGGCCCATGCGGAGCGCATGATGGCGGCCCAAGCGGCGCAAGCCGCGCCGCGCCGGACGCCCGGGCGCTGACCCCGCCGCGCGCACGGGCCCCGCTTGCGGCCCGTGCGCCGTCATTCCGCCGCCTCGTCGATCTCCCGCTGCAATTCCTGCAAGAAGGCCTCGTCGTCCGTGAAGCGCCGGGCCTGTCCAAGATAATACCGTATGGACGCCGCCCTGTCTTCGTAGGGGATCCGGAAGCTGCCCAGCGCCGCGAGGAAGTCCTCGCGGCCCACGCCGTCCGCGCCGGCGGCGAACGCCCGACGCTTCGCCCGGGTGACGAGCTCCTCCAGCTCCGCGCCGGAGAAGTAGCGCGTGCGCGGCACGATCTCTTCCGCGAGAAAGCGTCGCAGCGCGTCCGGCTCGTCAAGGAGCGGCGGCCGCCGGTGGCGCGATCCCTCCTCAAGGCCCAAGTGCACGGAGAGGACGGCGAGGCGCGCCTCCGGGCCGGGATAGAGGAAGGGGATCTTGTAGTCGAAGCGCCCCGTGCGGATGAAGGCCTCGTCCAGGTGGTCGGGGACGTTCGTCGTGCCGACGACGATCGCTTCCCGCTCCGGCTTGCCGAGCCACTCCAGGAACTGCGAGAACACGCGGTGGCTCTCCTCGCCCGCCGAGTCCCGGGCGCCGCCGGAGCGGCGCCCGAAACGGTCGATCTCGTCGACGAAGACGACGGCCGGCGACATCTTGTCCGCCAGCTGCAGCGCCTGGCGCATGTTCTGGCCGGACTCGCCGAACCACTTCGAATAGATGTTCTCCGTACGCAGCTGGATGAAGGGCAGGCGGATCTCGTGCGCCAGCGCGCGCGCAAAGAGGCTCTTGCCGGTGCCGGGCGGCCCGAAGAGCAGGAGGCCGCGCGGCAGCGGCACGCCGAAGCGCCGCGCGCGGTGCGCCTCGGCGAGCACCCGCACCACGTCGCGCTTGACGAAGGACTTGACGGCCGTGTAGCCGCCGATGTCGCGGAAGGAGGCGCGCGGCTCGACGACGTCGAGCACGCCCGAGCGCCGGACAAGGTCGCTCTTCAGGTCTTTCACCCGTGTGAGGTCGAACCCGCCTGTGGCGTGATAGGACTCAAGGAGCACGCTCTCCAGCTGGTGCAGGTTGAGCCCGGCGGTGGCGGCGGCGAGCTCCCCCAGGCGGTTCTCGTCGATCTCCACCTCCAACTCGGCCGCCGTCTTGGCGATGAGGTAGCGCCGTTCGGCGTCGCTCGACGGATCGACCTCGATGACGACGATGAGCTCGCGCGTGTACGGATCGAGCAGCGAGGCGGCGTCCGCGGTCTGCAGAAACACCGTGGAGCCGCGCGCCATCACCTCCTCGTCGATCGCCCAGGCGCGCAGCGCGCTCTGCAGGCCGCTGTCCCACTCGCGGTGCTCGGCCAGGTTCTGCAGGATGACGACGGTCCGCTGCCTTCGGAGGTAGCCGTCGAGCTCCCGCAGCGCCTGGCGCAGGCCGCCGAGCGCCACGGCGGCGGCCTCCACCGGGGCCTGGCGCGCCAGGGGCGTCTCGCCGGCGGCCTTGCGGTACGGCACGAGGCGGCCGTCGGGCTGCAGCCGCGCCAGGCCGTGCCACGGGTCGAAGAGAAAGAGGTTGTCGGCACGGCGCAAGGCCTCGTGTTGACGTACGAACTCCTTGAGTTGGACCAGGCGGCGGGGGTCGGCCGTCTCGAAGCAGATGACGGGCGAAAAGTTGCTCGTCCGCTTCAGGACGGCGCGCTCCAGCCAGTCGGTGGCGAGGCCGCCTCTCGTGTCCGTCAGGCGCCCCGCCTCCCCGCCCGCGCCCGCGCGCCCGTGCCCGAGGGCATGGACGCCGCCGCGGCGCTCCACCAGCCAGGCTCCCGAAGGGCGTGGTCGGCGTCGTTGGTGAAACCGCACCAGTTCACGCCGTTCCGGTACTGAAAAAGGTGCGCGGCCTCATGCACGCGGGCTCCGGACCAGGCGGCCGTCTGCCAGAGGAACTCGGCCAGCCCCTCGGCGTGCACGCGGGCGATGACGGCGTGAGACCCGTAGGCGCCTACGCGATAGGGCCCGCCCGCAGCGCGCACGCCGCGGAAGTAGGCGGCGATGCGGTCGAGGTCCGCCGGGCGCGGCTCGTAGTCGACGGCGAAGCAGATCGCACTGCCGGCCGGCTGGCCGGCCCGGCGCGCGGCGGCCAGCGCGAGCAGCCCGTCCTGGCGTCCGCGCGCGAAGGAGAAGTAGTCCGGGCGGGTGGGGTCGGTCTCCCACACGCTGACGATCTTCAATCCGGCGGCGGTGATGGCGCGCGCCTCCTCCAGCGTCAAGGTCTTCTTGAAGTGCCGCGGCAGACGAACTCTACGCCGCGGGCTTTGAGGCACTCATGGGCATCGTGCCGGTAGGCGTAGTCGACGCCGGTCGCGATCGGCTGCACGGCGATCCCTCCTCGGTGCGCTTCCAGCGTATGCGACGGCGCGCGGATGGGTCGTCTACCCGAAGGGCGTAGGTCCTCTACCCGCAGGGCGCGGAGAACACCCGTCGCGCCGGCAGGCCGAGCTTCTCCAGCTCCCGCGCGAGCGCCTCGGCCGCGTCGTCCCCGTAGCGCTCCGTGATCTCCAGGCGGCCGGCGAAGACGTCGACTTCCACAAGGCGCCGCGGCAAGGCGGCCGGCGCCTGCACCCTGGGCCGCGTGCCCCGGCGCACGCCCGCGCGCGCCTCGGCCGCGGCCGCCCCGCGCGCCGCGCCGGGCTCCGGCCCCCTATCCACGGCCGGCTCCCTCCGCGCGCGGCGTCCCCTCCGCGGCCGCGCCGGCACCCGGCAGGGGCTCGCCGGCCTCCAGGCGCCGCTCCACAGCCGGCTTCACGCGGCGCTCGCGCAGTTCCACAGAGAGGCCGAGCGCCCGCAGCGCCTCCGCCAGGCGGTCGGCCTCGTCGAAGCAGTCGTCGTCCACAAAACCGTGGAAGTCGGTCTCGATGCGCCCCCGCTCCCCGATCCGCACGCGCACCTCGCGGGTCACGCCAGCACCCCCCTCACCAGCACGCGGCGGTCGCGGCCGCTGCCGGACTCCTCCACGTCCACCTGGTAGTGCAGCGCCTGAAGCGCCCGCGTGACGGCGACGGCCGCGAAGTTCTGCAGGATCTCCTCCCGCACGGCTTGGACCTCCTCCGTGCGGCCGTAGTCGTCGTACAGCATGTGCAGGCTGCCGGTTTTCCGGTCGACGACCACGCCCACACCGCCGCGCAGTCCCGGCAGGTGGACGGCGAGGTCGCACGGCGTGGCGCGCCCAAAGAGGTCCCGCACCGTGCGGTCCACGCGCCCCTGACGCGCCTCCGCCACGGCGCGCACGGCCGCCTCCAGCACCGGCCAGGCCGGGTCCTCCTCCAGGGCGCCGCCCTCCGCCACTAGCCTGAAGACGATGTCCGTCCGGTAGACGCTGATGTGGCTCATCCGGCTTCCCTCCTCTTCCGCTCCCTCACTCGGGAAACGCCTCCCTCACTCCAGCGGCACGTCGTCCCGCTGCGCCTCCTGCCGGCGGCGCAGGAGCGCCTGGATCTCCTCTTGCACGGCGCGGATCTCGCGCTCCAGCTCCGCGCGGCGCGCCCGCGCGCTCGCCAGGGCAGGCGCGCCCGGGACCTCGCGCTCGTCCTCGGCCCGGCGGCGGCGCCGCCGCGCGCGTTCCATCTCCACGAGCGCGAGCTGCACCTCCCGCTGCTCGGCGCGCGCCGGATCCTGCGGCGCCTCCGCCTGCAGGGCGCGCCGCTGCGCCTCCAGGGCGAGGTCGTCGAGCCGCGCGTAGGCCTGGCGCCACTCCTCCACCTTGAGGGAGCGGATGCGGGTCAGTCCCGGCTGACCCTCCCACGCGGCCACGACGCGCTGCCAGCGGGCGAGCGGATCGTCCTCCTCGCCCGCTTGCGGCGCCTGAGCCCGCTCCAGGCGGCGCACCTCCCATGTGATCTCGTCGAACTCCCGCTGCAGGCGGCTGAGCCGGCGCCGCAGCTGCGCGAGCGGCTCGTCGATGGCGCGCAGCGCCTCACGCTTCAGGGTGTGGACGGTCGCGTATCCGGAAAGGAGAAAGAGCGGCAGGAAGGCGGCTGAGCCCCAGGCGAGGAGCGTGTCCGCGCGCCGGGAGGGCGCGACGAGCCAGGCGATCACGGCCGCGCCGGCCGCTGAGAACCCGGCCTCGCGCCACAAGAGAGCGCGGAGGCGCGGGGAGTGCCGCGCCTCCTCCCATACGGTGGCCGCGGCGAGCAACCCGAGAAAGAGGAGCGCCATCGCCCCCGCGAACAGCAGCAGCACCGGGCAACCCTCCGCCGCGCGCCTCTTGCTCACATTATATCCCGCGCGGCCAGAGCGGCTGTCAGGGCGACACCGGCAGTCCGCTCAGGGAAAGCTCGCTCACGGCGTAGGCGCCCGGGTGGCCGGTGATCGTCACCGTCATCGTGTAGGCGGGCGAGGCCTCGCTCGCGGAGGGGAACATCGTGAGCCGGTAGCGTGCGCCGTTCGGCGTCACCTGGCTCTCCTCCACGCGGTAGTGGTCGATGCTCACGCCCTTCGGGCCAGGGTGCCAGCCGTTGGCCGCGAAGGCCTCGCGCCAAACCGGCTGCAGTTCAGGTGAGAGGTAGAGGTTTGCCTCGGCGCCGCTCCCCACGATCCACGCCACAAGGAAGCGATGCAGGAGCAGCTCGGGCGTGCGCGCGTCCTGCGCGTGCGCCGCGAGCACGTTCAGCTGCTGGCGCATGGCCTGCGCCTGGCGCTCGGCGGCCGCCAGGCGGCCGCTCAACGCGCGGTTCTGCAAGAGGAGCAGGACGCATCCCGCCAAAAGGACCAGAACGAGGCCGAGCACGAGGACGGTCGGGCCCCCTTGGGCGTCGCGGCGCTTCATGCGCGCATCCCCCCGCGCAAGGAATATGCGCGTCAGGCGTCCGGCAGCCCAGTCCAGGGGCGGACAAGGTCGACGGGCGCGCCGAGGGCCGCAAGCGCCCGCGCCGCCACAAAATCGACGATCTCTTCCAAGGTGCGCGGCCGGTGGTAGAAGGCGGGCATGGCCGGCACCACGCGCACGCCGGCCTCGGCGAGGGTCAGGAGGTTCCGCAGGTGGATCGCGTGAAGCGGCGTCTCCCGCGGCACGATGACGAGCCGCCGGCCCTCCTTAAGCGCCACGTCCGCCGCACGCTCGATGAGGTTGCCGGACTGGCCCACGGCCAGGGCGGCGACGGTGGACATGGAGCACGGCACCACGACCATGCCGTCGACGCGCGTGCTGCCGCTGGCCACATCGCTGGACACGTCGCGCACGTCGTAGAGGTAGAGCTCCCCGCGGCCGCGGTAGCCCCAGAACCCGGCCTGGTAGCCGCCCAGGAGCCGGCGCGGCCGGTGCCAGCCGCTGCGCTCGTCCACCTCCTCGGGAGCGAAGCCGTCCCCGTCCGCGCGCCAGCCCAGCTCATCCGCCAGCACCACGCGGCCCGCCGGGGAGATGATGAGGTCGACGCGGCAGCCGCCCGCGAGGAGCGCCTCGACCACGCGGCGCAGGTAGGGGGCGCCGCTCGCCCCCGTGGCGGCGACGACGTAGCGCATCAGCGCGCCACCCCGAGGAGCGCCGCCAGGACGAGGAGCGGTCCGGCCACGGCGTTCGTGTTGAAGGCGAAGACGGAGCGCGCGACGGTCGCGCCCTGCGGGCTCACCTGCGCGTGCTGGAAGACGAGCAGCGCGGCCGCCGCGAGGAGGAACCACCAGTACGGCGCGCCCACATGGAGCATCGCACCGGCCGCAGCCATGAGCGCCAGGCTGGCCACGTGCGTGGCGCGCGCGAGCCAGAGGGCGCGCGGCAGGCCGAGGTCTGCGGGCGCGGAGTGAACCCCGGCGGCGAGCTGGAAGGGCCGGTCGCCGGCGTGGTAGAGGATGTCCGAGGCCGCCACCCAGAGCCCATATCCCAGCGAGAAGGCCAGCCCCGGCGCCGCGAAATCCCCCCGCAGCGCCAGCCAGGCACCGAGCGGTCCGCACGTCTGCGGCCAGACCTGCCAGAAGTGGCACGTCCAGGAGTAGTACTTGCCGTACGGATAGACGACGAGCCCCGCCACGGCCAGCGGGAAGAAGAGGAGCGTGTAAGGGTTCAGCTCCCAGGCGGCGACGGCCAGCACGAGGAGGCAGGCCGCGCTGAAGGCGAGCGTCTCCCCGCGTGTCAGGCGGCCCGTGGGGATGGGGCGGCTGCGCGTGCGGGGGTTGCGCGCGTCCAGCGCGGCGTCGATCACCCGGTTGACGCCGAAGCCGGCGGCGCGCCCGAAGACGAGCGCCACCGTGATCCAGAAGAGGGCGCGCGCGCCGGGTGACCCGCCAGCGGCCAGGAAGGCCGCCGCCCAGGTGGCGCTGAGCCCGAAGACGGCGTGCAGGGGCACCGTGGTGTCCCAGAACGCCTTCGCCTTCGCCCGCCAGCCGTCACGCCAGGCCAAGCTCGCGCCACCTCTCCGCCACGGCGCGCGCCACGGCCGGATCCATCACGATGCGCTCCGGCCAGGGCCGCGCGTGGCCCTCTTCCGGCAGCTTGCGCGTGCCGTCGATGACCATCTTCGTGCCGAATCCCGGCGCGCGGGACGCGTGATCGAGGACGTCCGCCGGGCCGGGAAAGAAGCGCACGTCGCGTTCCGGGTCGATGTGGTTGAGCGCCGCCCACCAGGCCTCCGCGGGGTTGTGCACGTCCACGTCCGCGTCGACGACCACGATCACCTTCTGCAGGCTCATCTGTCCGAGGCCCCAGAGACCGGCGGCCACCTTGTACGCCTGGCCCGGGTAGCGCTTCTCGATGGCGACGAAGAGGAGATTGTTGAACACGCCCTCCGGCGGCATGTGGTAGTCCACGATCTCGCTCTGCACAGCCTGCACGAGCGGCAGGAAGATCCGCTCCGTGGCGTGACCGAACTGGTAGTCCTCCATGGGCGGCCGGCCCACGATGGTCGTCGGGTAGATGGGCGAACGCCGGCGCGTCACGGCCGTCACGTGGAAGGCGGGGTAGCGGTCGGCCAGCGAGTAGAAGCCGGTGTGGTCGCCGTAGGGGCCCTCCTCCACAAGCGGCTCCGCCGGGTCGACGTAGCCCTCCAGCACGATCTCCGCGTGCGCCGGCACCTCGAGGTCCACCGTGCAGCAGCGCACGAGCTCGACCGCCTGGCCGCGCAGGAGCCCGGCGAAGAGGAACTCGTCCAGTCCGTCCGGCAGCGGCGCGGAGGCGGCGTAGATCGAGACCGGGTCGCCGCCCAGCACGGCCGCGGCCTCAAGGCGCCGCCCGAGGGCCTGCGCCTTGCGGAAGACGGCGGCGCCGCCGTGGTGCAGCTGCCAGTGCATCGCCGTCGTGCGGCCGTCGAGCACCTGCATACGGTAGATGCCGGCGTTGCGCGCGCCGGTCTCCGGATCCTTTGTGACGACGGCCGCCAGGGTGATGAAGGGGCCGGCGTCCCCCGGCCAGGCGGTGATCACCGGCAGGCGGAGGAGATCGACGGCCGCCCCCTCCTCCACCACCTCCTGGACCGGCCCGCTCCGCACGACCTTGGGTGCGATGCCGGCCAGCTCCTGGAGTTTCGGCAGGAGCGAGAGCTTTGAGAGCAGCCCGCCTCCCGACGGGCCCGGTCCCTTCATCAGCTCGATCAGGTCCCGCACCCGGGCGGCCGCCGCCTCCAACCGCTCCACGCCCAGCGCCAGGCACATGCGCCGCTCCGTGCCGAAGAGGTTCATGGCCACAGGCACGCCGGCGGCCCCCGGACCCGGCAGGAGCCCCGTGGGCCGCGTCCACACGCCCGCCTGCCGGAGGCGCCCCGGCTCCGGCCGCTCAAAGAGCAGCGCCGGCCCGCCGGACTTCACGGCCCGGTCGGCGATGGCGCTCATCTCAAGGAAGGTGTCGACCGGCTCCCGTATGCGGCGCAGCTCGCCCCGCTGCTCGAGCGCCGCGATGTATTCCCTCAGGTCCCGGAATGCGATGGCCGTCCCCTCCTTGCGAGGCCCGTCCCGCTACGATGCTACCGGAAGGCGGGCGGCGCGAACAGGGTGGCGTCAGTGGACGATGTGGTGCGTCACCCAGACGACGATGTCCGCAGCCGGCAGGAAGACGAGCTGCGCCAAAAGCGTGCCGAGGATCTTCGTCAAAGCGAGCAGCGCCGCCATGGCGTGGACCTGGCCGCGGGGCCGCCGACCGGCCATCACCTGGTCCGTGATGAGCGCGGCCACCGGGTCGACCGACGTGACGAAGAGCACGGTGGCGAAGCCGTTGATCACACCGGAGAGCTGCGTCGCCGTGGTGCGGAAGTCCGGCACCAGGGCGCCCGCGTAGAGCGCCGCCAGCACGCCCGTGGTGTAGACGGCCGTGATGACGACGTTGAGCACGAGGAAGCCCTTCGGCAGGCCGCGCCAATCCAGATGCCGGCCCAGCTCCGGTCCCGGCGGCCGCACGTCCTTCGTCATGGCGAAGAGCGTGCGGATGCGCAAAAGGCGCCAGAGCAGCGAGCCCACCGAGCCGGCCGCCTCGAAGGCCAGGATGCCGCGCGTGAAGACGCGCACGAAGGTGGGGATGGCGGCCGCGCCCACGACCGCGCCGGCCGTGGCGGCGAACAGCACGTCGCGGAAGTCCGCGCGCAGGCGGGCCACATCGCCGTGCTGGATGGCGAAGTCGACGAGGCTGCCGAGGAGCGGCGCCTGGATGAGGTTCGCCGAGCGCGAGGCCAGGGCGATGATGTTGAAGAGCGAGAGCGCCAGGGCCAGGCGGCCCGTGCGCACGCCCGCCGGGCGCACGGAGTACGAGAGCGCGTCGATGGCGTGGATGATCGCCGTCAGGAGGAAGACGGCCGTCAGGCGGCTCAGCCTCGTCTCACCTCGGATTCCGCTCCCGGCGCGGCGGCGGGCGGTCGTAGACGTCCGGGAAGGCGCGCCACCAGCCGGGGGCGAGCACGCGCGGCTGCCGGGCGCGCCAGGCGCGCAGCGCTTCGAAGTCGAGGTCGGCGGCCACGACCGTCTCCGCGCGCGGGTCGTCCGCCTCCACGAGCACGCCGTCGCCCGCCGGCGAGAGATCCAGCGGCGCGTAGACGGCGCTGCGTCCCTCGAGGCGCAGGCCCATGAAGTCCCCTACGAGCGCGCTCTGCACGGCGTAGACGCCTGCGTCCTGCGCGCGCCCCCACACGCCGCGGCGGGCCTTCCACAGATGGTACGCCTCGGGGTTGGCGATGGGCAAGCAGAGGAGCTCCGCCCCCAGCCCGCGCGCGATGCGCGCCGTCTCGAAATACGTGGCGTCCATGCAGACGGGCGCCGCGACCGCGCCCCACGGGGTGAAGAAGACGCGCAGCTCTGCGCCGGCCTGGATGCCCCACTCGGCCTCATAGGGGAAGAGGTGGAGCTTCGGCTGCCGCAGGAGCAGGCGGCCGTCCGGGGCGAAGACGTGCGCGATGTTCAGCACGCGGCCGCCGCCGGCCGGCAGGTTGGCCGTGCCCGCGACCACGTAGGCGCCGAGTGCCTCCGCCAGCGCGGAGAAGGCGGCGCGGTAGACCGTACCCACGGCCGGGCCGAGCCGCGCGAAGACGTCCGCCACGGAGAGGCCGCCGCCCGCCTCGGCGGCGCGCTCCGGCCCGCCGGCGCGCTGCAGGAGCCCGAACCCCGGCAGGAGCGCCACTAGGCCCGTGGCCGCGTCCTCCGGGAAGACGATGAGCTCCGCGCCCAGGGCCGCCGCGCGCAGGCCGAGGTCGAAGACGTGGCGCACGTAGTGGGCCGGCGTGGGCTCCGGCCGCAGCTCCATCTGCACGGCCGCCACCCGCAGGCGCGCGGCCGCGTGCGGCGCCCCGCTCTCTGCGCGCACCGTCCAGTCGAGGTAGCGGTTGCGCCGCTCCCGCGCGGCGCGCTGCACATCGGCCGGGAGCGCCTCCACCGCACGCGCCACCTCGCGCTGCACGACGGCCTCGCGCGCGCGCCAGGCGGCCGCCGCCGCGGCCGCGTCCAAGAGCCGCCGCTTCACGGGCGCACCTCCCCGGCCGGGTCCTGGGACACGGGCGGCTCGGGCGGCGCGGACGCCTCGAGCGGCGCGGCGCCATAAGCGGCGGCGAAGTGACGCCGGTACAGCGCAGGGTTGAGGTGGCGCGCGATGGGGTACTCCCGCCGCACCCGTTCCACCACGTCCCACTTGATGGTCGCCTGCACGGCGGCCTCGCCCATGGGCGCGTCCGCCTGGGCGTACCAGCCCGACTCCCCCGGAGTGCCCTCGCACGGGCCGTAGACGGCGCTGTGGCCGGCGTAGAGCCGGCCGCGCACCGGCCCCACAAGGCACGCCTCCACACAAGGGATCTGCGTCTGCTGCACGTTGGACCAGACGGTCGCCACCTGGCGCCAGGGATTGTGGGGCACCGGCCAGGCGGTGAGCGCCACGGCGAGGTCGGCGCCCAGGCGCTCCGCCAGGCGGAAGCCCTCCGGCATGATGGCGTCGTAACCCAGGAGCAGCGCCACGACGCGGCCCTCGCACTCCACGGGGCGCAGTTCCGCGGAGGGCAGCCAGCCGGCCGCCAGCGCCTCGGCCGTCCAGTGGCCCTGCGCCTGCCACCCCAGGAGGCGGCCGTCGGGCGCGAAGAGCCCTGCCGCGTGCTGCCACCCGCCGCCCGCGGGAATCACGGCGCTGCCCGGCACGAGGTACACGCCGTGCCGGCGCGCCAGCTCCGCCCCCGAGAGGCAGTACTGCTCCCACGCGTCTTCCGGCGGGGCGTCGCGCCGCAGGCGGCGAGGGTGCAGACCCGCCCGCGCCCACGCGGCCACGGCCGGCACGCCCGCCGGTCCCGCCCCGGCGCCCGGCGGCAGGACGACGAACTCCGCCCCGGCCTGCCGCGCGGCCGCCACGCGCCGGTCGAGCTCTGCCTGCCACGCCTCGCGGCTCCCGGGGCCCCCGTCCCGCTCCGGCAGGGGAAACTGCAGCGCGGCCACCTTCCACGCCTCGCCCGCCATCGCGCACCTCCCGTGCCCGACGCCGGCGGCCCCGGCGCCGCCGCTCATCATACGCGCCGCCCGCCTGCGGCGCAGGCCGCGCTCCGCTCGGGGGCGCCGCCTTCCGCGCGGCGCGCCGCTCGCGCGCCCGTCACACGTTGAAGCGGAAGCTGATCACGTCGCCGTCCTGGACCACGTAGTCCTTGCCCTCAAGCCGCAGGAGCCCCTCCTCGCGCGCCCGCTTCAGGGAGCCGCAGCGCACGAGATCCTCGAAGGCCACGACCTCCGCGCGGATGAAGCCGCGCGCGATGTCGCTGTGGATCTTGCCGGCCGCCTCGCGCGCCGGCGTGCCCCTGCGGATGGGCCAGGCGCGCACCTCGTCCTCCCCGGCGGTGAGAAAGGAGATCAGCCCCATGGCGGCGTACGCGGCGCGCGCGAGGCGCTCCACGCCGGGCGCCTCAAGGCCGTACTCCGCCAGGAAGGCGGCGCGCTCCTCCGGTTCGAGCTCCGCGATCTCCGCCTCCACCGCGGCGGAGAAGGTGACGAGCACCAGGCTGCGTTCGGCGGCGTACGCCTCCAGCGCCTCCCGTCCTGGGTAGTCGCCGCTCCGCAGGTGCTCCTCGCCCACGTTGACGGCCACGATCACCGGCTTGACCGTGAGGAGCGCGTAGCCGCGCAGCGCCGCCAGCTCGTCCTCCGCAATGCCCAGCTCCCGGAGCGGCCGCTCCGCCTCGAGGGCCTCGCGGCAGCGCTGCAGGATGCCGAGCACACGCTCCTCATCCGCGCTTCGGCGGTGGTTCTTGGCCAGCCGCGCGGCCACCGTCTCCACGCGTTCGAGGTCGGCGAGGAGGAGATCCTCCTCCAGTTCGCGCACGTCGCGCGCCGGATCCAGCGCCTCCTTCACGAACGGCACCGCAGGGTCGTCGAAGGCGCGCACCACGAGGAGCAGCGCGTCGCTCTTGCGCACGCCCTCGAAAAACTCGTTCAGCCGGGCGCGGTCGGCCTCCCCGGGCACGAAGCCGGGGAGCTCCGTGAGCTGCAGCGCGGCCGGCGTCACCTTCTTGGGATGGAACATCTCCGCGAGCACCTCAAGGCGCCGGTCCGGCACCGGCGCCACGCCCACCGGCCGCTCCCGCCCGGCCGGGTCGACGCCCGTGAGCAGGCGGAAGAGCGTCGACTTGCCGGTGGCCGGCAGGCCCAAGAGACCCAGTTGCAATCACGCACCCCCCTCGCGAAACGCTTCCAATATGGCGCGGGAGATGCGGGGAAGCAACAGCATGGCCTCGTTGTCCGGGTGGTAGCGCGGGTCCAGGGCGCCGTCCGTCATGAGCGCCACGACGTAGTCCCCCCACGGCGTGCGCACGATCCCCGCATCGTTGCGCACGCCGTCAAGCGAGCCGCTCTTCGACGCCACGAGCACCGCGGGCGGCCGCCCGCCCTCCTCTGCGATCAGCGGGTAGGGCAGGAGCCGCGTGAGGGCGGAGTTGTAGTGCTGCCGGTCGAGGATGGCGAGCATCGTCTCGTCGGCTCGCGGGGAGACGCAGCGGCGGCGGTAGATGGACTCCATCAGCGACGCGATCTCCCGGGGCGAGGTCGTGCCCAGCGGGCCGGGAATGTCCCAGAAGAGCTTTTTGTGGAGCCGCGTCGCGCGCAGGCCGCGCCGCTCCATCGCGCGGTTCACGGCCTCCTGTCCCACGCGGTCGATGAGCTCATTGGTGGCCACGTTGTCGCTGACGACGATCATCAGCGTGGCCAGGTCGCAGATGCGCAGCTGCACGCCGTCCTCGAGGTCCGCGATGACCCCGGAACCGGTGGTGCGGTTCGCCGGGTTCACGCGGACCATGTCGTGCCAGCCCATGCGGCCGGCCTCGACGGCCTCCCAGAGCGCGACGAGGATCGGCACCTTGATCACGCTGGCCGTCTCGCCCACGTGATCCGCGTCCAGCTCGAACGTGTCCCCGTCGCGCAGGTCGCGCGCGAAGACGGCAAGGTGCCCGCTGAAACCGGCCGCCGCGCGGGCGACGGCCTCCTCCAGCCATGCGGCGAAGGCCATGGTCAGACGCCTCCATCACCCAGGAGGAGCGCCTTGAGCTCCCGGGCGTTCGTCACGGCGTAATCGCCGTAGTTGTTGTTGAAGAGCACGTGCACCTCGCGTGCCTGGGAGGCCAGGCGCTCGGCCGTGCGCGCCCACTCCTCCAGCTCCTGGGGGCTGTAGCGGTAGCGGAAGCGCTCCCCCGACGTGCCCCCCTTGAGGTACCAGGTCTCCGCGTTGCGTCCGTGCAGGCGCACGATGGCCAGGTCCGGGTGCGTCACCGCCGGCACGAGCGGTACGCAGCCATCGCCCACCTGGGGCTCGTCCGCGATCATGTGGACGAAGCCGTGCGCCTCCAAAAAGCGCAGCGTGCGAGCGCGGTTCTCCTCCCGGAACCACGAGCGGTGCCGGAACTCCACAGCCGCCGTGAGCCCGTCCAGCATGCGGCGACAGTACAGCAGGTAGTCGAAGTGCGCCTCACGGCACACGAACCACGGCGGGAACTGCAGGAGCACGGCCCGCAGGCGGCCGCTCTCCCTCACCGGGCGCAGGGCGGAGACGAAGCGCTCGAACACCTGGTCGAGCGGCAGGTCCGCGCCCCGCTCCTCGCGGCGCTCGTGCTTCGTCATGGCGCGGTAGGCCTTGACGTCGAAGCGGAAGGCGGGCGGCGTGCGCTCCACCCAAAGGGCGAAGTTCCGCTCGGCCGGCATGTGGTAGAAGGTGCTGTCGACCTCGACCAGCGGGAAGTGCTGCGCATAGTAGCTGATGCGCCGGGCCGGCGGGAGCCCTTCCGGGTAGAAGTTCTCGTGGTCCGTCCAGGCACATGTGCCCACGAGGATCTCGCCCACCCGCGCACCTCCCCTCCCGGCGCCCTCGCCGGGCGCCGCGTCCGGGTGCCTCCACTTCTCGGGACACGGCCGCCGTTCCTGCGCCCCGGGTGATGATCGGCCGGTGCCGCGAATAAGCCTGCTCCCAGGAGGCGCGGGATGAGCGAGGGCACCATCGTCCTCATCGGCGTGCTGCTTTTGGGCCTTGTGGCGCGCAACGCCATCGTGGCCGGCTCCGCCTGCATTCTCTTGCTCCTGAAGCTCGGCCAGGCCGACGCCGCCTTCGCCTGGCTCATGCGCTACGGCCTGACGGTGGGCTACGTCTTCCTCATCCTCGCCGTGCTCGTGCCGGTGGCCATGGACCAGCTGGATTGGAAGCACTTCTTCCGCGACCTCATCAGCGTCTCCGGACTCACCGCAGTGATCGTGAGCGCGGCCGGCAGCTGGGTGGGGCGCTTCGGCGTGCGGTACATGGACGCGAACCCGCAGATCCTCGTGGCCCTTGTGGTGGGGACGATCGTCGGCACGGCCTTGATGTCCGGCGTGCCCACGGGGCCCATCATCGCCGCCGGCGTGACGGCGCTGCTCCTGCGCCTCCTGCAATAGGGCGGCCGGGCGAAGGGGGACGACATGGTCAACGCGATCTGGGTGGCGCTGCTTCTGGGAGGCCTGGCGTACGGCGCGGCGCACGGACGCCTCGGCGAGGTGACGGGCGCCTTCATGTCCCAGGGCGGCGCCGCCGTGCAGACGAGCATCCAGCTCGCGGGCATCGTCGCCGTCTGGTTCGGAATCAGCCGCATCGCGGAGCGCGCGGGGCTCATCGACCTCCTCGCGCGCGCCATGGCCCCGCTCTTCGGGTGGCTCTTCCCCGACGTGCCGCGCCAGCACCCGGCCATGGGCGCGATCGTCATGAACATGGCCGCGAACACGCTGGGTCTCGGCAACGCGGCCACGCCCTTCGGGCTCAAGGCGATGCGGGAGCTGCAGGAGCTCAATCCGCAGAAGGACACGGCCTCGCCGGCGATGGTGACCTTCCTCGCCATCAACAGCGCCGCCATCAGCCTCCTGCCGGCGACGACGATCGCCGTGCGCGCCGCCGCCGGCTCGCGCCACCCGGCGGAGATCGCCGGGCCGGCGATGATCGTCACGGGCGCGTCGATGGTCGTGGTGCTGGCGGCCACGCAGGTCTGGCGGCGCACCCTGGCGCGCCGGGCGGGCGGCGGGGACGGGCGCCATGGCTGAGTTCGCCACGTGGGTGCTGCCCGTCTTCATCGCCGCCGCCGTGGTGGCGGGGCTCGTGCGGCGCATCGACCTCTTTGAGACATTCCTTGAAGGCGCGCGCGAGGGCCTGCAGCTCGTCTACAACATCTTTCCGTACGTGCTGGCGATCTACGTGGCCATCGGCGTCTTCCGCGCGAGCGGGGCGCTGGACGCGGCGGCCCAGGCGATGAGCGGCTGGCTGGCGCTCGTCGGCATCCCGGCGCCGGTGGTGCCCCTCGCGCTCATGCGCCCGCTCTCCGGCTCGGCCGCGCTCGGTTACCTCGTCAGCCTCCTGGACGAGTACGGGCCGGACTCGCTCATCGGCCGGCTGGCGTCCGTCATGCAGGGCAGCAGCGAGACCACGTTCTACGTGCTGAGCGTGTATCTGGGCGCGGTCGGCATCAAGCGCAGCGGCCCGGCCCTGGCCTTCTGCCTCCTGGGCGACGCCGTCGGCTTCATCGCCGCCGTGTGGGTCTCGCACGCCTTTTGGGGCTGAGGCGCGCGCCGCAGGCGCCGGCGCCCGGAGGGAGCGACGGCGCCTGCGGCGGAACTTTTCCGTATGCGCCGCCCGCGGCGCGACCACCTTAAGCGTGGAGGTGGTCGCCGTGGCGCGCCGCGGCTGGTGGGCAGCTTCCGTCGCCGCGGCGGCCCTGGCCGCCGGGGCGCTGCTCTGGGCGCTGCACGCGCCGGCGCGCCTCGACGGCGCCGTCGACCGCGCCGCGCGGGCGCCGTCCGCGCCGGGCGCGGGCGCCGGCGGGCCGGCTGCCGCGGCGCCCGGGCCGGGATCGGCCGCGGGCGCGGCCGCCGGCTCCGGCAGCGGCGCGGCCGGGGCGGCCGAGGCGCACGGCGTCTTCATCCCGGACGACACGGCCTTGAGCCAGCGCCTCCAGGAACTCGGCCTTTCCTACCTCATGGGCGCCTACACGACGGACTTCTCCCACGCGACCCCCAGTCAGGCCGACAACATCGCCCTCGCGGCGCGCCGGCTGAACGGCACGGTCGTGCCGCCCGGCGCGATCTTCTCCTACAACCGCACGGTGGGGCCATACACGCGGGCGAACGGCTTCGGCATGGGGCGCATGTTCGTGGGAGCGCGCATCGTCCCGTCCATCGGCGGCGGCGTCTGCCAGGGCGCCTCGACGCTCTACAACGCCGTCGTCCTCGCCGATCTCGAGGTGGTGGAGCGCCACGCGCACGGGCTCACCGTGCCCTACCTGCCGCCCGGGCAGGACGCGACCGTCACCGATACGTACGGCCTCGACTTCCGCTTCCGCAACGACACCCAAGCGCCCGTGCTCATCCGCGCGGCGGCGGAGGACCGCAAGCTGACGATCGCCATCTACGGCGCCGAGCGACCGCCCCAGGTGACGTGGCGCCACGAGATCCTCGCCACCTACCCGAAGACGGTGGAGTTCACGACGGACCCGGACCTGCCGAGCGGCATCCGTAAGACGGTCGCGGCCGGTCAGGACGGCGTGACCGTGCACAGCTGGCTCATCATCCACCGTCCGGAGGGCGACGAAATCCGCGACCTCGGCATCGACACCTACCGCCCGAGCCCTCAGGTGGTGGCGGCGGGGCCCTGATCTTCAGGCCAGGCCGCGTAGCTGCCGAAGACGCGGACCTCGCGGCAGGCGGCGCGCAGCTCGGCGAGCGCCTCGCGCAGCGGAGACTTTTGCGCGTCGCCGGCCACGTCCGCGAAGAAGCGGAAATGCCAGGGGTGGGCGGGGTCCGGGCGGGATTCGATCTTTGTGAGGTTCAGCCCGTGGCGCGCGAAGGACCCGAGCGCCTCGTACAGGGCGCCGGGGCGGTGCTCGGTGACGAAGCCGACCGTCGTCTTGGCGCCGCCCGCGGCGCCGGCTCCGCCCCATGCACCGGCGCCGCCTCCCGCGCCGTCCGCCCGCGCCAGGACGAGGAAGCGCGTCGCGTTCCCCGGCGCGTCCTCCACGCCGTCCGCCAGGACCTCGAGACCATGGATGGCCGCCGCCAGCGGCGGCGCGAGCGCGGCCGCGTCGCGCTCGCCCCGCTCCGCGATCCACCGCGCGCTGCCGGCCGTGTCCCAGGCCGGCACCGCCTCCGCGCCGAGCGCCCGCAGGAAGCGGCGGCACTGCGCCAGCGCCTGCGGGTGGGAGACGACGCGCCGCACCTCCTCCAGCCGCACCCCCGGTAGGGCCATGAGCGCGTGCCGCACGCGGAGCACGACCTCCCCCACGACCGCCGGCGAGTGCTCCCAAAGAAGGTCGTACGTGTCGACCACGCTGCCGGCCGTGGAATTTTCCACGGGCACCACGGCGAACGCCGCGTGCCCAGCCGCGAGCTCCTCGAACACGTCCTGGAGCGTGCGGCAGGTGAGGATCTCCACCGCCTCGCCGAACGCCCGGCGCGCTGCGGCCTCCGAGTTGCAGCCGCGGTCGCCTTGGATCGCCACCGGCGCCGTTCCGCCGTCCGTCATGGGGTCGCCTTGCTCCTTTCCGCGCGCCTCACGCCGTTGCGCTCGCCGCGCCGCAGAGCCGCCGCACCACCGGCCGCGTGCGCGCGAAGAGCCACGCCAGCTCCGCCATGTAGCCCGCCAGCACGCACCATGCCGCCAGCTCGGCCCCCGGCCCGCGCCAGGAACGTGCGAGAGCGAAGAGCGGCACCATGGTGGCGGCCACGTTGATGAGGGCGCCTGTGTTCACCGGCCGGCTGAGCCCGCTGCGCACGAGGTGCGCCTGCAGCCAGTTCTCCGCCGCCACGAGGAGCGGCAGCGCGCAGAGGATGCGCAGCGCGCGCTCCGCCGGCGGCAAAAGGCCCGCCGGCAGGCCCACGGCGCCGGCGAGGTACGCGTCCGCGAGCGGCGTCCAGGCGACGATGAGAAGCAGCGCGCCGAACGCGGCGGCCACGCTCCACGCGAAGCGCCCCACCTCTCGAAGGCTCCGCGGCCCCTCGACCTGCGTGATGCTGATCTGCTGCACCATGCGCGTGCCGTTCGCGAGGAGCAGCGTGCTCGTCCAGACGACGGGCCAGAGGGCCAGCGCCTGGGGCGCGTCGGCCGTGCGCGCGAGCCCGGAGCTCAGGAGGGGCTTGCCGACAAAGACGAGGATGCTGGTCATGGCGAGGGGCCAGTAGAGGGAGGCGAACTCGCGCCAGGGGATGGGCCGGCCGGGCTCCTCCTCCCACTCCGCCGCGATGGCCGGCCGCGCGAACGCCGTGACGAGCGCCGCCTCCACGATGACGCTGAGCCCCAGCGCCACGCCGGCCAGCGTCGCCCCGTCGGCGCGCAGCGCCACGCCCGCCGCCGTCACCGCGGCCAGCGCCGCGAGGCGGCCGAAGCTGGCCCACGCCACGGGCGCCGTGCGCCGCTGCCGGATGAGCGCCCCCTGGAAGACGCGCCGCCAGCCGATGGCCGCAGGCCAGAGCACCATCGCCTGGAAGGCGGGGCGGGCCGCCGCCGCCACCTCTTCCGGAAGCCCGAGGGCGGTGCGGAACAAGAGGCGGTAGAGCGGGTCGATGAAGGCGAAGGCGAGCGTCATCGCCGTCAAGAGCGCATCGAGCACCAGCATGTGCCGGAAGAGCGAGCGGAAGGCGGCGCGGCTGCGCGCCAGGGCCGTCGTGGCGTGCAGGAGCATGATGATCGGGCTCTCAAAGAGGATCGCGACGCTCTCCGCCACGCCATAGGCCGCAAGGGAGATCTCCGGGCGGTCGAGGCGGCTCAGACCGGCAGCCAGGATGGGCCCGGCCGAGATCATGATCATGTCCGAGATCGAGAGTGGGATGAAGAGGGCCCAGTAACGCCTCATGCTTCCCTTTGTAGCACGAAACGCGCCCTCGCGGGCGCGTTCGCGTGAATCCAACCCCACCGTGCCGTGCGCCGATGGTTTCAAACCTGCCCCTGGCAGGTGGGTGCCCTCCCGCCGGTTGAAGGCTTCCGCCGTGCTCCGCGGCCTGCCCGCTCCGGGCGGAGTCCAGGCTCCCTTTGTTTTGGTGTTGGTTCAAAACAAACATCGGCTCCGTCACGCACACAGCAGGGTGCGCTCCGGGGGGGCGCGCTCTATCTTGCTCCATTGTACGGCACCGCCATGCGCCGTGCAGCCGCGGATGGCGGCGCGGCCGCGGCCGCCGCGGCGGCTCCCGGCAGCGCCGCCTCAGGCGGTGCCGTTGCGGCCGCGCCCGGCCGCACGCGCCGCCGGCCCGCCGGCCTCCACGCGCAGGCCCAGTTCCTCCAGCTGGCGCGGGTCCACGGGCGCCGGTGCGCCGGTGAGCGGGTCGCCGCCGCGTGCCGTCTTCGGGAAGGCGATGACCTCTCGGATCGACTCCGCGCCTGCGACCATCATGACGAGGCGATCGAGGCCGAACGCGATCCCGCCGTGCGGCGGCACGCCATACTCGAAGGCGTCCAGGAGGAAGCCGAACTTCGCCTGCGCCTCCTCCTTCGTGAAGCCGAGGCAGCGGAAGACGCGTTCCTGCACGTCCCTCCGGTGGATGCGGATGCTGCCGCCGCCGATCTCCACGCCGTTCCACACGAGGTCGTAGGCCTGTGCGCGCACGCGGGCCGGGTCCGTCTCAAGGAGGGGCAGGTCCTCCTCCACCGGCGACGTGAACGGGTGGTGGCGCGCCTCCCAGCGCCCCTCGTGCGCGTTCCACTCGAACATGGGGAAATCGGTCACCCAGAGGAGCGCATCCCCTGCATCCTTCGTGAGGTTCAGGCGCCGCCCCAGGACGAGCCGCAGGTGGCCGAGCGCCTCCGCCGCCACGGCTTCCTCGTCGGCCACGAAGACCGCCACGCTGCCCGCGGGTGCCTCAAGGCGCTCCTGCAGGGCCGCGGCCGCGCCGCCCACGAACTTGGCCACAGGGCCGCGCAGCCCGTCCGCCTCGAAGGCCAGCCAGGCGAGGCCCTTCGCGCCCCGGCTCCTCGCCTCCTCGGCGAGGCCGTCGAGGTCCTTGCGGGAGAGCGCTGCGCCCGGCGGCACGACGATCGCCCGCACGACGCCGCCGCGCGCCACCGCCTCCCGGAAGACGCCGAACTCCGTCTGCGCGGCGATGCCCGTCACGTCGACGATCGGCAGGCCGAAGCGCAGGTCGGGCTTGTCGGAGCCGTAGCGCGCCATCGCCGTGGCGAAGTCGAGGCGCGGGAAGGGCGTGGTCACGTCCTTTCCCACCGCGCGCAGGGCGGTCGCGATCATGTCCTCGATCTGCGTCATCACGTCCTCCGCCGTGACGAAGGACATCTCCACGTCGATCTGCGTGAACTCCGGCTGCCGGTCCGCCCGCAGGTCCTCGTCGCGGAAGCAGCGCACGATCTGCACGTACCGCTCCAGCCCCGCCACCATAAGGAGCTGCTTGAAGAGCTGCGGCGACTGCGGCAAGGCGTAGAACGATCCCGGCTGCAGCCGGCTCGGCACAAGGAAGTCCCGCGCGCCCTCGGGCGTGGATCGCGTCAGCATCGGGGTCTCGATCTCATAGAACCCGTGCGCGTCGAACCAGTCGCGCACCGCTTTCACGAACCGGTGACGCAGCACGAGGTTCCGCTGCATGTCGGGCCGGCGCAGGTCCAGGTACCGGTAGCGCAAGCGCACGAGCTCATCCGCGTCCACGTTCTCCTCGATGTAGAAGGGCGGCGTCTTCGCCGCGCTCAAGACGAGCACGCGCGACGGCTCGATCTCCACCGCGCCGGTCTTCATCTTGGGGTTGACGGCGTCCGGCGCGCGGCGCCGCACCGTGCCGCGGACGCTGACGACGTACTCCGAGCGCAGCTCGCGCGCCTGCGCGAAGGCCTCCGGCGCGCGCGCGGCGTCGCAGGTGACCTGCACGACGCCCGTGCGGTCGCGCACGTCCACGAACACGAGGCTGCCGTGGTCGCGCACGCGCTGCACCCAGCCGTTGATCGTGACGTTCCGGCCCGCCATCTCCTCCGAAACTTCGCCGCACCACACGGTGCGTTGCCAATCCGCCTGTGGCATCCGCGTTCCTCCGCCTAAGCGCCGGCCTGCGGACCGCTCCGCGGTGCGCGCCGGCGCAGGTATTCCGCCAGATCGTCGAGGGGCACCGTCTCCTGGACTCCGCGCTCCAGGTCCTTAACGGCCGCCGCTCCCGCCGCCAGCTCCGCCTCGCCCAGGATGACGGCGAAGTGCGCCGGGTAGCGCGCGGCCGCCTTGAACTGCGCGCGGAAGCTGCGGTCGAGGAAGTCCATGTCGGCGGCCACGCCGGCCGCGCGCAGCCGCTGCACGAGCGGCAGGGCGCGCGCGCGCGCTCCGTCCGCGGCGATGACGAACGCCGTCACGCCCGTCTCCGCCTCCGGGAGGCGCCCCTCCCCCGCGAGCGCGCCTAGCAGCCGCTCCATGCCCAGCCCGAAGCCCACGCCGGGCACGCGTGGGCCGCCGAGGGTCTCCGCCAGGCCGTCGTAGCGCCCGCCTCCGAAGAGCGCGTTCTGGGCGCCCAGGGCGCCGTGCGTGAACTCGAAGACGGTGCGCGTGTAGTAGTCGAGGCCGCGCACCAGGGTGGGATCCACGGTGTAGCCGATGCCCAGCTCCTCAAGCGCCGCTTTCAAGCCGTCGAAGTGCGCGCGGCAGGCCTCACAGAGGAAGTCCAGCGAGCGCGGCGCCGCGGCGGCCAGCGCGCGATCCGTCTTGCAGTCCAGGAGACGCAGCGGGTTGCGCTCCAGCCGGCGGCGGCAGTCCGCGCACATCTCGCCGGTATGGCCGCGGTAGTACTCCACCAGCACCTCGCGGTAACGCGGCCGGCAGGCCGGGCAGCCGATGCTGTTGAGTCTCAGGTCCAACTGCGTGAGGCCGGCCCGCCGGACGAAGTCCAGCGACAGCGCGATGACCTCCGCGTCAAGGTGCGGGTCGTCGCTGCCCAGGGCCTCCACGCCGAACTGGTGATGCTCCCGCAGCCGTCCGGCCTGAGGCTTCTCGTACCGGAAGATGGGCAGGGAGAGGTAGTAGAGCTTCACGGGCTGCGGACGGTTGTGCAGGCCGTTCTCCAGGTAGGCGCGCACCACGCTGGCCGTGCCCTCCGGGCGGAGCGTGAGGCTGCGCTTGCCGCGGTCCTCGAACGTGTACGTCTCCTTCTCCACGATGTCCGAGGTGTCGCCCACGCCGCGGTGGAAGAGCTCCGAGTGTTCGAAGGTGGGTGTGCGGATCTCGAAGTAGCCGTAGACGCGGCAGACATCCCGCGCGAGGGACTCCAGCCACTGCCAGCGCGCGGTGTCCGGCGGGACGATGTCGGCCGTGCCCCGCGGCCTCGAGGTGAGCAAGGCGGCACCCCCAAAAACCAGAAAGCGCCGACCGGCGCGGCGCCTGGCGAATTCGCCCACTAGTATACGCGGCCGCTCGTCCCGGCCGCAATGGAACGGCGACCGGCGCCACCCCGGCCTCGAGGCGCGACGCCATGGAACGGCCGCCCGGCGATACCCCGGCCGCGAGGCGCCCGGCGCCGAGGTCCCTCGCCCCGCCCGACGGGGCCCATCGCCCTGCTGCTGAAGCCGGCACCGTGGAGCCCCTACGGCAGCGCCGGGCCAAGGTCCCGGCGCGCCGCCTTCAGCTCCCTCAGCGTGTAGAGCGCCTGGCGCTTGTCCTTCTGTAGAATGGCCTCCTCCAACACTTCCAGCAGGCTCTCGAAAATGTCCCGGCCCTGGAACGTCGCCTCGAGAAGAACGCGCCGGTCGTGGGTGCTCCAGATCTTGGAGAGCTCGCGGTACTGCCGGTGCGCGCCGGCCCAATCCCCGCGTTCCACGGCGTGCGTCACGGCGAGGATGACGGCCGTCGTGCGGTCGCCGGAGTAGTGGCGGAAGACGGGCCCGAGCTGGCAGCCGCTCGTGAGAATGAGCGCGACCAGGACGACGGCGAGCAGGCGGAAGACGGTCCTCCGTGGCCGCAGGCGCCTAACGCCCATGCTCATCCCTCGTTTCCGGGCCCCGGGCCGGCGGCTCCGCGGGCGGGCTGAGGTGCGGCTCCAGGCGCTCGACCATCGCGTCGAGCTGGTTCGCGAGCTCCCGGTACATCGCCGCGGCGGCATCGTCATCCGTCTCAAGGGAGAACGTCTTCAGGTCCGCGGCCGCCTTGCGCAACGTGGCGAGGGTGGACGGCTTCACCGTGCTCTGCGGCTGCGGCGCCGTGTCCTCGCGCAGGTCCAGGTACAGGTTGCCCTCCGTGTCCACCTGAGCCACGACGACATCGCGGATGTCGCCCACGCCGTACTCCGCGAGCTTGGCGTCGAGCCACTCGCGCGTGCGCCCCGCCTCCCGCAGGGCGTCGTCCAGCACGCGGCCCTGCAGGATGACGATCATCGGCATGCCCTCGAGGCTCACGGGCAGGCCGAGGTCTTTGGGCGTGAGCGGCTTGCGGTCCGCCTTCTGCACGACGCTGATCTTGCCGCTCGGCTCGAAGACGGCGAACTCGACATCCGTCAGCTTCGGCACGTTCCGTTGGCGCAGCTCCTCCATGAGGTCGTCGAAGGTGAGCGCGGCCCGCGCCATGTTGCGCTCCAGCACCCGGCCGTCGCGCATGACGACGATCGGCTCCCCGGCGAAGACGCGCCGCCAGGCGGGGAAGCGCGTGGTGAGGCGGCTGATCGTGATGTGCATGAGGGACCACACGGTGATGCCGAGCATGTTCACCACGAGGCTGAACTGCGGCGTCGTGTTCGGAGAGGCCGCGATCTGGCCCACGGCGATGGCCACGACGAGGTCGAACATCGTGAGCCGGCCCAGCATGCGCTGCCCCATGAGCCGCGCCATCATGAGAAGCCAAAGGTACGAGATGACCGCGCGGATCACGAACCCCTGAAGCGGCAAAGATGGGGACTCGAAGAAGACGCGGTCCCAGAAGGTCAACGCCGGTCAACTCCCGGCCTTTACAGTTCCCCGGCCGGAGGGCCGCATGAGTGCCAAAGTCCGGGACGACGGCCAGATTGTGCGACACATCGGCGCTTGCGCCGCGGACCATGCTGTCCACGGGGAGGTGAGGTCATGACGGTCGGAACGAAGGTTCAACAGACGATCGCCAGCTTGAAGTCCGCCCAGGCGAACCTGGAGACGTTCGCGCTGGACACGCAGAACAAGGCGGCCAAGCAGCTCTACCAGGAGGCTGCGCAGCAGATGAAGGAGATCGTGCAGCGGATGGAGTCCCGCCTGCAGCAGATCCAGCAGGAGGAGCCGCAGTACAAGAACTCCTGACGGCGGCCGCGGCCCAGCCGCGGGACGGGGCGGACCGCACGGCGACCGGACGGCGCCGCGGCGCGGCGGCCAGCCGGCCGCCGCACCCGCCCTGTTCAGCCGGCCGCCGCGCCCGCCCCGCTCCTCTCCTTCGCGAGGGTGGCGTCGACGAGGCGGAACCCACCGTAGACGACGATCCAACCGAGCGACATGACGAGCCAGAAGGCGCCGGGGAAGCCGAGCCGTGCCGCCGTCCCGGCGGCGCCCAGAAGCACGCCGCCCGCCGCGATGAGCCCGTTCCCCCAGGCGAGGCCGGAGGGAGCGCCGGCGGTGTACGCGCGGAAGACGGACGCGAGCGCCACGAGCACCATCGCGGCCACGCCGAACGTGTTGAGCAGGATGAGGTCGATGAGCCAAACGGCACCGAGCCATCCCTCATGGGAGATCACGCCTGTGCCGGGCCCGCCCTCCAGCGCCGCCAGCCGGGCCGCGTCCACCGGGAGGGCGAAGGTGAGCCCGGCGCCCACGACGGACGCCGCCACCACGCATCCCGTCACCGCCGCAGGGGCGCGCAAGGAACGGCGCCGCCAGTGGAGGTGCAGGCTGCCGAGCCCCATGTAGGCCGCCATGGCCACGGCGCCGAGGGCGTAGTAGACGCGAAACGCCCAGGCGTCTCCGGTGCCGGCGGCCAGAATGTACGCCGCCGTGGCAAGCGACGCCATGGCGAGGGAGACGGCCCAGAAGAGCGAGTGGCGAGAGCGCGAGGCCCTCGCCTGGCGCGCCACCTGCACAAAGAACACGACGGTGACGACCAGCACGATCCACGGGTACATGCCGACCCTCCATCCCCGTTCCGGCGGCGCCGCCTTGGCGCGGCCGGGCTCAGAACGTCTTGCGGCTGTCGAGGAGGATCGTCACCGGGCCGTCGTTGACGAGCTCGACCTCCATGTGCGCGCCGAACACGCCCGTCTGCACCGGGACGCCCATCTCCCCGAGCCTTGCCGCCACTCGCTCATAGAGCGCGCGCGCCGCCTCCCCAGCGGCCGCCGCGATGAACGAGGGGCGCCTCCCCCGCCGCGCGTCCCCGAGGAGCGTGAACTGCGAGACGACGAGCGCCGCGCCCTGCACATCGAGCAGCGACAGGTTCATCTTCCCCTCCGCGTCCTCGAATACACGGAGGTTCGCCACCTTCTCGGCGATGTAGTCGGCATCATCTTCCGTGTCCTCCGCGGCGACGCCCACCAGCACCACGAAGCCGCGGCCCAGGGACGCGCGCCGCTCCCCGCCCACGCGCAGCTCCGCCCGGGAGCAGCGCTGCACGACGGCCCGCATCAGCGCGCCACCCGGTGGGCCGCGCGCTCTACGGAGTGGACGTCGTGGATCTTCATGAGGCGCCGGCGGATGTAGTCGAGCTGGTCGAGGTCGCGCACCGCGAGGACGACGTCGATCACGGCCGTGCCGTCGTGCTTGCTGCGCGCGGAGGCGGAGAGGATGTTGACGCGGATCTCGCTGATGACCTGCGCCACGTCCGAGAGCAGGCCCGGCCGGTCGATGCCCACGATGGCTAGCTCCACAGGGTAGTAGGAGGCGTCCACCTCGTCCCACGTGACCTCGATGAGGCGGTCCGGGTGGCGCAGGTGCTCGTTGACGTTGGGGCAGGCGGCGTGGTGGATCGACACGCCCCTTCCCTGCGTGATGTAGCCGACGATGCTGTCGCCGGGGACGGGGTTGCAGCAGCGCGGGAAGCGCACGAGCACGTTGTCGATGCCCTTCACGCGCACGCCGCCCGAGGGCTTGCCCCACTCGGACTTCTTCTGCGGCTGGAGGGCCTCCAGCGGCGCAGCCGCCAGCTCCTCGCGGCGATGGCACTCCTTGATCCTCGCGGCCACCTGCGCCGCGCCGATGCCGCCGTACCCCACGGCGATGAGCATGTCGTCGACCGACTGCACGTTGAGCTTCTTGCGCGCCTCCTCCAGCCACTCGTCCTTCCAGACCTGGGCCGGGTTGAGGCCCACGCGACGCAGCTCCTTCTGCACGAGCTCCCGGCCGCGCTCCAGGTTCTCCTCCCGGCGCGCGCGCTTGAACCACTGGCGGATGCGGTTTTTGGCCGTCGAGGTCTTCACGATGCCCAGCCAGTCCAGGGACGGCTGGCCGTTCGGCTGCGTGATGATCTCGACGATGTCGCCGTTCTGCAGCACCGTGTCCAAGGGGACGATGCGGCCGTTGACGCGCGCCCCCACGCAGCGGTGGCCGATCTCCGTGTGGATGCGGTAGGCGAAGTCCAGCGGGCCGGCGCCGGCCGGCAGGCCGATGACGTCCCCGCGCGGCGTGAAGACGAAGACCTCGTCGGAGAAGAGGTCGATCTTCAGCCCTTCCATGAACTCGGTGGCGTCCTTCGTCTCCCGCTGCCACTCGAGGACCTCGCGCAGCCAGGCCAGCTTCTTGTCGAAGTCGGGATCGGTCTTGCCGTCCTTGTACCGCCAGTGCGCCGCGATGCCGTACTCCGCCGTGCGGTGCATCTCCCACGTGCGGATCTGGATCTCGAACGGCTCCCCCTGGGGGCCGATCACCGTGGTGTGCAGGCTCTGGTACATGTTCTGCTTGGGCGTGGCGATGTAGTCCTTGAAGCGCCCGGGGAGCGGCTTCCACATGGCGTGCACGATGCCGAGGACGGCGTAGCAGTCGCGGATGTCGTTGACGATGACGCGCACCGCGACGAGGTCGTAGATCTCCGCGAGGTCGCGCCCCTTCTGCATCTTGTTGTAAATGCTGTAGAAGTGCTTGGCGCGGCCGTCGATCTCCGCCTCGATGCCGGCCTCGTCGAGCTTCTCCCGCAGCGCCTGGATGATCACCTGCGCGTACGCTTCCCGCTCCGCCCGCTTCTGCGGGATGCGCCGCGCCAGGTCCCGGTAGACCTCCGGCTTCAGGTAGCGCAGCGCGAGGTCTTCCAGCTCCCACTTGATACGAAAAATCCCCAAGCGCGCGGCCAGGGGGGCGTAGATCTCCAGCGTCTGCTGGGCCGTCTTCATCTGCTTGTCCCGCGGCATGGCCGCGAGCGTGCGCATGTTGTGGAGGCGGTCCGCCAGCTTGATGAGGATGACGCGGATGTCCCGCGCCATGGCGAGGAACATCTTGCGGACGTTCTCCGCCTGCTCCTCCGCGTGGGAGCGGAAGGAGAGGCGCTCAAGCTTCGTGACGCCGTCGACGAGCTCCGCGACTTCCTCGCCGAATTCGCGGCGCACGTCCTCAATGGTGACGGTCGTGTCCTCGACCACGTCGTGCAGGAGCGCCGCTGCGATGGTGACGTCGTCCAACTCCAGCTCCGCGAGGATGCCGGCCACGGCGAGCGGGTGCTCGATGTACGCCTCGCCGGAGCGGCGCTTTTGGCCCTCGTGCGCGCGACGGCTAAAATGGTAAGCGCGGTCGATCAGGTCGCGGTCGGCGTTGCGCTGGTACCGCGCCACCCGGTCTTCGAGCTCGACGACCGTCATCGCCGCTCACCTCCGTTGCGCGCCGTGGACGGCGGTTCTCCCGCATGAAATTTTAATGCTGATTATAGCATTGTACGTCCGGCAGGGGCGGCCGCGACGATTCGAAGGGGCGAACGCGCGATGACTTCCGCTTCCATGGATGACTTGCTCGCCCGGGCCGTGGACGCGGCGCGCGCCGCCGGGCGCGAGGCCGCGGCCCGGCGCCGGGCGGCGGCCGCGGCCGGCGACGGCGAACTGGACGTGCGCACGAAGGCGAACCCGCGGGATCTCGTCACGGCGCTCGACGAGGCGGCGGAGGAGGTCTTGCGCCGGCGCCTCGCGCCGACCGGCATCCCCATCCTGGGCGAGGAGGGCGGCTGGACGGCGGCCGGCGACTGGCGCAGCGCGGAGGCCGTGTGGGTCGTCGACCCGGTCGACGGCACTGCCAATTTCGTCCACACGCTCCCCCACTTCGGCACGGCGGTCGCCCTCCTTGAGCGCGGGCGGCCGGTGCTGGGCGTCTTTTATGACCCCAACGCGGACGAGCTCTTCTGGGCCGTGCGCGGCGGCGGTTGCCACCTGCGCCGGGGCCGCGGGCCGGCGCGGCGGCTGCGGGTGGACGCGCGCCCCCTGCCGGAGGCGCTCCTCGGCGCCTCGCTGCCGAGCACGCCGCAGGAACGGGAGGCGAACGGCGCGGCCATCATGGAGGTGGTGCGCGTCTGCCGCAACGTGCGCGTGCTCGGCTCGGCGGCCACGCACCTGGCCTACGTGGCCGCCGGGCGGCTCAGCGGCTGCTGGGACATCCACCTCTCCCCATGGGACATGGCGGCCGGACAGCTCATGGTGGAGGAGGCCGGGGGCGTCGTGACCACTGCATCCGGGGAACCCTTCCGCCTCGACCAGCGGACGATCGTCGCCGCCAACCCGGCCCTTCACGCCGACCTCCTCGCCGTCCTCCGGCGCGCGCGGCGGGACGTGTAGTTGCGCCTCCCGGAGCCGTGTGGTTTGGTAGTGGCCGGGGGTGGCTGCAGCCGTGATGCGCCGACCTTCGACCGGCGTGCTGGCGGCGGCCGCGGCGCTCGCCGTGCTCATCGCGCTCGTCGCGGCTGCGGCCGTGACGCCGCCGTCGCCGGCCGACCGCGTGGAGCGGCTGGCCGCCGAGCTGCGCTGCCCGGTGTGCGACGGGCAGACGGTGGCGCAATCGGACAGCTCCGTCTCCTTGGAGATGCGGCAGGAGATCGCGCGGCTCGTGGACGAGGGCCGCGGCGACGCCGCCATCCTCGACCACTTCCGCGCCGAGTACGGCGACTGGATCCTCGCCGCCCCGCCTTCGCGCGGCTGGCTCGCCGCCGTCTGGCTCCTGCCGGCCGCCTTCCTCGCCCTCGGCGGCGCGCTCGCCGCGCGCTGGCTCCGCGCCCGCAGCCGCAACGGAAACGCGGACGCGCCATCGCCCGGGCCTGAGGCGGACGAGCTGCCCCCGGAGCTGAAAGAGTTCATCTGACGGAATCGAGGGACGGAGGGAGGCGCGGGCGATGCAGCTCTGGTCCTGGCTCGGCGCAGGTCTCGTGATCGTCGCGGCCGCGGCCTCCGGCGCGGGATCGGCGCTGGCCTTCCTGCTCGCGCCGCGCGGGGAGGCACGCGCCTTGCGGTGGGCCAGGCGTGCGGCCTCCGTGCTGCTCGTCGCCGTGGCCGGCGCGAGCGCGCTGCTCGTGGCCGCGCTCGCCGGCAACCGCTTCGAGTTCGCCTACGTGGCCGCCCACTCGAGCCGCGCCACGCCGCTCGTCTACCGCATCGGCGCCTTCTGGGGCGGCCAGGAGGGTTCTCTCCTCCTCTGGCTGCTCTTCCTCTCCCTGCTCACGGCAGCCATCGCCTGGCGGCCGCCGCGCGGCCGCGAGGCGGGGGCTCTCGTCCCGTACGCGCTGGGCGTGCTGCTTTCCATCGCCTTCTTCTTCGCCCTGCTCATCGCCGTCGCCGCCCCGCCCTTCCGGCTCCTCCCGCAGGCGCCGGCGGACGGCGCCGGGCTCAACCGCCTGCTGCGCGACCCGTCGATGCTGCTCCACCCGCTGGGGCTCTACTCGGGCTTCGTGGGGCTGGCCGCGCCCTTCGCCTTCGCCGTGGCCGGGCTCCTCGCGCGCCAGACGGGCCACGCCTGGATCCGCGTCACGCGGCGCTGGGCGCTCGCGGCGTGGGCGCTGCTCTCCGCCGGCATCCTCATGGGCGCGAACTGGTCCTATCACGTGCTCGGCTGGGGCGGCTACTGGGCCTTCGACCCGGTGGAGAACGCGGCGCTGATGCCGTGGCTCACGGCCACGGCCTACCTGCACTCCAGCATCGTGCAGGAGAAGCGCGGCATGCTCAAGGCCTGGAACGTGGCCCTCGTGTGCGCCACCTACCTCCTCACCATCCTCGGCACGTTCCTCACGCGCAGCGGCCTTGTGACGAGCGTCCACGCCTTCGCGCAGTCGCCCATCGGCGCGTGGTTCCTCGCATACATCGGCCTCGTCACGGCGGCGCTGCTCTGGCTCGGCGGCACGCGCGCCCACCTTCTGCGGGATGAGCGGCCGCTGGACTCCTACGTCTCGAAGGAAGGCTCGTTCCTCGTCAACAACGTCGTCTTCCTCTCCCTCGCGCTGACAGTGCTCTTCGGGACGCTCCTGCCGCTCGTCTCGCCGCTCTGGGGCGAGACGCTCACGGTGGGCGCGCCCTACTTCACGCGCACGACGGCGCCGCTCTTCGCGCTCGTCTTCTTCCTCATGGGCGTGGGCCCGCTCCTCGGCTGGCGGCGGGCCAGCTGGCGCCAGGTGCGGGAGCACCTCCTCGTGCCGCTTGTGGCCGGCGCGTCGCTGGCCGTGGCGCTCGCGGCGGCCGGGGTGGGGTCGCTCGGCACGGTGCTCGGCTTCGGCTTCGCGGCCCTCGCGATGGCGGCCGTGCTCTATGACATCGCCCTGGCCGCTTTGGCGCGGCGCCAGATGACGGGCGAGCCGTGGACTTCGGCCGTCGCGCGCCTCTTCGCGCGCCACCCGCGGCGCTACGGCGGTTACCTCGTCCACCTGGCGGTGGCGCTGATCGCCATGGGCGTCATCGGTTCCACCGCCTTCCAGCGGACGGCCACGGTGGGGCTCGGCATCGGCGAGGGCGTCACGGTGGCCGGCTACGATTTCGTCTTCAACGGCATGTCGCGCGAGGTTTCCCCGTACGGGGCGCGCACGCAGGCGCGCGTGGACGTGCTGCGCGGCGGCCGGCTGGTGGCGACGCTCCTTCCCTCGCAGTTCGCCTCGAACGACGCCGAAGGCCAGGCGCCGTACACGGAGATCGCCATCGACCGCGGCTTCACGCGCGACCTGTACGTGGTCCTGGCGGGCTTCGAGCCGGACGAGCGGCGCGCCGGGTTCAAGATCTACGTGAACCCGATGGTGGATTGGATCTGGGGCGGCGGTGCGCTCCTCATCCTCGCGACGGCCTTCTCCCTTTGGCCGCGCGGCCGGGAACGGCGGCTGGGCGAGGCGGCGCGCCTCCTCGCGGACTGGGCGGAGCTGGAATACGACTACCGCACGGGCAAGGTGGCCGCCGCGGACTACGCCGCGCTGCGCGCCGAATACGCGGACAGCGCGCGGACGCTCCTCGCGTCGGGGAGCGGGGCGGCCTTGGACGGGGAGCCGGACGCGTTGGCGGAGCTGGAGGCGCGCCTGCGGCGGCGGGCGCAGGAGTTGCGGGCGGGCGAGGCCGCGGCGGTGCGGGAGGGCGCGCGATGAGGCGCACGGGGGCGGCGCGGGGCGCCGGGGGGGCGCGGCGGCGCGCGGCGGTGCGGCGCGGCGCGGCCTTGGCGCTGGCGGCGCTGGCGGCGATGCTGGCCGCCGCGGCCGCGCCCGCGGCCCTCGCCGCCGGAGGCGCGGGCGCGCCGCCGGGGCTCGTCATCGCCGAGGAGACGCTCGTCTTCCTCCCTTCGGGCGGCGGGTGGCAGGTGTACGACCGCGCCGTCTTCGCGAACGCCGGCGAGGCACGGGTGACGGCCGTGACGCTGCCGGTGCCGGCGGCCGCAGAGGAAGTGCGCGCCACCGTGGAGGAGACCGCAGGCGGAGGGTCCGGTGGCGGATCGGGCGGCGGGGCGGGCGGCCCGGCGGCCGTCGACCTCGAAGCCGCGGCCGCCCTGCCCGGAGAGAACCGCGGCGCGCGCGTCGCACTCGACCTCCCGCCCGGCGGCCGCGCGGCCGTGACACTCACGTGGACGCTGCCGGCCGCGCGCACGGTGGACTGGCTGCGGCCGGCGCTGCAACCCGTGCTCACCCTGGCCGTGCTGGCGCCACAGGGGCGCGCGCGGCTGGACGGCATCGGCCTCTTCCCGGCGCCGCCGCAGCCGCTGGGCGACACGCGCGTCGTCGTGCTCACCGCCCGCGATGTGGCGCAGGGCTCGCTCCTCACGATCCGCGCGCGCCCGGCGCCCTTCTGGAGCGCGCACCCGGCCGCCGCGGCCGGCCTCGCCGCCGCCGCCCTGGCGCTCGCGGCCGCGGCCTTCGCCTGGCGCCGGCGGCGCGCCCGCGCGGCGGCAGGGGGAACCGGCAGCACGGCCCCGCGCGCCGCGGGCGCGGCCGCCGCGGGCACGGGAGGCGCGGCCTCGCCGGCCGCGTCAGAGCCTCCGCAGTAAGGTGCGCGCCTCCTCCGCCACGGCGGGCCAACTGTTGAGGATCTCCTCCACCGCACGATCGATGTATTCGCGCAGCTTCGGGTCCAGCCGCGGCGGCAACTCCTCGCGGTCCAGGACACGCGGCGCTGCAAAGGTCCATGCGCCCTCCGCATCCGTTTTAACGGGCACGAGCACGTCGACGACCAGATCGCGCCACTCCACCTCCCAAGGTGTGATGCGTGTGCGGTCGCTGACGTTGAAGTAGAGCGCGAGCGGCTGTCCCGCGGCGTCGACCCAGACGTAGGCGTTGTACGGCCGGTCCTCCCAAAAGAAGCCGTATGTGCGGCCATCTGCGGGCAGCAGCAGGCCGCCGACCGTCGCCGGCGACGTCATGTCGAAGCGGTAGACGAGCCGGCCCTCGGCGCGCTCCACCACCGTGCCCTCGAAGATCGACGTCGGCCCCTGAAAGCGGTGCTTGATCTCCCGGATCCTCGTCACGCTCCCGCCTCCAGCGCGGCCTCAAGCTGCGCCACGGCCTCCTGCCAGACCGCCTCGTCCGCCTCCAGCCACGAGTGCAACGCCGCGAGCCGCGCCCGCAGGGCCTCGCCTTCGCGGAAGGCGGCGCTGGCCCGCAGGTCGAGCTTGCCCTCCGGCGGCGGGCTCCACCACCACACGTCATCCGCGCCCTTCCGCAGGCGCACGGCGAGGCCGAGGTCGGCGAAGACGCGCAGCGCCAGGTCCGCCTCTTCCGGTGTGACGGCGCCCGCGCCGGCCTCCTGCAGCCGTGCGGCCAAGCGGAAGGGATCCGCCGGCAGGGCCGGCACCCCGCCGGCGGCCGCGCGGCGGCAGGCACTGTAGAGGCGCGCGAGGCGGTCACGGTCCGGGTGGCGCTCGCGCACGCGCTCCGCCAGCCGCTCGAGGAGCGCGGCGCGCGCCGCGGCGCCGGTGCGCGCCCCGGCCATCCCGTTCGCAGCGCCGGCCGGGAAGCCCGTCGCAGCGCGGGCCCGGAAGCCCGTCGCGGCGGACGGCGCCTCGTCGCGCGCCGCCGCGGTCTCCCTGGCCGCGGACAGGTCCGCCGGGGCCGCCGCGGCCGCGTCCTCCACCCGCAAGCGCACGCGCGCCGCGCCGTTCCACTCGTCGAGCTCCGGCACCGCCACGAGGCGCCACCGGCCCTCGGCCGCGCTGGCCAGCGCGCGCCCGAAGCCGAAGGCCACGCCCTCGAGGCGCGCGCCGCGCGCGTTGTAGCAGGCGAGGAGCGCGTGCTCGCCCTCGCGCCCGGCGGTCCGCACCTCAAGGGAGACGTCCGGCACGAGAAACCTCGGCCGCGGGTTGCCGGCGCCGAACGGTTCAAGGAGGGAGAGCGCCTCGCAGAGCGCGTCGTCGACCTCGTGCAGTTCCAGCCGAGCGTCCACGACGAGCTCCGGCACGAGGTCCTCCGGGGACAGCACCGCGCGCGCGTGCTCATTGACGTCGCGGCGCAGCGCCGCAAGGGCCGCGGCGGGCAGCATGAAGCCGGCCGCCTGGCGGTGCCCGCCGAAGGCCTCGAAGTGGCGGCGGCAGGCCTCCAGCGCGGCATGCAGGTCGAAGGCCGGGATGCTGCGGCCGGAGCCGCGCGCGCGTTCTCCCTCCACGGCCGCGAGCAGCACGGGCCGGTGGCGCTCCCGCGCCAGCCGCCCCGCCACGAGCCCCACCACTCCGGGATGCCAGGACGGCGAGCCGAGGACGATGACCGGCTCCTCTTTCGGCCACCCGGCCGCGAGCGCGCGCGCCTCCTCCAGCGCCGCGCGCTCCAGCGCCTGGCGCCGGCGGTTGGCCGCGTCCAGCTGCAGCGCCAGGTCCCGCGCCTGCGGCCCCTCGGCCAGTACGCAGGCCAGCGCGGGCACCGGGTCTCCCAGGCGGCCGGCGGCGTTCAGCCGCGGCGCCACCACATACGCGAGCTCGTGAGCGCCGGCCGGCCGGCGGGCGCCGCCCACCTCCAGCAGCGCGGCCAGGCCCGGCCGCGGCGACTCCCCGAGGAGCCGCAGCCCCGCGCGCACGATCCAGCGGTTCTCGTCCACAAGCGGTACCACGTCGCCCACCGTGCCCACGGCGGCGAGATCGAGACTCCGCCGCCAGGGAGCGTCCGCGTCCATGCCCTGCAGCAGCTGCGCGAACTTGAGGGCGAGGCCGGCGCCGCACAGCTCCTTGAACGGGTAGCCGTCGTCCGCGCGGTGCGGGTTGACGACGGCCGCGGCGCGCGGCAGCTCCGCCTCCGGACGGTGGTGGTCGAGGATGACGAGCGGCAGGCCGAGCTCCGCCGCGCGCTCCGCCGCCTCGAAGGCGCGCACGCCGTTGTCGACGGCGATGAGAAGACCCGCGCCGTCGGCGGCGGCCCGGTCCACGTCGGCCGGCTGCAGGCCGTAGCCGCGGTCGCGCTCGGGCAGGCGCACGTCCACCGAGGCGCCCACGGCCGCGAGGTTTTCCATGAGGATGGCGGCCGCCGTCACGCCGTCGGCGTCGTAGTCGCCGAAGATGCGGATGTGCCGGTCCTCGGCGAGCGCGCGCTCCGCCTCCGCAACCGCCTCCGGGAGCCCGGCAAGGCGGGCGGGGTCGTGGACGAAATCCTCCTCCGCGCAGCCCAGCCAGCGCTCCGCCGAAGCGGCGTCGAAACCGCGCGCGGCCAGGCATTGCGCCAGCGGCCGCGGCAGCCCCAGCTCCCGCACGATGGCCGCGGCGGCGGCCGGATCGGCCGGCGCGATCGTCCAGCGCCGGCCCGCCAGCGAGAGGCCGCTCTCCACCGCGCCGCTCAACGCTCCGGCGACCCCGTTCCCAAGGGCGGTTCCTCGCCCGCCGGCGGGGGCGGCACCTCGGTCCGGAGGGTTCGGCCGCCGGCCGCCTCCTCCGGAGAGGTGGCCCCCGGCACGCCCGCGTGGGCCACCGCCTGGCGCAGCGTGCGCAGCTCGTTCTCCGCGCGCAAAAGCCGCCACCTCAGGCGCAACTGGGCCACGGCGCCGATGGACGCGGTGATCACCGCCCCTGCGAAGGCCGCGCCCAGCACCACCACCGCGAGCGTGGTGTTCATCCTCCACATGAGAAGCCGCACATCGACCGTCTGGCCGTTCTGGGCCGCGAAGACGGCCACACCCAGGGCGAAGAGCAGGAACACGACGAGGTACCAGGTCAAGGCCGCACCCCCGCTTCGACACTTCGCGGGCGGCGCCCCGGATCCTGTCGCGGGGTGCGGGACGGGGGGAGCCGGAAGGCGGGGCCGCGGGCGCCCCCGCGGCCGGCGCTCACACCGTGCGGCTCCGCGGCCGGTGGCGGCGCTGCTCCCGTTGCGCGATCTCGATCAGCGTGGCTTCATGCAGCTCCTCGACGACGTACAGCGTCCCGCCCGCGCGCCGCGCCAGCTCCGCCAGGTAGCCGCGGTTCGGCTCCAGCCCCACGCAGCTGAAGGGCAGGCGCGCGCGCGCGACCTCGTCGGCCGCCTGCAGCGCATCTTCCAGGGGTCCGAGGGGGGAGCGCGAGACGGTGGGGATGCCGTCCGTGATGAGGAGGAGGAGCGGGCGGCGCGGCCGCGCGGCGGCGAGGTAGGCGCGCGCCGTCTCCAGCGCCGTGGCGAGCGGCGTGAGGCCGCTCGGGCGCACGGCACGCAGCCCGCGCTCCACCGAGGCGTAATTGCGCGTCAGCGGCACCTGCAGCTGCGCCTCGCGGTCCTGGAAGCTGATCACGGCAACGCGGTCGCGGCTCGTGGCGAGGAGGTGGCGCACCAGATCCTGGGCCGCGCGGATGCGCGCGCCCGCCATGGACGCGCTCGCATCGATGAGGAGGACCAGGTCTAAGGGGCGCAGCTGCTCGCGGCGGCGCACGTGAAGGTCGCCCGCCTCCACGCGCGGCGCGCCCGGCGCGCGGCGCGCGGCCGCCGCCACCGTCTCCGCCACTGCCAGCTCACTCCAGGGTTCGGCGGCGAGCAGCCGCTCCACGCGCGCACGGGGGCCGCGGCCGGCCCGCTCCCACGCGCGCCGGCCCACCTTGCGCGCGCCCTGGATGCGCCGCGCGGCCGCGCGCAAGGCTGCGTCGACCTCGCTCAGGTGCAGCTGGAGGAAGCGGCGCAGCGCGCGCCCCTCCTCGGTGAGCTCCAGCCGGTCGCCGCGGCGCGCCACCCACCCCTCCTGCATCCAGCGGTCGAGCATGGCGCGGTCGAAGCCGGGTGCGGCCACGGCGTCCCAAGGCCGCCCGTGGACCAGCTCCAAAAGGCGCGGCCCCTGCGCCAGGCGGTCGAAGGCCGCGGCGGCCGCCTGAGCGCCGCCGGCCGCGCGCGCCGCGCCCACCGCCATGGAGAAGAGCTCCTCCTCCCACGGGGCTCCGCGCCGCTGCACCCCCTGGCGAAGCAGGGTGTCGGTGACGTCGGCGTAGGGGGCGAGGTCGTCTTGGCCGGCCGCGCCCTCGGGTGCGAGGCGGTGCCGCACGCGTGCGACGGCGCGCACCTCTAGGCCCTGGGCGGCGATCGCGCGCTCCACGGCCGCCACAAGGTAGGGCACGAGCGAGCGCGCCTCCCCGGGGAGCAGCGCCGCCAGGTGGACGTGGTTGAGGTGGGCCAGGCGCACCGTGGACCGCCGGCCGTGGGTGAGCGACCCGGTCACGCGCCCGCCGCCCGTGCCCGTCTGGATGTCCACGAAGTCGAGGAGATCCGGTGCCGCCTCGCCGTGGTCGAGGCGCCAGGCGCGGTCGGCCGCCCGCAGGCAGGCGGCCGCCCGGCGGTGGTCGACTTCGCCCACCTCGTGGAAGATGTCGATGTGCACGACTTCCCGCGGGCGCTGGCGGCCGTAGAAGACCTGGCCGGCGTCGCGGTTCTGGACGACCGTCACCTCGTCCGGCCGGCGCGCGTCGAGGAGATGCACACAGGGGCTCACGACGGCGCTCTCGCCGAGGCGTCCGCCGCGGCCGGCGGCCAGCGTGCGCGCGAGCTCGCGCACGTCGGCGTCGAAGCCCGGCAGGCGGCGGCGCAGGCGCAGGGCTTCGACGGCCTCGGCGCCGAAGAGGTCAGTCGTCACGCGCTTCCGGTCTCCAAATGGAGCCGCCCGGCCAGTCGACGAGCGGACGGGCGGGCCGCGAGGGGGCGACGGCCTCCACGTCGCGCGGATCGGCGACGCCGCCGCGCGCACGCGCGCCGCCGGAAGCGCCGCCGGTGACGCCGCCGCCGGCGGGGCCGGGGGCGCCGGCTTCGCCCGCGGACCCGCCGCCGCTCGCGGCCGCGCCCTCGGGACCGGCCGTGCGGCGGCCCTGCCAGGCCTGGCGGATGCCTTCAAAGAGGCGCGACCAGCGCACGCCCTGGCCGTCGTCCGGCGCGGGCGCGCGGGCTGTCCGCCCGTGGGCGCCGCCCGCCGGTCGGCTGCCGGGGCTGCCGGCGGCGTGCGGGCTCGTGCCGCAGCCCGGGTTGTGGCGCGCCTGGCTGGCCGCGCCCGCGCCCACGCCCGCGGAGGCGTCCCGCCCCACCCCATCGACTTCTCCGGAGGCAGCCGGCGCACCGCCGGCGGGCTCGCCGAGCGGCCCCATCCCCGCGGCCGCCGCGCGGGCGCCCGGCGCACCCGTCTCCCGGCGCGCGGCTGCCTCCGCCGCCTCCGCCGCCGCGGCCATCCCGGCCGGAGTGAGCTCGGCCCCGAAGGCCACCCGTCCGGGCGCATGGTCGCCGGCCAGCTGGTCCCGCGCGTAGGCGAGGATCTCACCCAGCGTTTGCGGATCGACGCGGTGACGCAGCACCGGAGCCGCCGTGCGCAGGAGGTCCTCGGCGCTCACGCGCGAACTGCGCCGGCATGCCGCCGCGAGGCGCGCGACGGCCTGCCACGCCTCCACAGCGCGCAAGCTTTCCAGCTGAAAGCGGATGTACGTGCTCGCGAGGAAATCGCGCAGGATCTCATCCACATCCGGCCAGGCCGCGCCGGTGTCCGCCTCCGCCTCGCGCCAGGGGGAGGTGCCGGCGGCCACGCCCGCCGCACTCTCGGGATGAGCGGCGGGCGCCGGCGTGCCCGGGGGCTCAAGCGGGGCGCCGCCGCCGGCGGCGGCGCCCTCCCTGGCGGGCTCGCCCGCGCCCCCCACTCCCCAGCTGCCCGTCGGCGCCCGCACCTGCAGGATGCGCTTGACGGCCTCGACGGTCGCCGGCCGGCTCATCGCCACAACCAGGTCGAAGCGGTCGGCCAGCTGGCGGCGCACGTCGGCGAGCGGCCCCGGATCCTCGTCCGGGTTCGAGGCCGCCCACACGGTGACGCTCACCGGCAGCACCACCTTCGGCAGGCCCGTCTCCTCGATCTGCAGCCGGCCGGGCTTCGTGCCCATGACATCGAGGAGGGCGTCGGCGAGCTCCGGCGCCACATCCGCCAGGCGGTTGATCTCGTCGATGAAGACGACGCCGCGGTGCGCCTGCGCGAGCGTGCCCGGCAGGAGGTGCGCCTCGGGGCGGGAGCGGTCGAGCACGCGGGCGAGGTCGATGCTGCCCACCACGGTGCCGATCTTGGCCGAGGGCGAGATCTCGAGAAACGGCGCCGGCACACGCTCCTCGCCCAGCGCCGCCAGCTCCTCCCGCGAAAGGCCGCGATGGTCCGGGCAGTGGGGCGCGTCCGGGTCACAGTTGTAAAGGCAGCCGCGGACGCGGCGGATGGTGGGCAGGAGCGCCCGCGCCGCGCGCAGGATGGTCGTCTTGCCCGTGCCGCGCAGGCCCTCGGCGTGCAGGTGCACGGGCCAGCCGCGCCGCAGGCCGGCGAGCGACCAGGCGACGGCTCTGAAGAGTTCCTCGTTGCCGGGGTGGCGCACAATCCAGCCGTCGTGACGTTCCGCGCGGGCGGTCGTGAGGATCTCTGGCAAGCGGCGTCCCTCCGCCGACTAGCATCACCCGCCGCGGTCGAGTTCACGCGCGACTTCACGCGCGGCCGGTCGCATCGGCCGCGCCGGCCGCGCGCGCCGCCCACCGGCGCACGATTTCCCGGAAGGCCGCGCCGCGCTCCTCGAAGTTGCGGAACATGTCGTAGCTCGCGCAGGCCGGGGAGAGCAGGACGATGTCACCCGGCCTCGCTGCGGCGGCGGCGCGCCAGACGGCCTCCTCAAACGTGGCCGCGCGCTCCACGAAGGGTCCGCCACCGGCGCCGCCGCTTGCGGCTTGGGCCGCGCCCGCGCCTTCGCCGGCCGCCGCGGCGCCGCCGACCGCGGTGCCGCCGGCCGCGCGCCCCGCGGCCGCCTCCAGCGCCTCCGCGAGCTTCCCGGCCGCCTTCCCCACCAGCACCACGGCGCGCGCGCGCCGCCGCACCACCTCCGCCCATTCACGAAAGTCGAGGCCCTTGTCATACCCGCCGGCGATCAGCACGACCGGCCGCTCGAACGTCTCCAGCGCGGCGATGCTGCGGTCCGGCGAGGTGGCGATGGAGTCGTTCACGAAGAGCACGCCGCCGACTTCCGCCACCGTCTCCAGGCGGTGCGGCACGCCGTGGAACTCCCGCACCACGGGCGCGACGGCCGCGTCCGGCACGCCGCCGAGCACGGCCAGGGAGACGGCGGCCAGCACGTTCGCGCGGTTGTGCGCGCCGGGGAGGCGGATGTCGGCCGCGCGCAGGAGCTCCCGCGTGCCGCCCGGCAGAGGCGCGCCCTCCGCGGCCGCCCGCACGGGCAAGAGGTTCGTGAGCACCACGGCCTCCGCCCGCGGGCCTGCGAGCCAGGTGCCGCATTCCACCGGCTGCGCCGTCGAGAAGGCCGCCACACGGCCCGGGGCCTCGGCGTGCCAGGGCCAGGTGGCGTCGTCGTCCGCGTTGAAGACGCACCAGTCCCCCGGACCCTGGAAGCGGTAGATGCGCTGCTTGGCGGCGCGGTACGCGTCCATCGAGGGGTGGACGTCGAGGTGGTTCGGGCGCAGGTTCAGCACGGCGGCGAGGTTGGGGCTCGACTCGACGAGCTCCAGCTGGAAACTGGAGAGCTCCAGTACCACCCAGGCGTCCGGTGGGATGTCCTCGACCAGCTCCACGAGCGGCCGGCCGATGTTCCCCCCCACGTACGTCCGCGGATGAGCGGCGGCGAAGAGGCGGCCGGTGAGCGTCGTCGTCGTCGTTTTGCCGGCGCTGCCCGTCACACCCACGATGGGCGCGCGGCAGTAGCGCATGAAGAGCCCCACCTCGCTGGAGACGGGCACGCCCTTGGCGTGCAGGGCGGCGATCTCCGGCAAGTCCTTGCGCATGCCGGGCGTGAGAAAGACCGCGTCGAAGGCGTCGAGCCCCTCAAGGTAGCCCTCGCCCACGCGCGCCGCCGCGCCCCACTCCATCGCTTCCCGCAGACGCCCGCCCAGGGCCTCCGGCGATTGCTGGTCGCGCACCTCCACGGCGGCGCCGTGCCGCCGGAGGAAGCGGACGAGCGCCAGGTTGCTGATGCCGAGGCCGACCACGGCGACCCTCCTCCCGCGCCACTCCTCCGGGTCCGGCGGGCGGCCGGGACGGGGCACCGACGCCATGGGTACCGCTCCTCTCTGGAAAGAACTATGCGGCCGGAGGCGGCCCGCGTCCAGGGCGGCGGGCGGCCGCCGTCCGCGCCGCCGCTACCGGCGCCGCCCGGGCGCGGGGCGCGCCGGCACCCGCCCCGCCGCTCCCGCACCCCGCGTGCGGCCGAGCGGCGCCACGCGCTCCGCGCGCACCTGAACGCCGCGACCGCGGCGCTCCACGACGCCCTCCACCGCCACAGGCGGCAGGCGCTCGCCGAACAGCACGCCGCCCTCCCGCTGGTACAACTCTTCGAGGATGACGACATCGGTGAGGCCGAACTCGTCCTCCAGCGAAACGTAGACGACGATGCGCCCGCTTCGCGTGGGAGGGCGATGGGGCCGCACGGGCAGGCCGGCCACCCTCACGCGCGACCCCGCCGCCGCCTGCGCCGCCTCGCGGCTGGTGAGGAAACCGCGCCGGCGGAGGCGCTCGCGCCAGAAGGCCATGGGGTGCGCGGTCAGCGCGAAGCCGAGACATCGCCACTCGTGGACGACGCGCTCCTCGGGGGTGAATTCCGGCAGGGCCGGAAGAAGGTCCGGCGGGTCGCCCACCTCGGCCGCAGCCGCTACCGCCGTACCGGCGGCCGCGTTCCCCGCCGTACCGGCGGCCGCAGCCCCCGCCGCGCGCGCCGCCTCCTCGATGGGCAACGCCGCCCTCGCCTCCAGCCGCCGGTATGCCTCCGGCAGCGCCCAGAGCAGCGCCCGCCGCCGCCCCTGCACGAGGCCGTCGAGCGCCCCCGAGAGCGCGAGCGCCTCGGCCTCGTCCCGCGACGGCGCCGCCCGCGCGAGAAAATCCAGCACGCCCGCGTACGGGCGCTCCGCGCGCGCCATCGCGATCCGCTCCTGGGTGCGCCGCGAAAGCCCCGCCAACAGCGCCAGCCCCAGCCGGATAGCGGTTCCGCCGTCCTCCACGGTGCACTCCGGGAGACTTGAGCGCACATCCGGAGGCCGCACCTCCACGCCGCGCGCGCGCGCGTCGGCCACCACCGTATGCAGGGGGTAGTAGCCCATCGGCTGGCTGGAGAGGATCCCGGCGAAGAAGGCCGCGGGATGGTGCCGCACAAGGTACGCCGTTCGGTACGCCGTGTCCGCGAACGCCGCCGCGTGGGCCTCGTTGAAGCCGTAGCTGGCGTAGCCCGCCAGGCACTGGAAGATGGCCGCCGCCGTCTCCTCCGGCACGCCGCGCGCCGCCGCCTTGCGCACAAAGAGGCGCCCGATCTCCGCCATCTCCTCCTGGGAGCGGGCGTGGCTCATCGTGCGGCGGAGACGGTCCGCCTCTCCCGGCGTGAATCCCGCCACCGCGTGCGCGATGTCGATCACCTGCTCCTGGAAGAGCACGACGCCGTACGTCTTGCGGAGGATGGGCTCCAGCGCGGGGTGCAGGTAGCGGACCGGCTCCTCCCCGCGGCGCCGGCGGATGTACGGCTCCACCATGTTGCCCTTGATGGGCCCCGGCCGGATGATGGCCACACTCGCGACGATGTCCTCGAACCGCTCCGCCCCCAGGCGTGCCTGCAGCGCCCGCTGCGCCGGGCTCTCCAGCTGGAAGACGCCGATCGTGCGGCCCTCGTTGAGCATCTCGAACGTGGCGCGGTCCCCCTGCGGAATGCGGTCGTAGTCGAAGTCCTCGTCCTCCTCCACGATGGCGCGCACAGCCTGCTCCACGGCGGAGAAGGTGCGCAGGGAGAGCAGGTCCAGCTTGACCAGCCCCAGCGCCTCCACGCCGTCGCGGTCCGCCTGCAGGATCGGCACACCCTTCGCGGCCATCTGCACGGGGAGGATCTCCTCCACCGGCTCCCTTGTGATCACCACCCCGCCGACGTGCGTGCTCAGGTGGCGCGGAAACCCGGCCACGGCGGCCGCCGCCTGCAAGAGCAGGCCGAACTTCCGCTGGTCCAGGCCGCTCTCCCGCAGCTCCGGGACCTTGTCGAAGGCCTCGGCGAGGTTGTCGGCCGCCACGAAGTAGGGCACGCGCTTGGCGAAGCGGTCGATCTCCTCCGCCGGCAAGCGCAGCGCCTTGCCGAGGTCGCGCAGCGCCGAGCGGCCGCGGAACGTCTGGAAGGCGGCCACGTTCGCCACGTGCCGGCGGCCGTAGCGCTCGTAGACGTACGCCGTGACTTCGTCGCGCCGCCGCGCGTCGAAGTCGATGTCGATGTCGGGCTTCTCCGCGCGCTCGACGCTGAGGAAGCGTTCAAAGAGCAGCCCGCGCCGGATGGCGTCCACGTTCGTGATACCGAGGCAGTAGGCGACGGCCGAATCGGCGGCGGAGCCGCGCCCCGCGAAGCGGATGCCGCGCCGCGCGGCGAACTGCGCCACGTCCCAGACGAGGAGGAAGTAGCCGGCGAAGCCGAGCCGGGCGATGATGTCCAACTCATGCTCCAGACGCTCCCGCTCTGCCGGGCCCACGCGGCCGTAGCGCCGCCGCGCACCCTCGTACACGAGCCGCCGCAGGTATTCGTTGGCGTCGACGCCCTCCGGCAGGGGAAACTCCGGGTGGCGGTCCACGCCCAACTCCAGGGCCGGGCCGCAGCGCTCCGCCCAGCGCCCGGCCTCCGCCACGGCCTCCACGTACGGCGCGAACGCGGCCGCCATCGCCTCCGCGCTCTTCAGATCCTGCTCGGCGTTCAGCGGCCGCCAAGGGTGCGGCGTGGACACGTCCACCCCCGCGCGCACGCAGCAGAGGAGGTCGTGGACCATGTAGGCCGAACGGTCCGCGTAGCGCACATCGTTGGCCGCCACCAGCGCCACGCCCGCCCGCTCCGCCAGCTCCGCGAGGAGGCGCAACAGCCGGCGCCCGCCTGGAAAGAACGGGTTGACGAGCTCCACCGCCACCTGCGGCCGGCCCAGGATGCCGACGAGCCGCTCCAGCGCCGCCCGGGCGCCGTCGAGGTCCCCCGCCAGGAGCCGGGCGGGGATCTCCGACGCGCGGCCGCCGGTGAGCGCGAGGAGCTCGCCGCGGCTGGCGCCCGCCGCCTCCTCCAGGGCGGTGAGGCTCGCGCGCGGCCGCCCCCGCGGCCTCTCAAGGTGCGCGCGCGTGATGAGCCGGCTCAGCTGCCGGTAACCGTGCGGCCCCGCCGCCAACAGCACGAGGGGATAGCCGGGATCCGCCGCTGCCTTCGCCTCTGTCCTCGCCCCTGTCCTCGCCCGTGCCTTCACCCCCGCCCCTTCCCTCGCCCCTGCCTTCGCCCCCGCCCCTCCCCCTGCATCCGCCAGCGGCTCCAGCGTGACCTCCGCACCCAGAATGGGGCGGATGCCGGCGCGCTCCGCCTCCTCCACGAACTCCACGGCGCCGCAGAGGTTGTCGCGATCCGTCAGCGCGAGGGCCGGCTGGCCCAGTTCCGCCGCGCGACGGACCAGCGTGCGGATGCGGCTGGCGCCGTCCAGAAAGGAATACGGAGAATGGCAGTGCAGGTGGACGAACGGGCTCCCGTGGGTCATGGCTCATCCGGCGCCGTCGAAGAAGAAGATCATGCGGGGATCGAACGGATCGTCATCGTCGACGGCGTCCTCGTCGCCGCCCTCATCTCCATCCCCACCATCTTCGCCTCCCCCGCTGTCCTCCGCTGGCGCCGTGCCGCCCCCCACCTCCATCCCAGGGAATGAACCGCCGCCGGCTCTCCCGCTTTCCAGGGCGCCAGCGAAGACGCCGTCGAGCGCGGCCAGCTCCGGCGAACCACCGGCCTCAACGGCGTCCGGCGGCGCTCCGTAGGGCCCCTCCGGAAACTCCTGCGGGAACAGCTCGCGGCGCATGTTCTCCACGTTGACGAAATCCGCCTCGCCGGGCGGAACCGGCGTCCGGCGGTCGGCGTCCGCCTGCATGAAGTCCAGGCCCGCGCGATTGCGCTGGGCCGCGTCCGGCCGTGAGCGTCGAGACCACATCATCACACGCCTCCTCCTGCGAACGGGGTTTCGCCTAGTGTTCCCCGCCCACGAAGGTCGGGAAGCGTGCGAAAAGGTCGGAAACGGGCGCGAAGAGGCCGGTCAGCGCGTGAATGCGGGTCAGTCGTACACCCGATAGAGGCGCCAGCGGGCCTCCCCGCCCCGCGCGGGACAGCGTTCCAGCTCCACCAGGCCGCCGCCCTCCAAGAGGACGCGGTACATCGCCACTTCCAGCGCCTCGGCGAACCGCCCTCCCGCCATCTCCGCCTCCCGCCCCGGCCACCAGGGGAGGACTTCGAACCAGCAGTCGACGACGGCTTCGATCTCCCGCCAGCGGCCGCGGTCCCGGTACGCGACCGGAACGCCCTCAGGCGAGAGACGCACCTCGACCTCCCGGCGGACGCGTTTCATCGCCGGCGCACCCTCCCCTCCGCGGCGCTTTCATGCGCAGCGGGGGGAGCGGGCGGCGTCATCGAGAGGACCGGCCGGCACCGTGCGACTGCGTCGTCCAGCGGAGGGGATCCCAGAACGCCAGCCGCTCCTCGCGCCAGTCGGCCGCCTCCGGGGCACCGAAGCCCACATGCGCGGAAGGGAAGCGCGCACGGAGCTCCTGCACCACCTGGGGGAGCTTGCGCCGGTCCACCGAAGGCAGTCCCTCCGGCCGCGCAGCCTCCCGCTCGGCCGCCACTCTCCCTCCCGCACTCAGGGTGCGTTCCGCCGCGGAGGGCTCCTGCCATAGCCCGACCTGGGCCCACGGTCGCTCGCAGAGGTCCGAGACAGACGCCGCCAGCCGGACGATCCGCAGCGCCCCCCGCGAGCCGCGCGCCAGTTCCGGCCACAGCTCTCCCGCCCAGAGAAAGTGAAGGACCTGGGCCACGGCCGCATCTGCCCGCGGCCGGGTGAAGCGGCGCTCCGCGCGGCGCGCCCGCCCGTCCTCCGTGAGAACCTCCAGCGCCACCTGACGCCCGGCCTGGCCCTTGTCCCTCAGCCTGCGGGCGAGCGCGGCGGCCAGGCGGTCCAGCGTGTGGGAGACGGTTTCCAGGTTGGAGAGGGGGCTTGAGAAGTCCACCGCCTCTACGACGGCCGCGCGCGGCCAGAGCGGCCGCACGCGGCGGCCGTCCTCGCCGCGGCTGTAGCCTTGAGCGGCCAGCGCCGGCTCCCCCAAGGCACGCCGCAGTTCCGGAGGCGGCACGGCCGCCACCTGCCCCAGGGTGTGGAGTCCCAGTGCTTGCAACCGCGGTGAGATGCCTGGCAGGACGCGATCCAGTACGGCCACAGGCAGCGGCGCCAGGGCGTCTGCGGCCGAGGCGGCCGCCACCACCGGAAAGGGGTTGGCCGGCGAAGCCAAGCGGAGCGCGGCCAACTGCGCCGTCCACGGGTTGGGGCCGAAACCGGTCAGCAGGCGGATTCCCCACCGTGGGATCAGAGCGGCGGACAGGCTCTCCACGACTTCTTCCGGGCTCTGATTGCGGCCGAGCTCGAACCAACCCGCCGCCTCGCCATCCGGTTCCAGCACGGGCGAAAGGGCGTACGCCGCCGCCATGACCTGATCGGCCGCGGCGCGGTAGCGAGCGGCCACATAAGGAATGAACCGGGCACGGGGACAGGCTTGGCGGGCCTCGACTTCCGCCTGCCCCAAGCGCACGCCGGCCTCCTTCGCGGCAGCGTCGCGATCGAGGACGCGGCCGTCCCGGATGACGACCACCGGCGCCTCTCCGCCGCGTTCGACCCGCTCCACCTGCGCGAAAAAGCCGGCGAGCGCGAAGTACCCGACCCGCTCCTTGGGCGCCTGTTCCGCCTGTCCCATGGGGCAACCTCCGTCGAACGTGTGTTCGATTGCAGTATAGAACACATGTTCGGGTGAGGTCAATGCCGCCACGCATCGGAGAGCACCGCGGGTGGCGGATCCGCTTCCAAGAGAGGTCTCACTCAGCGAGGGAAACCGAGCGGGAAAGCGAGCAAGCAAAGGAAAAAAGAGGCGCGGTCACGGCCCGCGTCTCTCTACGGCGCGATACCCTGGACGTACCCGGCACCTCTACCGCACCCACCACTGCGAGGAATTAGGCACTCTTTGCGCCTCCACCGTCGGCTCAACGGCGTTTCCGCAGAGGGTAAGGCGCAAGTCGCGCCTTCACTTGGGCGTCACCCCCGGGTCGCCGGCCTTATGTCAACCCATAAGGCGTCCCATCGACCTTACGACCCCACCATTTGGCGTTATGTCAACCGATAAGGTGCACTCCACGCCTCACACCCGCCAAGCCACGGCAGCCCCCGCACCGCGTACCCCGCGCCCCACGCCCGCCTGCCGGCGGCCGGCACCGCATGGCGCGCCCCCCGAGCGGCAGGTGTTGCCGCCACACCACCGCCCGGCGCCGCGCCGCCCCTCCCTCGCCGCTCACTCCACCGCATACACCCAGAACCGCTCTTCCGAACGCATCCTCTCCATACGCGCGCGCAGTTCCGGGTCCGCCTCGGCGCGCGCCTCCCAGTTCGCCGTCTGGGAGCGGTGCGCCCGGAGCGCCGCCATCTTCCGCTCACCGACGGCACGGATGTCCACCGTCTCCACCGGCAGGCCGGCATCGCCCTCGGCCGCCGGCACGATGGGGCACCAGACCACCGGCCGCCGCTCTGCCGGCAGCCGGCGCACGGCCTCAAGAGCTGCCGCCCCCACCGCCTCGTGATCCGGGTGCCCGCCGAAGCGGGGATGGAACGTGATGAGACGCACCGGCTCCATCTCCAGCAGGATTGCGCGCACGGCCTCCACCAACGCCTCGCGGTCGACGAACTCCACAGTCTTGTCCCAGAGCCCCAAAAAGCGCACGTCGTGCACGCCCAGCGCCGCGCAGGCGGCGACGAGCTCGCGCTCCCGAAGGGATGCCAGCGTCTCCCGCGTGGCGAGGGGAGGCCGGCCCATGTTGCGGCCCATCTCGCCGCGCGTGGCGCAGACGTAGGTCACCGGCGCGCCCGCCGCCGCGTGCAGCGCCATGACGCCGCCGCACGCGAAGGACTCATCGTCCGGGTGGGCGAGGACGACGACGAGGGGGCCGCGGACAAGCGCCGCCTCCGCGCCGCCAGCGCCGGGCACGCGCCGCTCCAACGCCTCCGCGCCGCCAGCGCCGTGTGCGCCGGGCTCCAACGCCCTCGCGCCCTGCGCCGCCCCCACGCCCAGCGCCGGCCCCGCGCCCCACGCCGCGGGGAAGGGCTCCGGGCTGAGCTCCAGCGCCACCGTGAGCCGGCCCTCGTCATCGTGGCCCGCGAGCAGCAGCCGCCCGTCCTCGTCGACGTCCCAATGCGTCAAGCCCTCGGCGTAGAGCCAGCCGTCCGCGAGGCGCAGCCCCACGCGGAACGGGCCGCGCCCCGTAACGCGCCCGTCCAGAAAGCGGATGCGCCCATTGCGCAGAAACGCCCCGAAGGCACCCTTCGTGTAGGCGCCGGTCGTCGTCTCCAGGTGCACGTACAGGTCGCGCCCCGCCAGCGCCTGGAGACGCTGCATCACAACGGTCGGTTCGATCGGTGTCAAGCGCGTTCATCTCCCTGTCCCGGCTGCGGGTGGGTCGTATGGCTCAGCGGGTCGGTCGTATTGCTCGAAGGTGTAGTCGTAGGGATTCCGCTCGTCGCGCGCGTGCCGCTCGCGGCGCGTGCGACGGAAGGCGCGCAGCGCCTCAAGAGGAAAGCGCGTGTCCCCGGGGAAGCGCCCGTGGACCACGGTGAGGTGGATACGGTCGGCCACGGGCAAAAAGAGGTCGAAGATCTCGCGCCCGCCGATCACGAACACCTCATCCCGCGCGGCGAAGGGGGCCACGTCCGCAGGATCGGTGAGGACGAGGCAGCCGGGCGCCGGGTAGCGGGGATTCCGCGTCAGCACGATGTTCGTGCGCCGCGGCAGCGGCCGCCCGATCGATTCGTAGGTCTTCCGCCCCATCACCACCACGTGCCCCTCCGTGAGCTCCCGAAAGCGGCGCAGGTCGGCCGGCAGGTGCCAGGGAAGGCGCCCGCCCGCGCCGATCACGCCGTCCTCGTCCACGGCGGCCACGATGGTGATCAAACGGCCACCTCGCCGCGGATGGGCGGGTGCGGGTCGTAGCCCACGAGCTCGAAGTCCTCGTAGCGGAAGGCGAAGAGGTCGCGCACCGCCGGATTGAGGCGCATCTGCGGGAGCGGGCGCGGCTCGCGCGTGAGCTGCAGCCGGACCTGGTCGAAGTGGTTGAGGTAGATGTGGGCGTCGCCCAGCGTGTGGATGAACTCTCCCGGCTGGTATCCCGTCACCTGCGCCACCATCATCGTCAGCAGGGCGTAGCTGGCGATGTTGAAGGGCAGGCCCAGGAACACGTCGGCACTCCGCTGGTAGAGCATGCAGCTCAGCCGGCCGTTGCGCACGTAGAACTGGAAGAGCGTATGGCAGGGCGGCAGCGCCATCGACGGCACCTCCGCCGGGTTCCAGGCCGTGACGACGAGCCTCCGGGAGTGCGGGTCGCGGCGGATCTCCTCGATGACGTTGCGGAGCTGGTCGACGGGACCGTCCGGACCCGCCCAGCGGCGCCATTGCTTGCCGTAGACGGGGCCGAGGTCGCCGTTCTCGTCCGCCCAGGGGTCCCAGATGTGCACGCCGTGTTCTTGCAGGTACCTCACGTTCGTGTCGCCGCGGATGAACCAGAGGAGCTCGTGGATGATGCCCTTGACGAAGAGCCGCTTCGTCGTGAGGAGCGGAAACCCCTCGGCGAGGTCGAAGCGCATCTGGTAGCCGAAGACGCTCAGCGTGCCGACGCCCGTGCGGTCCCGCGTCTCCACGCCGTGCTCCAGAATGTGGCGGCAGAGGTCGAGGTACTGTTTCACAGCGCGTCACCTCTCAAGGAGATTCTCCTCCACGAAGCGGACCGCCTCCTCGGCGAGGGCGGTCGCCTCCTCGGCGCGTCGCCGCCCCAGGCGGCCGTACGGCGAGAGGTAGCCCCCCGCGCCGCGCTCCGGGTAGCGGGCCTCGGTGACGTACTCCTCCAGCTCGTCGAGGAGCTCGACCAGGCGCCGCTCCGCCGCGCGGGCCCCGCGCGCCGGCCCAGCTCTCTCCTCCGCGCCGGCCGCGCCCGCGCCCGCTCTCCTCGCCGCGCGCGCCGCGCCCGCAGCCCCGGCGGCCGCCCCCGCCTCGCCCACCACGGCCGCGCCAACCGCCCCCGGGGCGCCGCCCGCGCCCGCCACCCCAGCGCCACCCGCCCCGGCGCCCCCCGCCCCGGCGCCGGTCTCCCCGCGCCCCCGCAGCAGCCGCGACAGCACCGCGCTCACGTAATGCGAGCGCGGCGGCGCCACGCCGGCGGCGCAGAGCCAGGCCTTCGCCGCCTTCTCCGCCGCCTGCTGGCTGAAGAAGCAGGACGCGGCCCAGAGCTCCTCCGCGAGGAGAACCCGGGCGGCGCGCAGGTCATCCCGCGCCGTGGCTAGGAAGGCGCGCGCCAGGTCCATGCTCTGAGCTCCTCGTCCCAGCGGTAGGCGCCCGCCACGGCTCCCAGCGCCTCGGCAAAGGGTGCCGCGGCGCCCTCCACCACGCGGTGGCCCTGGGCGAGGCCGAGCACGAGGGGATCCGAAGAGCCCGCGCGCAGCGCCAGCTCCTCCGGCGTGAGCAGCGTGAGCGAGAGCCGCAGCCCGGCATCCCAGAGAAAGCGGCGCCGCGCCGCGCGCACGAGCGCGCGCCGCTCCTCGGCCTCCTCGGGCAGGGGGGCCGCCAGGGCGACGACATTCACGTCGGAATCGGCGCGCGCGCTTCCCGTGGCGCGGCTTCCCCACACGGCCGCAGCCACGAGGCGCTCCCCGAGCGCCGCGCGCAGGGCCGCGCGCACGGCCTCATCCAGGCGGAAGGCTTCGTCCCTGAGGCTTTCCATCGCGTTCAGAACTTGAGCCGGCGGATGCGGTCCAGCGCCTCATCCAGACGCTCGTCCGGCAGTGTGAGGGAGAGGCGGATGTAGCCCGCTCCGTGCCGCCCGTAGGCCGTGCCGGGGCTCACCACCACGCCCGCCTCCTCCAGCATGCGCTCCGCCACCTGCTCCGCCGTGTACCCCGCCGGCACCGGCACCCAGAGGTAGAATGTGGCGCGCGGCCGGCGTGCATCGAAGCCGGCCTCCCTCAGCGCCGCCGCGGCCTTCTCCAGACGACGCCGGTAGAGGGCGCGCATCTCTTCCAGGAAGGCCTCCGGAGTGTTCTCGAGCGCTTCCACGCCAGCCATCTGGAGGGCGGTGAACTGGCCGCTGTCCGTATTCTCCTTCACCGTCGCGAGAGCCTGCACGAGCTCCGCGTTGCCGGCGGCGAAGCCCAGGCGCCAGCCCGTCATGTTGTACGGCTTGGACAGCGAGAAGAACTCGATCGTCACGTCCTTCGCGCCGGGCGCCTGGAGAGCGATGGGCGCGCGGCCGCCGTCCAGGGCGAGGTCCACGTACGCGGCATCGTGCGCGAAGGCGATGCCGTGGCGCCGCGCGAAGGCGACCCACTCCGCGAAGTCCGCCGCCGTCGCCGTGGCCCCGGTCGGATTGTTCGGGTAGTTGAGGAAAAGCAGCCTCGCCCGCCTCGCCACCGTCTCCGGCACGGCCGCCAGGTCGGGAAGGAAGCCGCGCTCCGCGCGCAGCGGCAGCTCCACCGGCTCACCACCCGCGAAGACGGCTTGCGTCCGGTACACCGGGTAGCCGGGATCCGGCACCAGCACCGCGTCGCCGGGGTTGACGAGCGCCCAGCAGAGGTGCGCCAGCCCCTCCTTGGAGCCGATGAGCGCCACCACCTCACGGTCCGGATCCACCTGCACGCCGTAGTTCCGCTCCAGCCAGCGTGCGGCGGCGCGGCGGAACTCCGGTGCGCCGACATAGGAGGGGTAGCGGTGCCACTCGGGCCGTGCCGCCTCCCGGGCGAGGCGCTCCACGATATGCGGCGGGGTGGGCCGGTCGGGATCTCCCACACCCAGGCTGATGACGTCCACGCCGGCCGCCCGCTTCGCGGCGATGCGCCGGTCGAGCTCCGCGAAGAGATACGGCGGGATCTTCTGCAACCGCTCGGCGCGCGCGAATCGCGTCAAACCCTTTCCTCCTCCACAGGGAACGTGCCGCGGAACACTTCGACGGCCGGGCCGCTCAGGAACACGTGGCCGCCTGCGGCCCACTCCACCTCCAGCTCCCCGCCGCGCACGCCCACCCGCGCGCGGCGGCCGCTCCGCCCCGTCAGTGCCGCCGCCACGAGCGCCGCGCAGGCGCCCGTGCCGCAGGCCCAGGTCTCCCCGGAGCCGCGTTCCCAGACGCGCATGCGAAGGCGGTCAGGCCCCTCGACCTCGACGAACTCCGTGTTCACGCGCTGCGGGAAGGCGGGGTGGTGCTCAAAGAGCGGGCCGATGGCCTCAAGGTCCAGTCCGTCCAGCGGCGCGCCGAAATGGTTTTCGTCCAAGAACACGACGCAATGAGGGTTCCCCATCGACACCGCCGCGACGCGCACCGTGCGGCCGTCCACCTCCAGAGGCGCGCCCACGACCGGCGTACCGGGCAGCGTGGTGGGGATGCGCTCCGGCTCCAGACGCGGCGGGCCCATGTCCACGCGCACGCGGCCGCGGCGGCGGCCGCTCTCCAGGATGGCCACGCGCACGGGCCCGCCGTCCGTCTCCACCTCGAACTCGGGCGCCGCCGTATAGCCGGCGGCGTGCACGTAGAAGGCCAGGCAGCGCATGCCGTTGCCGCACATCTCCCCACGGCTGCCGTCCGCATTGAACATGATCATGCGGAACGGCGCGCGTTCCCCGCGGGCGATGAGAATGAGGCCGTCACTGCCCACGCCGAAGCGGCGGTCGGAGACGCGCCGCGCCACCTCCGGCCAGTCGAGGTCCGGCAGCGGCCGCCCGACGCCGTCGACGTAGACGTAGTCGTTGCCCGCGCCCTCCATCTTGATGAACGCCAGATCCACCCGGGGCTCCCTCCATCCGCTTCCGGCCGGTGCCGGCCGGGCTTCTGCGCGCGGTCAGCCGGATACGCCCGGCTGCGTGCCGTCCGGCGCGAGACCGGCCGCCAGTTCCTCAAGAAACGCCCGCACGGCGCGGTTCACCGGGCCGGGACGCTGCGCGTGCACAAGGTGGCCCGCCTCCTCCACCACGACGAGGCGCGCGCCGGGAATGGCTTCCGCCAGTCGCTGCCCGTACTTAAGCGGCGTCATAAGGTCACGGTCCCCCTGGATGACGAGCGTGGGCACGCGGAGGCGGGGCAGGTCGGCCAGGCGGTCGAAGGCGTCGCAGGCGAGAAGGTCACGGTAGGTCACCTCCGGCGGCGCGTCGACGCCCGCGCCGCCAGGGCGCGCGACCACGCGCGCGGCGAAGGCCTCCGCCGCGCCCGCGGCCGCGGGCGCCGCGCCCCCACCCGTACCCGCGCCCGCCGGCCCTGCGCCCGTGCCCGCCGCGCCCAGCCCCGCCACCGCCTCCAGCAGCTCCTCCGGATACCGCCCCTCCGCCAGCGCTGCGAGGAAATCCGGCCGCACGCGCAACCGCCCGCCCGTGGCTACCAGCACCAGGCCGGCGGGCGCCAGCAGGCCCTCCTGCCGCGTCAGCCCGTACTCGATGGCCACGGCGCCGCCCATCGAGTGGCCGAGGAGCACGAGCGGAGGTCGCCGTCCCCAGGAGGCGCAGAGGGCGGTCCAAAAGTCCTCGACCCATCCGGCCAGAGCGGGAATCGTCACCTCTCCGGGTAACGGCGAGGAACGGCCGTGGCCGGGCAGATCCGGCACGATGACGGGCCATGCCTGCCCCAGGGAATACGCCATGTGGCCGAACGCGCGGTGGGACGCCCCGGCTCCGTGTAGGGCCACGAGGACGGGGCCCTGCGCGCCCGCCGCGGCCGGGTCCAGGGCGCCGGTGACGTAATGCGCGGTTCCTGCGGGCACGTCGATGCTCGGCATGCCCCCATTGTACATCGGGCGCCCGGCGCGGCGCGCGGCGCCCCTCAGCCCCGCTGGCGCAGCACCACAGCGCGCCGGTGCCAGATGGCGCGCGCGAGGTTGTAGCATCCGGCGAGCAGCGCCCCCGCCAGGGAGGTGCCGCCGACGATCACCCACTCCCCCCAGCCCAGCGGCACGCTGTGGAAGGCCGGTTGCAGGACCGGGAGGTAGATCACCGCGCAAAGCGCCGCGAAAGAGACGAGCGCCGCCGCGATCAGCGCCGGGTTCGTGAAGATCCCGACCTGCCAGAGGCTCTTGTACTCCGAGCGCGCGTCGAAGGAGTGGAAGAGCTGGGAGACGCAGAGGGTCGCCATGGCCATCGTCCGCGCGAGGTCCACGTGGCCCGTCACGCTCAGCGCCAAGAGGAACACGTAGAGGCTGGCCACGCCGATGATCACGCCGCGCACGGCGATGAGCCGCGCCAAACCGCGCGCGAAGACGCCCTCGCGCGGGTCGCGCGGCCGGCGGCACATCACGTCGCGGTCCGGAGGGTCGACCCCGAGCGCCAGGGCCGGCAGGCCGTCCGTGACCAGGTTCACGAGCAGCATCTGGATCGGCAGGAGCGGCAAGGGCGTCTCAAGGAGTGTGGCCAGGACCATGAGCAGGATCTCGCCCGTGTTGCACGAGAGGAGGTAGCGGATGAATTTGCGGATGTTGTCGTAGATCGCGCGCCCCTCGCGGATGGCCGCCACGATGGTGGCGAAGTTGTCGTCGGTGAGGATCATGTCGGACGCCTCTTTGGTCACGTCGGTCCCGCTGCGCCCCATGGCTACGCCGATGTCGGCCTCTTTGACGGCCGGGGCGTCGTTCACGCCGTCGCCCGTCATCGCCACCACCTCGCCGCGCGCCTGGAAGGCCCTGACGATACGCAGTTTGTGCGCCGGCGACACGCGGGCGAAAACATACGTGTCGGCCACCGCCGCGGCGAGCTCGGCATCGTCCATGGCGTCGAGCTGGGCGCCGGTCAGGACGCGCCCGCCCGGGGGCAGCATGTGCAGCTCGCGGGCGATCGCCTCCGCCGTGCGCGCGTGGTCTCCGGTGATCATCACGGCGCGCAGGCCCGCGCGGTGGCACTCGGCGATGGCGTCCCGCACCTCCGCCCGGGGCGGGTCGATCATGCCGGCGAAGCCGAGAAAGACGAGGTCGCGCTCCACCTCCTCGGCGCGCAGGTCCTCCCTCACCGCGCCGGACCAGGAGCGCATGGCCAGCCCCAGCACGCGCATGGCGCGTCCCGCCATCTCCTCGTGCACCGCCCTCAGCTCCCGCCTCAGGTGCGCGTCCATGGGCAGGAGGCGTTCCCCCATCCGCACGTGGGTGCAGAGGTCGAGCACGTCGTCGGGTGCGCCCTTCACGAAGACGACCGCCCCCTCCTCGCCCCGCACCACCACCGACATGCGCCGCCGTTCGGATTCGAACGGCACCTCGGCGAGGCGTGGATGGAGTTCGCCGAGCCGCGAGGGAGAGAGCCCTGCCTTCGCCGCCGCGACAAGCAGTGCGGCCTCGGTGGGATCGCCGCGCACCTCCCAGGTGCGCTCCCGCCCCCGGCGCGCCTCCTCCAGGGAAGCGTTGTTGCAGAGCGCTCCGCAGACGAGGGCGAGGCCCAGCGCGGACCGCGGCGCCGGGCGGATCGCCTTCCCCTCGACGAGCAGCTCGCCTTCCGGCCGGTACCCGCGCCCCGTGACCTCCACCCAGCGGCCGTCGGCGTACAGCGCGCGCACGGTCATGGCGTTGGTGGTGAGCGTCCCCGTCTTGTCCGAGCAGATCACGGTGGCGCAGCCCAACGTCTCCACGGCCGGCAGGCGCCGCACGATGGCGTTCACGCGGATCATGCGCTGCACGCCCAGCGCCAGCGCAATCGTCACGATGGCCGGCAGCCCTTCGGGAATCGCCGCCACCGCCAGGCTCACGCCGGTGAAGAACATCGTGTACGGGTCCCGCCCCTGCCACACGCCCCCGGCCACCACCAGCCCCGACACGAGAAGGCAGGCGAGGACCAGGATCTTCCCCAGTTGCTCCAGGCGCCGCTGCAGCGGCGTCTCCGGCTGCCCGGCGGCCTGGATCATCCCCGCGATGCGCCCCACCTCCGTGTGCATCCCCGTCGCCACGACGACGCCGCGCCCCCGCCCCCGCGTCACGACCGTCCCCTGAAAGGCCATGCCCCGCTGGTCCCCGGGCGGCAGACCCGGGCGGTCGTCCGCGTCCACGCGCTTGCGCACCGGGATGGACTCCCCCGTCAGCGCCGCCTCGTCCGCTTCTAGGTGGACCGCCTCCACGAGGCGCACATCCGCCGGCACGCGGTCGCCCGCCTCAAGGAGCAGCACGTCGCCCGGCACGACATCCCGGGCGGGCACCTGCGTGGGATGCCCGTCGCGCACCACGCGCGCCGCCGGGGCCGTCAGCTGCTTGAGCGCCTCCAGCGACTGCTCCGCGCGGTACTCCTGCACGAAGCCGAGGATCGCGTTCAGCGCCACGATGATGAGGATGGCGATCGAATCCGCCACCTCGCCGAGGAAGAAGGAGACGATCGTCGCGCCGACGAGGACGAGCACCATGAAGTCCTTGAACTGGTCGAGGAGGATCGCCAGGGGCGAGGGCGGCCGGCGCTCCTGCAGCTCGTTCGGGCCGAAGCGGACGAGGCGGCGTCGCGCTTCGGCGGTGGAGAGGCCCCCTTCCAGGCTCGTGCCCAGTTTCGCGGCCGCTTCGGCCGGAGCGAGGCGATACCATTCCGGGGTGTCCGACAAGGAGATCCCGCCCTTCCCTGCGTGCGCGCGGCCGTGGTGGTCACGGCCGCGGGGGACGCGGGGCGCGCCGCTTTCGCCGCGGTGGCCGGCGGAAAGCGGCGGTACCGTGCGTCTCCGCAGGATGTGTATGACCCGCGGGACGAGGGTAGACGGGGGCGGATCCCCACCACCGCAGGGCGATCGGATGGCGGAGATTGCCGGCGTTAGCCGGCGGTGGCGCAACGTCCGCAGAGCGAACCCACGCTACCTCTCCGCGCCTTCATCGGACGCGCCCGGGCGTTATGTATACCGATAGGGCGCGGAATGCGCCTTGCCGTCGCCGCTGCGGCGCATGACCGATCCTTCCGCCTTCTCTGCCCTACCGGTCCCGCCCCAGCGCTCCCGCCTCAAAACCGGATCAGCGCGAACCAGTCGAAGTCGTTCGCACGGAGGAGCAGCGAGCGCGTCGCCGCGGTGTGGGTGAGGATGGCCGGCACCTTGCCCGCCCACCAGGCGAAGAGGGCGGCGGCGCAGAGCCAGATGAAATACACCCCAGGGTGGAACGCCAGGTGGCTCGCGTGCCGCGCATTGAGGACGTCCGCCACCAGCTCGAAGAGCCCGCGCGCCAGGATGGCGGCCACAAGCATGTTGAAGGCGCCGCTCATGGTGTAGCGGCGCATCGTCTGCGACGGCGTCTCGCCGAGGGATTTGAACGTCCCCAGTACCCGCTGTGCGTCGAGCACGCGCACCACCTGGAGGATCGTGACGGCCACGCCCATGAGGGCGAAGAGCGCCATCGCCAGCGGTGTGAGGTTGCGGCCGGTGGCGGCGGCCACCACCGCCTGCACCTGGGCGGCCGGCGTGGATGGCATCAGAGCGAACTGGCCCGTGAGGAAGCCGAAGGGGATCGGCGCGCCGCGGAAGTGATCGACCGTCATGGCGGGCGCGAAGCCCGGCGGAAACTCGGGCTCGCGCGTAACGGTAAGCGCGTCCGGGAGAGCCGCCCGCAACCCCGGACCGCCCCAGAGGAAGAGCGCGTTGTCCCGGGTGTAGCCCGTGAGGCGGCTTAGAGCCTCTTTCGACAGCACCACGGACCCCATCAGAGGTCCGTTGGGATCGTAGATCCCGGCGACGCGGAATTCGGCCGCCTGCCAGCGCTGGTCGGGGGTCACGGCCGCCAGGCGCAGTCGCGAGCCGACCCCCAGCGCGTGCGCTGCAGCGAAATCCTTCGCGACCAGGACGTCTCCCGAGGTGCTTGAAAGGTCGCCCGCACCCACGACAACGCGCAGCGACGCAGCTGCCGGGCTGCCGGGGTCCAGCCCCCACGCGCGCACCGTGCCGCCATCCGTGAATACCGGCACCGCCAGCGCGGCGGCGGCCTGCCGCACCGTCGCCGCGATGCCGGCCTTGCGCGTCACGGCCTCGACGGAGAGGTCCGGCAGGACGGCCTCCTGCGCCCATGGCGGGGTCAGGACGACAGCGTCCGCCGGCAGGGCGACGGCCTGAGCGCGGATGCCGGCCGGCGAAAGCACCTGGTGACCCCAGGCCGACATGAGCGCATACACCGCGAACCCCAGCGCGGTCAGCAGGATGGTGAGGACGTTCATCGCCTTCTCGGCCCGCCAGGTGCGGAGGGCAAGCTCCCATTCAGTCACTCTTCAGCACCCCCCACGGCGAGCGGCGGACGACGATGACGCCGAAGAGCACGCCGGCCGTGGCGCTCGCCAGGGAGACCACAAACCCCAGCTCCATCACGTACGCCAATTGCGTGAAGACGGCCGTCCAACCGTGCGCCGTGCCCACCTGGTAGGACGTCATCGGCAGCATCACGAGCCCGCCCAAGACCGCGCCGGCGAAGGACACGGCGAACACCTCGGCGGCGACGAGGCTGAGGAGCTGACTGCGGCGCGCGCCGAGCACTCTGAAGGTCGCGAACTCCTTCTGCCGCGTGTAGAGAAGGACGAAGACGTTGGCGAAGAAGAGCAGCGCCGTCATGGCCAGTCCCAACCCCAGAAGCGTGGAGCGCATCCACGCGGGCGGCGGCGCGTCCAGGGGCGGCGGATCCATGCCCACACGGTGCAGGAGGCTCAGATCGTCGTGGGGCGTGGCCACGCTCGGGATGAAGTCCAACGCGTGCTCCTGCGCCATCTCCGGCACGGAGAGCACGGTGGCGGGCAGCGCGTCCCGCAGCGCGTCGACGGTCCGGTGGAGAGACGCCGGATCCTTCACCTGCACGAGCAGCGCCTGCGGCTCCAGGTGCGCGCCGACTTTCGCCGCCACGGCGCGCAGCGTGGCCAGGGAGACCTCGATGTTCGTCGTCGACCAGACGGCCGGTTCCTTCGTCCACATGCAGGGCGAGCATTTCAGGTCGCGGTAGATGCCTGGCGTGTAGCCCTGGTTCGTGACGCCGTGGGTGGTCCAGTCGTAGATGCCGTCCTCCAGCTGGTAGAGGCCGCGCACGGTGAGCGTCACGTCCTCCAGGCGGGTGAAGTCGAAGCCGGCCGTGCCGGCGCGCGGCACCTGCAGGCGGATGTCGGAGCCCAGAGGCGGCACGGGCCAGTCCACGATGGTCGGGTCCCCGTCCGGCGCCACGAGCCACCGGCCGTTGTAGCGGTCGTAGCCGTACGCCTTCGCCGCGTCGCTCTCCAGCCGGTGCCGGTAGCCGTCGACGAGCGCCGTGAAGTCCGCGGCCGCGGAGAGCGGCCGGCCGGCGGAGAGGTAGCGGTTCCAGCCGCTCGCCGCGTCGAGTTCCGGGACGCGCGCGTGCAGCCACACGCGCACCGTCCGGCCGTTCACGGTCCAGAGGGCCGGCATCGCGTAGTAGGGGTAGATGGCGCGGACGTTCGCCTGGCGTGCGATCTCCGCCTCCAGCGCCTTGAGCGGCGCGCCGCCTGGTTGCGCGGCGCTCTCCGGCTGCGCGGAGCCGCCCGGCTGGACGACGGCGCCCTGCGTGAAGATCCAGGGCATGAAGAAGGCGAGCGGACCCGGCTCGTCCCACGACCACGACGTCCACCGCCACTGCGCGTCCGCTCGTGGGTGCATGCCCGGCACGGCCAGCACCTGGGGAAGCACGAGGATATCGCCGCCCAGGAAGGCCCGCTCCGCACCCGCCACCCAGGCCACCGTGCCCTGGGACAGCACGGTGGAGACGAGCAGCATGATCATCGCCACGGCCGCGCTCATGACGGCCAGCATGTGGCGCTGGCGCTGGCGGCGGACGTGGAGAAGTCCCAGGTCCCAGAGCACGTCCCGCCCCCTACTCCAGTGTGCTGTCCACCACAGCGCCGTCCAGGAGGCGCAGGCGGTGCTCGGCCGCGTCGGCCACGCGCGCGTCGTGCGTCACCACGACGAGCGTCTGGCCCGCCGCATGGATCTTTTCGAAGACTTTCAGGATCTGGGCGGTGGAGGACTGGTCCAGGTTCCCGGTGGGCTCGTCGGCGAGGATCACCTTCGGCTCCGCCGCCAGCGCCCGTGCGATGGCCACGCGCTGCTGCTGGCCGCCGGAGAGTTCCCGCGGCAGGTGGTGGATGCGGTCGCCCAGGCCCACGAGCTCCAGAAGCTCCTGCGCCCGCTCCCGCTGCGCCCGTTTCGACAACCCCTGAAAGCGCAGCGCCACGGCCACGTTTTCAAGTGCCGTGAGGTAGTCGATGAGGTAGAAGGTCTGGAAGACGAAGCCGATCTTCTTACGGCGCACCTCGGCCAGCCGGTCCTCGCTAAGGCCCGTCACCCGTTGCCCGTCGATGAAGACGTCGCCGAATGTGGGCCGCTCCAACGTGCCGAGCACCGAGAGGAGCGTCGTCTTGCCGCAGCCGGAAGGGCCGGTCACGGCCAGAAAGGCGCCTTCGGGGACATCGAGATCCAGGCGGCGCAGGGCCCAGATGGTCTCCCCGCCTCGGTGGTAGGCTTTCGAGACGCCGCGGGCGGCTACGGCCACGCCGGCCGCGGCGCCACGCGCTTCCGCCGTCGTCAACGGCTTTCCCCCCGCCCTCATCCACCGGTGGCTGGTGATTGCCGTTGATGTTCGACCGTCGCCGCCGTGACGCCTTCCGCCCAATGGCGGCCAGGGGCACGGGAACCGTCACGATCCGCCCGAGCCAGGGCGATCCTCACATCCGGCTCGACATCCGCCTTAGAAGGCCGCTAAGCGCCCGCGGGCGTTTCGAGCGCCGCGGAGCCCTGCGCCGTGCGCTTACGGCGAGGCGTCCCGCCCATCAACCATTGCTCGCCCCAGAGACGCATCATGTGGAGGATGGGCAAAAGGGACTCCCCCTTGTCCGTCAGGGAGTATTCCACCCGCGGCGGGATCTCAGCGTAGTGGCGGCGCGCCACGAGGCCCTCCCTCTCCATGCGCCGCAACCGGTTGCTGAGCGTGCGCGGGTTCACACCCACCGACCGCGCCAGCGACGTGAACCGCTGCGGCCCGGCGGCCAGGTCGCGGAGGATGAGAAGGACGTAGACGTCGCCGATCAACGCGGCCGTGCGTGCCAGCGGGCACACTTCCACCCGCATCGCCTCCGTTTTTGTTGCTACAGGCATTGTACCTCCTCCGCCTGTCGTCACCCGTGCGGCCACCGCATATCCTGTAATTGCACATGCATAGTCGCTTGCATTAATATAGTAGCACGGGGCGGCCGGAGCGCCGCACCCAAAACCCTTAAAGGAGGAATGGCGGCGATGCAGATCGCGGTCGACGTAGCCAGGGTGGTGCTCGCCCTGTATCTCTTGTTCAACGGGGTGAACCACTTTTCCAACTTGAAGATGATGACCGAGTACACGCGGTACAAGAAGGTGCCGGCGCCTGGGCTCGCCGTGGTCGTGACCGGACTTATGCTCCTCTTCGGCGGCGTCTCGATCCTCTTCGGCTTCCTCGTGCCGTGGGGCATCGGCGTCACGGCGCTGTTCCTTGTGGCTGCAGCTGTCCTGATGCACAACTTCTGGGTCGAGGAAGATCCGATGTCCAAGACCAACCAGATGGCCAACTTTCTGAAGAACTTCGCTCTGGCCGCAGCGCTGGTCATGCTCTTGGCCGTGCCCAGCTGGAAGTGGTGAGTCGACGGCAAGGTTGCAGCGGCGCGCACGGCCCGCCTTATGCGGAGCGTTCCGGATGCGTCGCGCCGGCAGGGACAAGATCGCCGAGGAGGGACTGCTCTCGTGATCAACGTCTATCCTGCACGTAGGACCCCTGAGGGCATCGGCGCCGTCATGGCGCGTGCCTTTCCGACCGACCTCCTCGCCTGGCCGGAGACGGATCCCTTCGTCCTCATCGACGACTTCCATGTGCCACCGGACGCCAGCTTTCCCGAACACCCGCACCGCGGCTTCGAGATCATCACCTACATGGTGCAGGGCGGTTTCGCCCACCGCGACAGCACGGGTCTGGAAGTCGCCTGCCGCAGCGGCGGCGTGATGCGCATCACCTGCGGGCGAGGCGTCACCCACTCCGAGTATCCGTTGGGTGATCGCCTCACCCGCGGCTTGCAGCTCTGGGTCAACCTCCCACGGCGTCTCAAGGGCCTGTCTCCGGAAGCGGAGGCCCGGGAGGCCGCCGACGTGCCGGAGCATACTTTTGCCGGGGGCCGCGTGCGCGTGATCGGGGGCGAAGGAGGAGCGGTGCTGTTGCACACGCCGATCCGCTACGTGGACGTGCAGTGGGCGGGCGGCGCCACCTGGCGGGAGGAACTGCCGGCAGACTGGACCGGGATCCTCTACGTGCTGGAGGGCGCGGTCAGCCTGGGTGACCAGCTGGTCCATCGGCAGTCGGTGGCCGTGGTGAGGGATGAACCGTCCGTGGAGCTGCGTGCCGTTGATCCGGCGCGCGCGGCGTGGATCGCCGGCCCGCGCCAGCATGAGGCCATCCGCTTCTACGGGCCTTTCGTGGATTGACCGGAGCTTCTGACGGAATTGGGTTCAGGTGACACCGTGGGCGGATCACGCATAGGGGGACCTTCCAACCCGAAAAGGGGGTTGACTCGACCCTTGCCGGAGCTACAGGTGCGACTTGCGGAGGGCGCTCTTCGTCCCCTCCAACCCTTCGGCCCTGCTCTTACCCGGGCGCTGGAAGGTGCCCGTTGGGATCCCACCACCGGTGAGGCGGTCTGGGAGGAAGAAGACGACTGCAGGCCGCCGCTGGCTCAAGAGAGGGCCGCAGTTCTGGCGCCGGCTGCCCGCGGATGAGTGGTCATCGCGTCGAGCGGCCAGCGAGTCGCCGGTGCGACCCTCACCGCTCCGGTTCAGGAGGCAGACCGAGATGGCCACGTTACGGATCGACTTCTTTCACGACGTGCTGTGCGCCTGGTGTTATGTCCTGTCGCCGCGGCTGGAGCGCTTGGTTGGGGAGCTGCAGGATCGGGGTGTGGAGGTCGACCTGCGCCACCACACGTTTGCCCTCGCACCGGAACCAGACGACCTGGTGCGCATGTTCGGCTCCCGGGAGGAGGCGAAACGGGAGATCCTGGGTCACTGGCAACAGGCGGCGGCCCACGACGATGAGGAGGGGCGGATTCGCCCCGATCTCATGGCCCAGCGGCCCTTCCCGTACCCCCATTCGACCCCGGGTCTCCTCGCGTGTGCTGCGGCCCAGATCCTGGAGGGCAACGAGGGACATGGGCGGTATTTCCAGCGCGTCCAGCAGGCCCACTTGACCGAGTGCCGCGACATCGCCGACCGGGACACCTTGTTGGACATCGCCCAGGAGTGCGGCTTCGACCTGGGCCTCTTTGCCGAGACGATGGACGGGCCGCAAGCCCGGGAAATACTTGCCGCAGACCGGCAATTGGCGGCGCTCTGGGCAATCTATGCCGTACCCGCCCTGGTCTTGCAAAACCGGTGGCGGATTTCTGGCGCTCTCCCCTATGAGCGGCTGCGGGCGGCCGTCGAACGAGCCGTCACCAGCGACTGAAACCGATATCGCGGTGGAGTGGATGCGGAGGTTCGGTGATGACGGTTTCCTTCTCGGCGATCGAGTCCTTACCCGAACGTCGGGGTCCACGGCCGCGGACCACCCGGACGAACCCCCATCAGCAGCTGGACCAGAACGCTCCTCCCTGGTTGCAGGAGGCTCTATTTGAGCAGGCCCGGGCCCTGCCCGGGGTGCGCGTCGGTCCCAGCGGGATCTCCGTCCCGGGAGCCCGGGCCTTCATCCTCGATGAGGGGCTGGCGGCCGGACCACCGGAGGCGTTCATGATCGGCCGGGAGTTTGCCCACCTGCACCCGCCCTATGACGGGAGCCTGCATCTCATGCTGCCCGAAGCCACAGCCCGCGTGGTGGCCGCCAAGGGTTGGGGCGAGTTGCATCCGGTCGCGCGCCGAGGTTGGCTGCCGCCCACGGCCATGATGGTCTACGGACCGCGGGACGAGGAGGAGCTGGAGGTGGTTTGGACCATCGTGCAGGCGTCCTACGCTTTCGCGCGCGGTACGAGTCCCAGCCAGTGACTCCGCTCTGTGCTCACGTCTTCTTGGCCCAAGAGCGCCTCGCGCGCCAGCCCGCCGCCAGCGACGCGGCCCCGATCGCGCAGACGGCCAGCATCCACCACTTGAAGCGGTCGGTACCGGTGCCGAGCGCGTGGAGGAGGACGAGCAGCACCACCACGTACGATAGGCGGTGCCAGGCCAGCCACTGCCGGTAGCGCAGTGCGCGCGTGAGGTACGACGTGACCATGACCGCCACCAAAAGATACAGCGCCACCACGCCCAACCCGGTGTAAGGCTCGGCGTAGGAGGAGTGGAAGGGCACGAGGAGGTCCGCCAGGCCGAAGCCCACAAAGCGGTCGCCCAACAGCGCCGTCACGTGAATCAGGAGGAATCCGCACGCCAGCCAAGAGACGTAGCGATGCAGATCCTGCACGTCCCAGCGCGCCATCCAACGGTCCCAGTGCCCGGCCCGAATCGCGACGCCCCACACCGCGGACAGCAAGAGAAGCGCCAGGGCGAGAACGCCTGAGGCGCGCGTGACAAACCAGAAGAACTGGTTGCTGAAGAGGGCCGGCGGCAGCGTCACGTTCACCACTCCTCCACCCCGCCATCCGCCCGCACGCAGAGGAACCGCGCTTCTGGAAGCAAGGCCGCCACGCGCGCCGCACCCCCGGGGCCGGCGATGAGCATGGCCTTCGCGGCGGCGTCCGCCGTCTCCGCATCCGGTGCCCACGCGGTAACCGACACCCACGGCGAGGCCGCCGGCCGCCCGGTGCGCGGATCGATGAGGTGATGGCGCATCTCGCCCTGCCGGACCCAGCGGCGCCTCAGCGTGGAGGAGGTCGCGAGAGCGGCGTCGCGCAGCCGGACCTCACGCAAGGGGCGGCCCGGCAGAAGGGGGTGCAGCACGGCGGCCGGCCAGGCGTCGAGCCCCGGCGGGCCGCCGCATGCGCGCATGTCGCCGCCGGCATTCACGAGCACATCGGCGAACCCGGCGCGGGCGAGCGCCTTGAGCGCGTCGTCCACGGCCAGTCCCTTGCCGATGCCGCCGAGGTCGACGCGCACCCCCGGAGCCAGGCGCACGCGCCGGGGCCCGGCCTCCAACAGCCACTCGCCGGCGCTCAAGGTCACATGCTCATCCACATCCACATCCTCATCCTCGTCCTCACCCCCGGGCGGCGCGTCCCCACCTCCACGCGGCGCCGCTGGCTCGGCGGCCGCCCGCAGTGTCTCGAACGACCGATCGTAGCCCGCGCGCTCCAGGGCCGGCAGCACGGTGGGATCGAACCACCCGGGCAAGCGCGCCTGCCATGTTCTCGCACGACGGAGCGCCCGCACCAGCAGCCGCGGTGGGTGATCCAACACGCCGTCTCGATTGAGGCGCGTGAGCGCGCTTGAGGGCAGGAAGCGGCTGAGATTCACTTCGTAGGCCTGGAAGACGGTCTGCACGAGACGTCCGGCGCGGTCTGCATCGTCCGGCGACCCGGCCACCAGCACCCGCACTTCGGTGTTCATCGCCCCGAAGGTGTAGAGGGCGACACCGGGCAAGGCCGCGGCACCGCGGAAGGTTGCGATCATGACGGCCCCGTCGGCTCGAAGGCCGGCGCCTGCTGGCCGGGCGCGAGGAACGGCGAGCCACTCTGGCCGCCCGGCAAGTCGCGGAAGTGGTGGCGCCGGTGACGGACGAAGTCGGAACCGAGCCGGTCGGGAAGGCCCCCGCCGGGGGCGAGCTGCCCGGGACTCGAAGGCTGGGCGGCCGGCATCGGCGGCGGTGCAGACGCCGCCATGTCGACGGACAAGCCCGCGAAGGCCACCACGCTCGCCGCCGTGACGAACCAGCGGTACAGGCGCGCGCGTCGTGGACGCGGGGCATCCGGCGCGGTCGTGGGCATACGGCGACACCTCCGCACGAGCGCACGACGTTCGCACGCTCGATTTGAGCGTCATCATGCGCGGCAATTTTCAACGAAGTGTGACGGCGCACGGAGGACGGCACATGACCGCACGGGATGGCACGGGGCTGAACGGGACGGCGTGGGACGGCACGGGACGGCGCGACGGCGCGTGAGCGCGTGCAGCGGCGCGGGAGGCTTGGGCGGGCGCGGTCGAGGTCGCGGCTGGCGTGGCGCGGCTGCTGTGGTGTGACGGCGCGGCCGCCGTGGCGGGGCGCAGCTGCGGCGCGGCTGCGGTGGGTGTGCGCGAACGGCGCGGCGGCCGAGGTGCGCGGGGCGGCGACGACCCCCTTCGACGCGCCCGTCGCATGAGCCGGAGCGTTGAGTGCTTTTGGTACCTTAGACTTCCACGAGCGCCCCCCTGCAACGAGTTTAAGGCCCCTCGAGGCCCATAGCGGCCGATCCGCACTTAAAGGGCCGCCTCCCGCTCGCAGCCAGCCCCGCGCAGCACCCAAGCCCACGCGCAAGCCCCCGCCGCGCCCCGCGCCGCAGCCAGCCGGCGGGCCTACCGCAGTCGCCGGCCTGGCCGCTCACCATGCCCTGCCGCGCCCGCCACATGTGGCGCCGGCACGCGCCTTACCCGCTGCCTACGGCTCACGGCCGCTTCCGCGACCAGAGCACGCGGCGCCCGTCCACGGCCGCGGGCCCGCGAAGAGTGTCCGCGCGTGCCCCGCGGGCGGCGCGCGGAGCACCGGCCGGCCGGTCGTGGCCCACCGGAGCCGCACCGGTAAGCGGCGCATCCTCCAGCTCGGCGTGCCCCTCGTCTGCCTCCGCGTCCCCATCCTCGCCGCGGTCCAGCCCAAAGGCGGATGGCCGGCCTTTTTGCACCCCGGCCTGCGCCCGGTTCAGGGCTAGGGCGGCGTCCCCATCCGCCGCTGGATCGGGCCACCCGAAGGCCACGGCACCCTCCGCTGCATCCTCGCTGTCCGCGGCCCCGGCCGCCCCCACGGCCGCGGCCGCCGCCGCAGCCTCCGCCGCGCCCTCGGCCTCCGCCGCCTCCGCGGCTCCCGCATCCCCCGCCCCTCGCACGATCTCGCACCGGCCCTGGAAGACGGCACCCTCCGCCACGACCAGCGACCGCATCCGGATGTGCTGCCCGAAGAGCCGCGCCGTGGCGCGCAGCTCCAAGCGTCCCGAGACGTGCACGTCGCCCCGCACCACGCCAGACACGGTGAGGTCGTGCGCGCGGATCACGCCCGCGACTTCACCCGACTCCGCCACCTCCACGTGGCCGGCGGAGACGACCTCGCCTTCCACGCGACCTTCAATGCGCATCAGGCCACGGCCCGGACAGGCCACGGTGCCGCGGATCTCAGCTCCAGCGCCGACGATCGTGGTCAGGTCGCCCCTACGGGCGCCACTCTGCGCCAGCATCTCCCGACCCCCTCCTGCGGCGCGCGGGCGGCGGCAGCCGGGCCGTGCGCGCACGTTCTCGGATCCGTGTTCGACGTCCGCAAGGGAAATGTTTAGGCCCGGGCCGTAGGCAGTCCGGGCCTTCATGAAAAGGATGCGCGGCGGTCGACGATGCGCTCCGACCCGCCGGGGCTGGTCGCGAAGAGCGCGCCACGCTCAGAACGCCGGGATCCCGTCCGTCGAGCTCAGATCGCTACGCCCTGCCCACGGGCACACGCTGCGCCGCCTCGCGCCCCGCCTTGAGCCAGCGCGCCACCTCGACGAGCCGCTTCGCCTGATAGCGGACGGCATCGAGGACCTCCTTGGCGGGTCCGGTCTCGTTGGCCGCGGCGCTCGTGCCGTACGGGTTGCCGCCCGCCGCGAAGATCGTCGGGTCGGTGTAGCCCGGCGGGACGATGATGGCACCCCAGTGGTGCATCGTGTTGTAGAGCGCGAGAATCGTCGTCTCCTGGCCGCCGTGCGGGTTGCTCGCAGAGGCGAACGCCGACACCGCCTTGTTCGCCAGCTTACCCTGCGCCCACAGCGGACCGCTCTGGTCGAGGAACTGCTTCATCTGTGCGGCCACGTTGCCGTAGCGGGTCGGCGAACCGAAGAGGATCGCGTCGGCCCATTCCAAGTCTTCCAGCGTGGCCACCGGAAGATCGGGATGCTCATCGCGGAACTTCTTCCAGTTGGGGTTGCGCGCGATGGCTTCCGGCGGCGCCAGCTCCTGCACGATCCGCAGGCGCACGTCCGCCCCCGCCTCGCGCGCCGCCTCCGCCGCGGCTTCGGCCATCCTGTGGATGGTGCCGGTGGACGAGTAGTAGATGATCGCAAGGTTGAGATCGCCCATGGAACGCTCTCCTCCGCATGGTTTGCCGATAGCATCCCCATGGGGGTACGGGACCTTTCCCGGCGACGTCGCTTGCACTAATATAGCAGCAGCCGATTGCATTGTGTAGGCCTAAAGTGTCAGGTCGTGCCAGTCTCACCATCACGGACGTCTACCCCGACAAAGCACAGCGGCGGGCACTGCCGCCCGCCGCGTCCCCCACACCGGTTCCCATCGGCGTTCCGTCGCCTTTCCGTCACCGTCGGGGACGGTCGCTCCCCCGCCCTCGCCAAAGGAGCACTACGGCCGCCACCAATGCGGCGGCCACGATGGCGTAGTCCAGCCGGTGGAAGAAGCCTTCCAGCGCCGACCAGCGTTCCCCCAAGATGACGCCCGCCCACACGAGCGCCGTCGTCCACGGCAAGGAACCGAGCAGCGTATAGAGGAGGAAGCGTCCGAAGGCCATGCGGCCGATGCCGGCCGGAAGTGAGATGAAGGTGCGTACGACCGGCAGGAGGCGGCCGAAGAACACGGCGGCCTCGCCGTGACGGCGGAACCACGCCTCCGCCTGCTCCAGGTGGTGGGCGTTGAGCAGCACATAGCGCCCGTAGCGCAGCACGAGCGGACGCCCGCCGAAATACCCGAGAGCATAGGAGAAGGCCGAGCCGCAGAGCCCACCGGCCATGGCGGCCGCCACGGCTCCCCAGAACTTCAGGGCTCCGGTGAAGACGAGGTAGCCGGCAAAGGGAAGGATGACCTCGCTGGGCAGGGGGATGTTGGCGTTCTCGATCGCCATTTCCAGCGCCACGCCCCAGTAGCCCCAGCGCACGGCGACCTGCACGATCCAATCGGCGACGGCCTGGAGAAGCCCGTGCAGCGCGACACGTCCTTTCCGGGGTCCTGTCTCCCCGCCTGGTCTCTCGCCCCTTGGATCGTACTACGCCGCCGCGCGCCGCGGCAGACGCATGGTACATTGGACGCATGATCGACGGTGTCTTCCTTCGCGCCCTCCGCCGCGAGATCCACGACTGGCGCGAGGCGCGCGTCCAGCAGGTCCGCCAGCCGGGAGAGCGCTGTCTCGTGTTGGAGCTGTACGCTCCCGGGCGCGGCGAAGCGCGGCTGCTCATCGATGCCGCCGAACGCCCGCGCATTCACCTCACGCGCCAGCCATGGCCGAATCCGCCGGTGCCGCCGGCCTTCTGCCAGCTCTTGCGCGCGCGCCTCGTGGGCGCCCAGCTCGCCGATGCCGTGATGGAAGGCCTGGAGCGCGTGCTGGCGCTGCGCTTTTTGGGCCAGGATGAGCTGGGCCGCGCCGTCTCCTGGTGGCTCTACGTAGAAGTGATGGGCCGGCGCAGCAACGCGGTGCTCGTCGACGAGGACGGGCGCGTGGTCGACGCCTTGCGGCGAGCGGCGCCGGGCGACAACCCCGTGCGGCCCGTGTGGCCCGGGCTGCGGTACGAGTGGCCGCCGCGCCCCTCGGGCTGGCGCGACGTGGTGACAATGGAGCCGGAGGAGTGGCGCGCGTGGGCGGAGCGCGCGGCGGCCGCAAGCGGCGGCGCCGGTGGCGTGGCCCGGACGGGCGCGGACGCCGCCTCCGCCGTGATGGCCGCCGCGCCCGGGCTCGGCACCGTGCTGGCGCGGGACGTCACCCGTCGCGCCGGCGTGGATCCGTCCGCTTCGTGGGAGGCGATTTCGGCCGAAGAGCGGAGCCGCGTCCTCGACATCCTCGCCGAACGCCTGGCGGCTGTGCGCTCCGAGGCGTTCCGCCCCTGCCGGATCCTCGCCGGAGGGCGCACATCGGCCTTCGCCGCGCTGGATCTCCAGCCGGAGCCGGGGGAGACGGTGGAGTTCTTCCCTTCGCCGTCGGCCCTCTTGGAGACGGTGACGCGCGAGACGGAGGCCGTGCGGCGCCGCACGGAAGCGCGTGCGCGCCTCCTGCGCATCGCGCGCGCCGCTTTGGAACGCGCGCTGCGCAAGCGGGAGCGCCAGCGGGCGGAGTGGGAGGAGGCGCGCGCGGCTGAGGAATATCGCCTGCTCGGTGAGCTGCTCACCGCCTACCTCCACCAGGTGCCCGCCAGGGCGGAGGCGGTGGTGCTGCCGGACTGGACGCGCGACCAGGCGCCGCGCACGGTGCCCCTGGACCCGCGCCTCAGCCCGGCGGCGAACGCGCAGCGCTACTTCCGCCGCTACCAGAAGGCGAAGCGCCGCCGCGTGGAGCTCTTGCCGCTCCTCGAGGCCACGGAGGCGGAGGCGGCCGCGTTGGAGGACGTCGTCGCGAGGCTCGCCAATCTGCCGCCACTGGACGCCGCCACGGCCGGCGACGCGTGGGAGGAGATCCTGCGCCGCTGGGACGCGGCGCTGGCGGACGCCGCGGGGCGCCTGGAGGAGTTGGGGCTCGCGGGCGCGGGCGACGTCGACGGGCGCTCCCCGTCCGCGCGGCCCGCCTCACCGGACGCGGACGCGTCCCCCGGCGCCGCGCCCGGCCGGCCGCGCCACTACCGCTCGTCTGACGGCTGGACGCTCTGGGTGGGCCGCAATAGCCGCCAGAACGACTGGCTCACGTTGCGCTTCGCCCGGCCGGACGACTGGTGGTTCCACACGAAGGACATCCCCGGCACGCACGTCCTGGCGCGGCCTCCCGAGGGCTGGCCGCCGGAGGAGCCGCCGCCCCCCGCCACGCTGCAAGAGGCGGCGCTGCTCGCGGCCTTCTTCAGCCGCGCGCGCCAGAGCTCCAACGTGCCCGTCGACTATACACGGCGGCGCTATGTCCGTCGCATCCGCGGCGCGGGTCCCGGGCAGGTTCACTACGATCACCAGCGAACGGTCTTCGTCACGCCGTCGCCCGAGCGCCTGCCGCCTCCTTTGGAGGAGGGCGATGATGCGCCGTCACGCGCGTGAGCGCTGCGCACCTCCGGCCGAGGGGAAACAGGAACCGGGGATGAGGTAGAGCGGCGCGTTCCAGGCGGCGTCCCCCTGCTCCGGTGTGATGGCGCCCGTCTCCACCATCTGCTCCAGCACGTATCTTTCCCGGGCGCGCGCGCCGTCGAGGTTGCAGAAGGGGTCGTAGAGGCTTGGCCCCTGCAGCACGCCCGCGAGCAGGGCACTCTGTGCCAGGGTGAGCGCGGCCGCCGGCTTGGCGAAGTAGGTTTCCGCGGCCGCCTCCACACCGTATGCGCCGTGGCCGAAGTAGACGGCGTTAAGGTACATCTCCAGGATCTTGTCCTTGGGGTAGGTGCGCGTGATCATCACGGCGAGGGCGATTTCCTTGAGCTTGCGGCGGAGGGTCTTCTCCCGCGTGAGCAGCGTCTCGCGCGCGAGCTGTTGGGTGATCGTGCTGCCGCCTTCCGCGTACTCCAACGAGACGATGTCCACGATCAGCGCGCGGCCGATGCCCGTCCAGGAGACCCCCCAGTTGCGGTAGAAGGTCCTGTCCTCGGCGGCCACGACGGCCGCGCGCATCTCCGGGGCGATGCGCTCCAGCGGCACGTAGGAGCCGCCGTTGACGAGCACCTGGTGCTGGACGATGCTCTCCAGCTGGTTCACCTGGGGCGCGTACGTCTGCCAGAAGACGAGGCCCGTCCAGGTACCCGCCAAGAGGATCCCCGCTGCCGCCCAAAGGGCCCAGCGCCGGCGCCGGGGACGCGGTGCCTGCCGGCTGGATTCGGCTTCCGACAGCACCGGGATTTCCCTCCCACCGCGACGCATTCTACCACAGGGACGGCGTGCGGCCGGAAGGGGGCCGCGGCCGACGAAGGGCGGCCAGGAGCCGGACGGACGCCAGGGAAGGAGCGGTGTGCAGCCGATGGAAGGGGCGCGGCTTCTGCGGACGCTCGCCGGGCGCGGCACCTCGCGGCTTGAGGAGCGGCGCTCGGTGTTCATCGGCGTGGCGGAGCCCGCGACGGACGAGGCGGCGTGGCGCGCGCGCGTCGCCGCCATCCGCGCCGAGCACCCGCACGCGCGCCACGTCGCCTGGGCGCTGCGCCTGGCGGGCGGCCTCGAGCGGGCCTCGGACGACGGCGAGCCGGCGGCCACGGCCGGCGCGCCGTGCCTGGAGGCGTTACGCGCGGCCGGTGTGTGCGACGCCGGCGTCGCCGTCGTCCGCTACTTCGGCGGCACCCTCCTCGGCCGCGGCGGGCTGATCCGCGCCTACGGCGCCGCCGCGCGCCAGGCCGTGGCCGCCGCCGGGGTGCGGGAGCGCCGGCCGCACGCCGTCATCGCCCTCGCGCTCCCCTATCCCGACTGGCCGGCGGTTATGGCTTGGCTGGAACGCGTGCCGGGCGTCGTGCTGCGCGGGGCGGAATATGCGGAAGCCGTCCGCGCGGAGGTGCTCATCGACCTCCTCGCCGCCGACCCGCAAGCGGTCGTCGCCGAGTTGCGCGAGCGCACGGCGGGACGCGCAGCCGCCGAGCCGCGCGACACGAGGCTCTACCCTTGAGTCCAGGGCCGCGCCGCCGTGCCGCGCGCGTCGCCGTCGCCCTCACGGCGCGGCCGTCGCTGCGAGGTGCGTCGTGAACCAGCCGACGATGCGGCGGAGCCGGTCGACGCGGTGCCAGGGTTTCCCGCTGCGCGACATCTCGTGCGACTCCCCGGGGTATCGCACCAGCTGCACCGTCCTCCCCAGGCGCTTGAGTGCGGCAAAGAACTGCTCCGCGTGCGCCACCGGGCAGCGGTAGTCCTCCTCCGCGTGGAGGAGGAGCAGCGGGGTACGCACGTTCTCCACGTACCAGAGCGGCGACATGCGCGCGTACGCCTCCGGGTCCTTCCACGGGGGCGCGGCGAAGAGGTCGTCGTCCAGCAGGTGGCCGAAGTCGCTGGCGCCGTAGTCGACGAACCAATTCGAGAGACTGCGCATGGAGACGGCGGCGCGGAAGCGGTCGCTGTGGCCCACGGCCCAGTTGACCATGAAGCCGCCGTAGCTGCCGCCGGCGATGCCCACCCGGTTCGGGTCGATGAAGCCGCGCTCCAGGGCGGCGTCCAGGAGGGCCTGTACGTCGGCCCAGTCCTTCCGCCCCCAGTCCCGGTGAATGGCCTGGCGGAAGGCCTTGCCGTAGCCCTCGGAGCCGCGCGGGTTGGAGAAGATCACGGCGAAGCCGTGGTTGGCCAAAAGCTGGAACTCAAAGAAGAAGGCCGACGTGTACATGGCCTCGGGCCCGCCGTGGACCTCGAGCACCGCCGGGACCTTCTCGGCCTGCCCCTCCCGGAACCCGACGGGCTTGAGGATCCAGCCCTCCACCTCCGGCCCGTCCGGGGCGCGGAAGACGATGCGCTCCGGCACCTGCAGCTGCACTTCCGAGAGGAGCTCGCGGTTGACCTCCGTGAGCCGGCGTTCCGTCCACGGCGAGGACAAGGAGTCGCCACCGTCCGCCGGGCGCTCGCCGTACCACACGTCGTTCGGAGTGACAGGGTCCGAGGCAAGCGCCACATAGCTACGGCCGTCCCGGGCGAAGGCGGCGTCGTACACCGTACGCTCGCGGGAGGAGAGCGGCGTCACCTCACCGCTTTCCACATCGACAGCCACGATCTGCGTCACGCCGCGGTCCGACGAGAGAAGGAAGGCGGTGCGCCCATCCGGCGCGAAGGCGGGCGCCGCCGTGCCGCCGTGGCCGCGTGTGTCGCTGATGGAGGCGTCCACAAGGGAACGGTCGAAGCCGGGCGTCACACAGCGCGGCGGCGCGGAGCCGTCGACGGGGACGAGGTAGAGGCGGGCTTCGTCGAAGCGGCCCTCCCCTTCCGCGCGCCGGCAGAGGAAGGCCACATGGCGGCCGTCCGGGGTGAAGGCCGGGCTGGAGGCATATCCCTCGGCGCTCGTGAGGCGGCGCGGCTCGCCGCCCTCCGCGGGCATGACGTAGACGTCGCTTGCCTGGACGAAGTCGGCGTTCGGCATGCGCTTGGACACGAACGCCAGCCAGCGGCCGTCCGGGGAGACGGCCGCGTCGCGGTCGTCCCAGTCGCCGCTCGTCAGCGGCACGAGTTCCCCGCCACGGCGGCTCAGACGGAAGAGGTGGCTGCGCCGGTCTCCTAAGAAGCCGGCCGTGTCGAGCTTGTAGAAGGCGCGGTCGATGACGCGCACATCGCGGTTATAGCGGCGGTCCTGCTCCTCCGGCGTCTTGGGCGGCGGCGGGTCCTTTGGCTCAGGCTCCGTCAGCCCCTCGCGGCCCACGCGCACGGTGACGACGAGCTCGTCTGCGTCCTTCCAGACGAAGTCCTCCACGCCGTCGACGTTCGTCAGCTTTTCGGCCTCGCCTCCGGTGGTGGGCATCACCCAGACCTGGGTCGAGCCGCTGCGGTTCGACAGGAAGGCGAGGTGCGCACCGTCCGGTGAATAACGAGGGTGCGTGTCGCGGTGGGCGCCGGCCGCGGTGAAGGGGCACGGCTCGCCGTCGGGCAGGTCCACCACCCAGATCTGCGAGCGGTACTTGTTCTCCTCCGCGTCGACGGTGGTGCGCACAAGGGCGGCCTGGCGGCCGTCCGGACGCATGGCCACGTCACTGAGGAAGACAAGGCGGAGGAGGTCGGCGGCCTCCAGCCGGCGGGCGGGCGAGGCGGAGGGCGGGCGGTCGGTCATGCGGGGGACCTCGCTTTCCGGGTATCGGGCCGTGGACCGTGGCTGGCGGCGGGGCGCGGGCGGGGCGCAGGCGCAACGGCATGGCCCGTTTCCGTCATGTGTTTGGCCGCAGGCGGCGGATCTCCTGCGCCGCCGGCTCGTGCGGCTCCCGGCCGCCGCGAGCGCTTCCCAACCCCAGCACCGGCGCCCACACCGCACACCGGAGCTAGTCTGCGTGGGTTTGACGCCGCCAGGTCGTTGACAATATATTGAATGCGTGAAGTTTGGTTTTTTGGGGTGGTCCGCGGTGGGCAAAACGGGTTTGACCGGCCGTCGCAAGCAGTTCCTCGAAGAATTGGTCGACCTGTACCGGCGAACAAATCTGCCGGTTCATTATGAGAGCCTCGCCCGCGTCCTCGGGGTCAGCAAGTGGACGGCGTACGATATGTTGAAGACCCTGGAACAAATGGGCTACGTGCGGCGGAACTACGCCCTGCACCGCGGCGAGGGCGGACGGTCGGTCATCGTCTTCAGCCCCACGCCGGAAGCGGAAAAGTTGTTCGAGGGCACCCGGCGGCCCCCCGAACCCGAGGAGTGGGACTCGATACGGGCTCAGGTAGGAGAACTGATCGTGCGAGTGAAAGAGATGCGCCCAGGCGAGGCTGTGGAGACGCTGCTCCAGAACCTGCCCCGGCTCGAATCGAGGGTTGCCTTTTGCGCCCACCTCCTCGGCCTGCTGGTCGTGTACATCCGGCAGGTAGGCGGGCGAACGCGACAGCTGGTCGAGCGCCTTGTGGCGGCCGCGGCCCCGGAGGCCGAGAGTCGACTTTCCATCTTCGTTGCAGTCGTGACCGGCACGGTGATCCAGACGCTGAGCCAAAATCTGAGCGTGGAATTGGTGGATCTGGTGGGTCGCTTCCTAAAGGACCTCCAGGGCCTGGGACCGCGCGAGCACGAGATGTTGGGTCGGTTCCTCGACAGCGCCTTGCGTGAGTCCGGTTGAGCCGGCCCCGTTGTGTCAAGAGGCCCGAACTAGAGGGCCTTTTTCAACGCTTAGTTTTTGGGTTTTTACGGTCTTTCTCGATTCATTGTGAGTGCAGCTGGCAGGGGCCTGGCGGAGCTGGGAGCTCGGGGAAGCGCTGGCCTCGGCCCTGGCTGAAGAACCGCGGCTGCGGGCTCGCATTGCCGGGGATGGCCCGATGGCCGGCGCCATCCGGCGGGCACTCGCCCCGCACATCGCCGCCGGTCGCGTCCGCTTGCTCGGGTACGCGCCGTGGGAATCCATGCCCGGGGAATACCACCGGGCGGACCTGTTCCTCTTCCCGTCTCCGGCCGAGACCCAGGGGCTTGTGGTGCTGGAGGCCATGGCGGCGGGGCTGCCCGTGGTCGCCGTCCGGGCCGGCGCCCTGCCGGAACTTGTCCGCGACGGTGAGAGCGGAATCACGGTCCCACCCGGAGAGACGAAGGCCCTGGCGGGCGCCGTCTTACGGCTGGCGCGGGATCCTGAGTTGCGCCGCTTGTTGGGAGAGGGGGCGAGAAAGGTCGCGGGGCAGCACGAGGCCAGCCGGGGCCTGGCCCAGCTTCTCGAGCTGTACAGCCGGGTGAGTCGCAATTCCGGGCGCGGTCACGAGGTGAAGCGGCGTGGTGCCGCCTGACCCGGGAATGGACGTGTCGCTCTTCATCCGGTTCACTCTGGCCGCGGGTTCCGCCCTCGTGGCTGCCGGCGTACCCTTGTCGTCCCTCGCCCTCTTCGGCCTGCTGGCCGGCGTAATTCGCCCACCTGGGGCAGCCGGTCCTGTCGTTTCCGGCCGCGAGGGTTCCTCAGCTCGTTGTGGCGACGGCGATCCGGCGACCGGTCTTCTCGGTCCTGCTCTTTCTCAACGACTTCCTTTGGGCGGTCACGTGGACGTTTGCTGCATCCGGCGTCCTGAGAGGTACCCCCAGCGCCACGGAATGGGTGACTCCTGGGGCGACGATCCTACCGGTGCTCTCGCTCGCAGGCGGAGCTTGGGGAGTCTACCGCCATCTCCACGGAACCCGCCAGAGATCGTGAAAACAGCCGCCCCCGCGCCAGCGGCATGTCGGAGTGTCATCGCATGTCTTCAGGCGAGGGGCGGCTTGTAGGCAGGCTTTCGCGGTCCGGGGAGACCGCGTTGGAGGCGCGCCTAACTGCCAAAGTAACGCTGATAGAGCTCGAGGACCTCCTCGGGTGTCAGATCGGGGAGGTCATGGGACCGCTTCCTCTGACGGCGCCGCTGCCGGTGCTGCTCGCGGCGGTAGGCCGGGTCGAGCAGGGTGTACATGACCGGCACCACCACCAGGGTAAGCAGCGTCGAGGTGAAGAGCCCGCCGACCACCGTGACGCCCAGCGGCGCCATCAGCTTCACACCGCTGCCGCCGATGCCGAGGGCAATGGGCAGCATCCCGACCGCCGCCGCGATGGCGGTCATCAAGACCGGTCGCACCCTTACGGCGGCGCCGGTGAGCACGGCCTCCTTTACGGGCAACCCCTGCTCGCGCAGTTGCTTGATGTAGTCGATCATAATGATGCCGTTGCGCACCACAATCCCCACGAGCAGGATCGCGCCGAGGAACGCCGTGATCCCGAAGTGGTGGCCGCTCACCCACAGGCCCGCCAGCACGCCGGCTGCGGCCAGGGGTAGGGAGAAGAGGATTACGAAGGGGTGCAGGTAGGATTCGAATTCCGCCGCCATGATCAGGATCACCATGGCCACTGCTAGCACCAGGGCGAGGCTCAGCCCCGAAAAACTGTCATTCATCAGGTCCACGACCCCGCCGTACGAGACTTCCACGTCAGCGGGAAGGTCCAAGTCCTCGATGGCGGCCCGGACGTCGGCGGCAACGCTGCCCAGATCGCGGCCCTCATAGAAACCGGTGATGGTCGCCGACGGGCGCTGGTTGACACGCACGATGCTGACGGGACCGTTGCCCCGCTTGATGGTGGCCACATCGCCCAGCCGCACCGGCGAGCCGTCGGGTGCCCACGCGACCGGGATCGCCTCAAGCTTTTCGACGGTGTTGCGGTCCTCCTTGCGGAGCTGCAGCCAGATGTCATACGACTGGTCGCCCGCCTCCAGGCGCCCGACCGTGACCCCCTTGACGGCCGGTTCCAGTAAGATGCCGATCTGGGCCGGGGTCAGCCCGTAAGCCATGGCCCGGTCCCGGTCCACGGTGAGCTGCAGCTCCGGCTGGCTGAGGGAGAGATTGTCTTCCACGCCCGTCATGCCGTCCACACCCGCCACAGCGTCCCGGATGCGCGGCACCCAGCGTTCGAGCTCTTCACGACTGGCGGCGCTCACGTTGACCTGAATGCCATTCCCCTGGGCGCCGACGGTGTGCACGATGGTCGAGAGGATGTTGACGGTGACATCGGCCGGAGCGGCCGCCTTCTCGATCGGTTCCCGCAACTCCTGGATGACTTCCTCGGTGTCCCGGTCGCCGTCATGAGTGACGATGAACGTCGCCGTTCGCGGACCGCCGTTCACCTCACCCAAGATGGCGAGCCCCTGGTTGCCACCCACCTGAACGGTGTATCCGTCGATGTGCTTGTCCTCGCGCAACACCTCTTCCACAGCGCGCGCGGCCCGGCTCGTCTCCTCCAGCGAACTCCCCGCCGGCATGCGCAGCTGGATCTGGAACTGTGCCTCGTCGGTGGTGGGGATGAACTCGGTGCCGATGTGCGGCACCAGGAACAAGGAACCACCGAGGATGGCGGCGGCGACCAGCAGCGCGACCCAGCGGTAGCCCAGCACCGCCGACATGAAGCTGTAATAACGCCGGGCCAGCCAGCTGTCCGGCATCACGTCACGCGACGTCACGCGCCCATCGCGCGGTCGCGCTTCCTGCGGATTCTCCTCGCCTTGGCGCTGGCGCCGGTCGTGCCAGCCGGGCTTGAGCAGGCGCGCGGCCAGCATGGGCACCACGGTCAATGACACCGCCAGCGACACCAGCACCGCGGCGCTAACCGTGGCCGCCAGCTCGCGAAAGATCTCTCCTGCCACGCCCGGCACAAAGATGATCGGCAGGAACACGGCCACAATGGTCGCCGTGGCGGCTAGGACGGGGACCGCCACCTCCATGGTGCCGTCCAGGGCGGCTTGGGCCGGTGTCTTCCCCCGTTCCAGGTGCCGGTGGATCGCCTCGATGACCACGATGGCATCGTCGATGATCAGCCCCACTGCCAGGGAGAGACCGCCCAGGGTCAGGATGTTCAGGCTGAGCCCGGAAACGTACAACACGAGGAACGTGGCCAGGATCGAAACGGGGATGGAGATGGCGCTGATCAGCGATGTGCGCAGCTGCCGGAGGAACAGCAGGATCACCAGCACGGCCAGCACGCCGCCGATGACCAGGTCCCGGCCCAGGTCTTTGATGGAACCGCGCACAATCTCGGCGGCATCGATGACCTTGCGGAAGGTCAGGTCAAGATCGTCCTCGATGGACGCGATCTCCGACTCCACTCGATCGGCGACCTCCACGGTGTTGGCGTCGGCCTGCTTGAAGATAAGCAGGCTCAGCGTACGGCGGCCATCGGACCGGACGATGGACGTCGCCTCGGCTGGGGCGATGCGCACATCGGCCACATCGGACAGACGGACGGGGCGCGGCCCGGACGGCTCGTCTCCGGTTGCGACGGGAGCTTGCCCTACGACGAGATTCTTCAGGCGATCGACAGTGTCAAGCCGCCCCGTCAGGCGAAAGCTGACTCGGCCGCCGTTTTCGGGTACCTCTCCGAGAGGATAGTTGAGGTTCGCGGCGGCGATGGCTTGGCGGACCTGCAACGCGCTGATTCCGTAACGAGCTAGGTCTTCCTGCCGCAGGTAAACCTGTACCTGGTCCGCGGCGGCGCCCACCAGTTCCACGTCCGCCACGCCGTCCACGGCGCGCAAGCGCGGCAGAACCTCCTGTTCCACCCGTTTCGTCATCTCGTTGACGTCGGCATGGGATTCGACCACATACTGAAGAATCGGCATCGAGGCCGGGTCGAACTTGCTGACGACCGGTCGTTCCGACCCTTCGGGGAGCTCCACCTGGTCGATGTGGGTGCGCAGTTCCTCGATGTCGCGGTTGACGTTGGACCCCCACGCGAATTGCACGATTAGGATCGAAACGTTTTCCTCGGAAAACGCCTGGAGGTTCTCGACTCCCGGGGTGATGGCCGCCGCTTCCTCGAGGGGCTTGGAGACCAAGTCCGCCACCTCGGCGGCGGAGGCCCCCGGCAAGGGCGTGATCACGGTCACCAGCGGCGGGTTGATGTCCGGAAGCAGTTCGTTGGGCAGCCGGGTGACGGAGATGGTGCCGAGGAGCGCCACGATCAGGACGAGGACCGTCACGAAAACCGGGCGCTTGATGGACTCTTGAACGAAGCGGTACACAAGTTCCCCTCCCAAGATTGCGTAGGGACGCAGCCGGGCAGGTGGGTGGTCCGCGGGCACGCCCTCCTTGTTTTCCATGAAGACATATTTGACCAAAAAGACCCAAGAGGTACGATAACACAGCCTCTCGGGACTGGCAACCCAAGGCACGCGGCTCTAGACCGATCAGTGTGTGGTGAAGGAAGAGAGCGGCAGAAGCGTCA